>SKKK01000286.1 GCA_007121535.1 Planctomycetaceae bacterium | reverse complement strand
CACAGGACCCAGATCCCGATATTCCGGGCTATCCCAATCCAATCTGGCAGCAAGATCCCATCACCGAAATCCCGTAGTCTGCAATGGGCCCCATGCAAACACCGGTTGATCTCGAGTGCCAGTAGGTGCCACCCACCAATCGTCCCTTGGTCACATTCAACCAATCGCCATATCAATAAACCCCTGGGGGCGGTTTCATGTCCCCTCTGACAGGTAGTCTCCACTCATATATTAACGATTTGGGGGCCAGCCAGATGATACGGAGGGCGACGAACATGGGGCGGCGTACGCCTTCGGCTGACGGTTAAACGAATTGAGCGCGAAGGAAAGCTTCCTGCTTTCGAAACTCAGCCATGCTGGGACGCTCGGAAAGATTTGTGCGGACTGGAGTATTCAAACGAATGCACCGTCGCTAGACTCGAAACTGTCTGACTTCAAGCTGGACGAGTTCGGAAATGTTCGGATCGACAGCGTGTGGTGGGATCACTCGTTTTTCCATGATCCAATCCCGGTGAGGCTGTGAAAAAATTGGGACAGGCACCTCGGCACCCCCTCGTTTTCCATGGTCTTCGCGGTTTTCGCTCGGAGCCCGTCCCATTTTGTCACAACATCGGAGTGTCCTGAAATGAAGATGGTACAGCTAATGACGGCCCTCGCCGTCACGATCGTTGGGATCGAGGCGATGGGGCAAGGCGATCCAGTCCCACTGCGACGCAATTTGGCGTTGGTGGCTGAACCCAGCAGTTCGTATGTCTCGGGGGATACCAGTACCGACGCGTTGAATCACGATTATCAACCGCGAAGTTCCCGGGATAACCGGCGAGGCTCGTACGGCAATTGGCCCACACGTGGTACGCAATGGGTCCAATACGATTGGAGCCAGCCGATCAGCACCGATCGCGTCGAAGTTTACTGGTGGGACGACAATCGGGGCGTCCGTTTGCCGCAAGCATGTCGCTTGCTGTACTGGGATGGAGACGCGTTCGTACCGGTCCCCAACGTATCGGGATTGGGCGTTGCAGGCGATCGATTCAATATCACGACTTTCGATCCGATTGAAATCAATCGACTGAGGCTGGAGATCGACGGACAAGGAACGTTTTCGACGGGCATCCTGCAGTGGAAGGTCTACGATTCGGGGCGTTCGCCCGAGTTTCCGCCTCGCGTCTCGGCTGGTGTCGACCGGATGGTGATCCGGGGCGGCCGGACCTATCTGAGCGGCCTGATCCACACGCTGGATCCCCAACGCACCGTACCGGTGGTATGGAGCAAGCGATCGGGGCCCGGTGAGGTGGCTTTCGACGATCCTCACGATCCGACGACAACGGCCACGATCGAGACTGAGGGCCGGTACGTGTTGGAATTGACGGCCGGTTCGCCTCCTTTGACCGCTTCTTCCGAAGTGACGGTCCAGGTTGTCCCGAGTCCGCCTGAAGTGCATTTGCAGCCCGTGGATACGACCGCTTATCGGATCGACAGCCCGCTGTGGAGCGATCGCGCCAAGGCGTTGATCGTCGATTGGATCCCGCATTGCATCCGAAAGATCTCCGATCCCGATCTGCCCGAGGGCGGTCTGAACAACTTTATCGACGCTGCAAACAAATTGGCGGGCAAGCCCGCAGGCAGGCACCGCGGTTACGTCTTTTCCAATGCATGGGTGCTGAACATCATCGAATCGATGTGTGTGGCGCTGATGATCGATCCGAAGGACGATCCCGAGGTCATGCAGGCTCAGGAGTTCATGCGAGCGACTTTGGAGGACTGGATTCCCATCGTTTTGTCCGCACAAGAGCCGGACGGCTACTTGCAGACGGCCTTTACGCTCAGCGGTCGGCCTCGCTGGACACCACGCCATCGAGCGGATCACGAAGGCTACGTAGCAGGCTATTTCCTCGAAGCCGCCATCGCTCATCACACGCTGACCGGCGGCCAGGACCTGCGGCTGTACGATGCCGCCAAAAAGCTGGCCGATTGCTGGGACGCTCATTTGGGACCGCCGCCGAAAAGGGCCTGGTACGACGAGCACCAGGGTATGGAGATCGCGCTGGTCCGATTCGGCCGCTACGTCAATCAGATCGAAGGCTCGGGCGCCGGCGATCGTTTTATTCAACTGGCCAAATTCCTGTTGGACAACCGCGACGGAGGCCACCAGTACGACCAGAGCCATGTCCCGGTTCAGCAGCAGTACGAGGCGGTGGGGCATGCGGTCCGCGCGTCCTATTCGTACGCAGCGATGGCCGACGTGGCGATGGAGACGGGTGATATCGACTACCAAAGCGCGGTGATCAGTCTCTGGGACAACATCGTCAACCGAAAGTACTATGTCACCGGCGGCATCGGCAGCGGTGAAACGTCCGAGGGATTCGGCCCGGATTACTCGTTGCGTCACAACGCGTATTGCGAATCGTGTTCCAGTTGCGGGCTGATCTTCTTTCAGCACAAGCTGAACCTGACGTATCACGACGCGCGCTTTGTCGACCTGTACGAAGAGACCTTATACAACGCCCTGCTGGGATCGATCGACTTGCAGGGCCAAAACTTCTACTACCAGAACCCGCTGGTGACCAGCGGCCCGCGTTACGATTGGCATGTCTGCCCGTGCTGCGTAGGCAACATCCCACGAGTGTTGCTGATGTTGCCCACTTGGATGTACGCTCGCGACGATCAAGGCATCTACGTACAACTGTACATCGGCAGCACGGTGACAATCCAGGACGTGGGGGGCACGCAGGTCCGGTTGGTCCAGATTACCGATCATCCCCGAAGCGGCCGGGTGGCTATCGAGGTGCATCCGGCCGAGGAACAGGCGTTTCGCGTGCATCTTCGCGTCCCGCACCGTAGCGTCAGCGATCTGTACACCGCCGTTCCGGCGACAGACACGCTCTCGGAGCTGTCCGTGAATGGCTCCCCGATCGAAGCGCCGATCACCAAAGGGTACGCGGTCATCGAGCGAACGTGGAAGCCGGGGGATCGGATCGAGTTGCAATTACCGATGGCGATCCAAAGGATCGAGGCCAGTCCGAAAGTTGCCGCGACAGTCGGTCAGGTGGCGTTGCGTCGCGGACCACTGATCTACTGCTTCGAAGCAACGGACCAGCCGCTGGATAAGTCTTTGGAACCGCAATCGCCCTTGTCGGAGCGCTGGCAAGCCGATCTGTTGGGCGGTGTCACCACGTTGCACGGACATTGGTCCGATGGTACGCCCTTGCAAGCCATCCCCTATTATGCGCGAGCCAACCGCAGCGGATCTTCTTCCGCTGGGGATGGAGCAACCGAACCCCGCCGCCGCAGTTCGCCGGGCTTTCGCAGTTCGGTATGGATCCGTCAGCATTGAGATAGGCAAGGATGACGGCGAAGTCAAAGCCGGATGACCCGCAGATGGCTGCGGCAGCCGACTCCACCCCCGCACGTACCCAAGGTGCTCAACCACCTTCCTGCACTACCAATTCCCAGCGGATGCCTTGGCCCGAGCCGTCGCCGAGAAAGCGGATCAGATGCTGCTTCTGGCTGCGGTTCAGCGAGTTGATCGTATCGTGCAATCGGCGTTTTGGCTTCTGTTCCCCGTTGGGTGGCAACGGATCATCGATGCGCACCGGCCACCCCTCCTCCTCGAATGCGGCCAAGATCCTCGTCTGATTGGACGCGGGGACTCTGAATTGTTTGACGATCGCATCGCCCAGACGCAATTGCCGCCGCTGAGAATCCCACCAGGGTCTCGGCTCGCCTTCTACCGAAGCTTGTTGGACGCGCTTCACGACTTGCCGTCGACCGAGGGGCCAATGCAAGAGATCGCCCACCTCATCCCGAGCAAAAGCCAGTCCGGCATCGGTCAGCACGAAACACGTCCTGTGGCTGAACGTCCATCCCGGGGAACCCTCAAAGTGTCGAAACGTCCGCTTGGATTCGCCGGGCATCGTGTTTTCGATGGCATGAGCGACGAAACCTTTACTTAAGAGCCACCTGAATTCGCTTCCGGTGCAGCCTGCTCGGTGAAGGTATTCAATCTCCACGGCAAAGTCCCATACATCGCATCCCAGTTCCATGGCGTACAGATACGCCTCGAACAACAGGCTGATGCCCTCGTGGCCGCGTTGCATCGGCGATCCTGTCGACGGTGTATCGGGAAGATCCCCGTTAAACTCCCGTTTCCGATGGTGGAAGCGTATCGATTCGCTCACGTTTTCGTCTACTTTCCATCATTGCGATGCGTGATAAAGCACTCAACCTAATCTATCTTGATTGCCCAGCATGACGTGTCAAACGACAATTGGAAAATAGGTAACTTGGGAAAGAATTGCCACGTCTTACTAATTTTCTTTCAATTTCGCTTGTGCGGGTCGATCTAAACAATCAGGTTTTCACACATGGGGGGAATGTTCCATGCAAGCAAAATTTCTTATCGCAATGGCCCACGTCGCCTTGCTCACACTGTTCAGTTCTGTCGCTGTCGCTCAGACTGGCTTTCTGGTAGACGGTGCAAATCCCACCGGGATCGGTCTCGCTCGAACACCGGGTGGTTCACCTCGCACCTCCAACACGCTGACGACCGTTCCCGAGACGGGTCCAGCGTCGTTTCAGTTTCGCTCTGGTCACGCCTCGAGTCCGACCCAAACTGCCACACTTGCATCCCACCAACATGGGGTTAAGCAAAAGTTTGATGGCAAAGGTGGAAAACACTCGGGCAAGGTGTGCTACGCCGAGCCGTACCACTTTCGCGCCTATGGCGAATACCTGTATCTGCGGGCGCGAGACGTCGAGGTGCCCTACGCGGTCGAAAGTAACTTGAGCATCCCACCGAACGT
>SKKK01000037.1 GCA_007121535.1 Planctomycetaceae bacterium | reverse complement strand
GTCTTGTGCTGGCCGAGCAGCATTCCGCTGCAACGGGCCAGATCGTCGGGTTAGACGGTAGGCAGTAGGCAGTAGGCAGTAGACGGTAGGTGGTAAGCACCCGGCCAGAAGTTTCTTGGCAATTGAGGGTAGCCTTGCACGGGGACGCAACGGGATCGGGAGTCGTTTTCGGTTAACGACCTGCCAGATGGGAAGCGGGTCACCCGAAAACGACTCCCGACCCCCTTCGCCCGATTCCCCCCAAGAAATATCTGGCCGGGTGCTTATTGTAAAAATGTATCTTGTCTCGCAAACCTCGTCGTTTGAAACCTTCGGCAATGTTGGCGGGAATGGAAAACTGAGGCTCGTCGCATCTGCGAGGTCAATCCAAACCGCTCATGGTCTGGGAATGCAGAAGTCAATCGGTAAACCGCCAATACGACTTCGTCAGCCACCTGCCAAACCTCCAACAGCTCGAATCTCTCAATCGCCATCTGCTCTCCCCCACCTACCGTCTACCACCTACCGTCTACCAATTCGGGTCAGCCCAGTTTCCAGGGCGCTCGGTATTCGTAGTGCAGCAATTGATTGGCTTCTTCGCAATCGGGGAAACGTTCCTCGGCGGCATCCCATTGCAGGCGGCGGCCAAGCTGCAGCGAAATGTTGGCGATCAGCGCGAACGTCGTCGACCGGTGGCCGGTTTCGATATCGGCGTGGGGAGCTTCGCGAGTCCGCATGCAGTCCAGGAAGTTCCTGGCGTGCATGGCGGTCAACATCGCATTGTTACTGGGATGGTCGACGGCTTCCGGCTTGACGCGCGGCTCGCGGTCCTGGAATTGGCCACCGCGTTCCGGCACGACGCGAAATCCCCGCTCGCTGGCGTACACCGTGCCGTCGGTACCCCGAAACTCGATTTCGCCGAACGGGAACGCCCGGTTGCCACTGGTTTCGTACTGGCCGAAAAGGGCCAAGCGACCCGAATCGAATTCGAAGGTTACGACAGCCGTATCCGGAATGGTGCGATCATCGTCGACGGCGTAGCGCCCGCCGACCGCCGTGACGGCCGAAGGCGCCAGTTCATCGGTACACCATCGGATCGCATCCAAGAAGTGGACCCCCCAATTGGCCATTTGCGAAGAATACAGGTCCCACCAGCGGAAACGGTACGGCGCAATGTTCTCCTGGAAAGGTCGTGCCGGTCGAGGACCCAGCCACATGTCCCAATCCAGATGAGCTGGAGGAGCCGTCGGGGTCGCTCGACCGATGCCCCGAGGCACCATGTTGCTCAACCGGTAAGCCGTGCTGACGCAAATCTTGCCGAAATCCCCTTGTCGAGCGCGTTCGGCCAGGCGTTGGTACAGGGGCGAACTGCGTCGGTGCGTCCCCACCTGGACCACCCGTTTGTTCCGCTCGGCCGCCTGGACCATTCGGCGACCTTCGACCACGGTCATCGATAGGGGCTTTTCCACGTACACGTCCTTGCCGGCGTCACAGGCATTGATCGTCTGGATCGCGTGCCAATGGTCCGGCGTGGCGATCACGACCGCATCGATATCGTCGCGATCGATCAAGCGGCGAAAATCGGTGTACGTCGCCACTTGGCCGCCGGCTTTTTCTTTCGCTGCACCGACGATCTGTTGATCGACGTCGCAAAGCGCGACGATCTGCATGTCATCGTGTTCCATGAACGCATCCATCAACTGTACGCCTCGGTTGGCGACGCCGATGAATCCCAGCCGGATCTTTTCGTTGGCTCGCAATGGATCCGCCGCTCGTGAAACGCGCGGCACGGCAGCGGCGGTCCATCCTAGCGCGGCTGCCGCAGCACTGGACTTGGTAAACGTTCGACGATCGATGCGAGAGGTCATCATGGAACTCCTGATTGCGAGGGATGCGGATTGTACGACTCGAAACGAACGCGGGACGTTTCCACGTTCGCCAGAACGGGGAAATTCCGCGCTCTTTCGAGTGCGGCAGGAAAATACCAAGCAGGTTGAGATTATTATTCCAAGAACCGGTGGAACTGGATAGCGGGCAACGTCGCGCGTTCACCCCCGTTTATGGGGGCGTGCTGGCCAGGGCACGGTTGTCTGCCTGCAACGCGGCACTACGCTTCAGCCTCGACACTGGACTCAAAGTTCGTCGTCAGCAAAACAAAAGTTGATGACAAAAGGGCCGTCAGGTGCTGGTCGGGTGGGAAACACTGGTCGGTTGGGAAATAGTTGCTATCGATCGAAGCGAAACTTATACTTGATGCGGATGGTTTGTATTCTTCGAGCGATGGCGAATTGTCATGGTCTGTAATGATGCGAGCCATCTTCTTTTGGGTGGTCTATTCTTTGGATAAGGGGAGGGGGTTTTGATGTGTTACTCCATAATGTCTGAGCGCAAGGGGACTCGAGGCTTCACGCTTGTCGAATTGCTGGTGGTGATTGCGATCATCGGCGTGCTGGTTGCTTTGTTACTGCCGGCCGTTCAGGCCGCGCGTGAAGCCGCTCGCCGGTCGCAGTGCTCGAACAATCTGAAACAGCTTGGGTTGGGCTTGCACAACTACGAATCCACGTATAGGACGTTCCCGTATTCGTGGATGGTGGATGCTCCCAACATGCTGGGACCGGGCTTGAATGCTTCGGTTTGGGGCATCGTGGTGTTGCCGTTCATCGAACAGCAGCCTTTGTTCGACAGTTACGACACTCGGGTACCACCGTTCAACGAGGCCGTGGCGTTGGGATACGACCCGACGGTGGTTGCTCAGAACATGGAGGTGGTTCGAACAATCATTCCGACGTTCGTTTGTCCCTCGGCTCCGATGGCACCTTCGGCCCGCGTCTATACCTTGAATTATGAGCCGGAATTCCCGGTCACTGCTGAGGTGGCTCCGTCGGATTACTGTGTGGCTTCTGGCGTGCGGGGAGTCTATTCGCAATTGGCGTATGCTAACTTCTCTGTTGGTCAACGGCATGGTGCTTTGCAGTTTGCTGGCAATTTTCCGGGCGAGACTTCCCGGTCGAGCCGGATAGCTGACATCGTGGATGGGACATCGAACACGATCCTGCTGGCCGAACGGCTTGGGGGAGACAATATTTATGTGGGACGACGAATCAGGTCGGATGCACCCTACGACGCGCTGGGCCTGGCCAACGGTGGCGGATGGGGCGACATACTGAACGGTGAGCACTGGCCGGCCGGTTCTGTGCAAAACGAAACGGCACCGCAGGAGGGACCCTGTGGCATCAACTGCACAAATCGGCGAGGGGCTGGTTTCTACAGTTTCCACCCCGGTGGCGCCATGTTCCTGTTGGCCGACGGTTCGGTCACTTTCCTGAGCGATTCGATTCAGCCTTTTGTGCTTGCCTCGCTGATTACGCGAGCAGGTCGCGAACCCGCCAGCGGTACGAACTGAGGCACCGAATCTGGTTCGAGGCCGGAACAAAACCGCGTCGGTCTCGGAGATACCGACCCACATGAGCGGTTTTGTTGCGGCCTCTTAGGATCGGGTGTAGACCCTCCAATTTTCAACCTCAAGCATTCACAAGGCTGTTGAGTGATGATCGCTCGCAGCCTTGCAGATTTTTTCCCTGCTGCGAACCCTTCCCAGCAGGGGTCATTCGCAATACCCTGAAGCCTTGTGTACCCGTCAGGCGCGGGGTAGATCACGGTTGCTCGTGCCATTTGCGGTTCATGACTTTTCGGAGGTTATGAGCGGACAACGGCACCGGACGTTCAAGAGGAAACGAGGCAAGTTATGAAACGTCGAATAGCTGGTTGCTTTCTGCTCGTAGGCGCTGCCAGCGTCTGCCTAACGATTACCGCCTGTTCCAAGACCGATACCGGGCGAAAGGTCACGATTCCGGTTCGGGGCGAAGTTTACGTGGATGGTCAGCCGGCCGCCATGCTGCAGGTCCAATGCCACCCCGTGGGGGGCATCGATCGAGAAGATCCCACGGTCACTCAGGCTGTCACCGACAAGGAGGGAAAGTTTCAACTATCGACTTACGAGGCTGGAGATGGTGCGCCGCTGGGCGAATACAAGCTGACGTTCGTCTGGCAGGATTTCAGTATGATCAGCGCTTCTTACTCCGGACCCGATAAACTTAAGAATCGTTACAGGAAGCCGGATTCGTCCGAGTTCACCCTGACGGTGGAACAGGGATCGGCGATCGATCTCGGTCGCATCGAATTGTCCACCAACTAAGGCCGCGTTGAAGGAAGAAATGTCATGCGTACCTGGATCTTAACGGCTGCTGCCGTGATGGGTCTCGCTTTATCACATTCCCACGTGCTGGCGGCTGAACCGGTCGGCCAGCGTTACCTGATCATCCATGCCGACGATGCGGGCATGTCGCATTCGGCGAACCGTGGGACGATCGATGCCATGGAAAACGGCATCGTCAGCTCGGCCAGCATCATGGTGCCCTGCGCGTGGTTTCCGGAGTTCGCCGATTACGCTCGGCGAAACCCGGATCGGGATTGGGGTGTCCATCTGACGGTGAACTGCGAGTGGAAGTTCTATCGCTGGGGGCCGGTGGCGCCACGCGAGAAGGTACCCAGTCTGATCGATCCCGATGGGTACTTGTGGAGCAACACCCGGCAGGTCGCCGAGCATGCCAAAGCCGACGAGGTGGCGATCGAGTTGCGGGCGCAGATCGACCGGGCGATTCAGTTCGGCGTGCCGCTGACCCATCTGGATACCCACATGGGAGCGTTGGCGACGCGTCCTGATTTGATCGAGGTCTATGTGCGCACGGGGATCGAGTACGACCTGCCGGTGCTGTTCCTGCGCACGATCGATCCGCAGCGGGCGGCGGCTTACCCCGCCTTGGCTCG
>SKKK01000402.1 GCA_007121535.1 Planctomycetaceae bacterium | reverse complement strand
TTACTGATGGCGACGTGGTGATCGAAATCCGCCCTTGATCTCGGTTTGGCAGGCTGCGGCACCGCCACACATCACGGCAATTAAAGCGGCAATTAAAGGGGTCAGGAGCATAAATTGGGCATTTTATCGGGTTGCCTATTTTTCCATGATTCTGGGCCGGCCCCGTGGACAGAGCGTGGACTCCAAACCGAGGGACACCGCCGTGCTTTGAACCCGGTCGCTGTTTTCGTAGGGGCAGCCGCGTTGGCTGCAGCAACGAATAGCGCTGACTTCGGCTTCGAGAACCCGCTTTCCATGTGGTGAATCGTTGCCCGAAAACGACTCCCGACCCCGTTCGCGTTGGGTAAACGGACAAGCAGCTTGATCGCGTGTTTGACGCTCAGCTTGATCGAGATCGGCGAGGAGCGTGGGCTTGCCAAGGGACTTGCCGAGGGTCGTACCGAGGGGCTGATCAAGGCCGTGGGGGTCGTGTTGGAAGGCAAGCGAGGTCGCCTGACCAAAACCATGCGACAGCGGATCGAGAAATTGACCAGCGATCAACTGTGCCAATTGCTGAGCGCAGCCGACGGCTGGGAATCGCTCAAACCGCTGGACGCATGGCTGACCGAACGCGGCCAATGAATGGGTGCGTGAAGGCGTCGTCAGTGGCGTGTTCCATTTGCCGCGTTTTCGGCTGTGTCAAACTCTAGCTCGTAGATAGAGTTCAACTTGCGCCGAAGGCAAAGTAGGTCAGAGACCCGTGCCAAGATGGTAACTGGAACCCGGCACTCAGCCTTAGCCTAGAAATCGGCGAAGAAATATCTGTCGGGTTCTTGACTGAGCGTTCCTCGTTACGAATAGGGTTGCTGCTTCCACCGTTGTTTCACGGACTGGGCCGACGTGGTATGATCAAGGCAGAAGAAGGAGGTGCATCATGATTATCGGCGTGCCTAAGGAGATCCTGCAACACGAGGGTCGAGTCGCGGCGATTCCCGAAACGGTTCGGGAATATGTGTCGATGGGGTTCGAAGTGCTTGTCCAGTCATCGGCTGGTCGCGGCTCGTTGCACGAAGACGACGCGTTCGTCGCGGCCGGGGCGGGGCTGGTCGAAGATGCTCAACAGTTGTTGAGTGCTGCCGACGTGATCCTGAAGGTCAAGCAGCCGTGGACGTGCGAGTCGGGCGGATACCACGAAGCAGAAGTCGTGCGCGAAGGCGCCGTTTTGATCGCCTTCCTGCATCCCGCCGCCCCGGTCAATCACAAAACGATCGCGATGCTCGCTGAGCGGAACGTAACTTCATTTAGCATGGACGCCATCCCCCGCATCTCGCGGGCTCAATCGATGGACGCCTTGACGTCGATGAGTACGATTTCGGGCTACAAGGCCATGCTGATCGCGGCGAATCACTTCCCCAGGTTCATCCCGATGACCGGCACGACGATCGGCACGATCAAGCCGGCCAAGATCCTGATCGTCGGCGCGGGCGTCGTGGGCTTGCAAGCCATCGCGACGGCAAAACGACTGGGGGGTACCGTGACGGCGGTCGATACGCGGGAGGAGGCGCGTCAGTCGGCGGGCAGTTTGGGCGCCAAGGTGGCGGGCTTCGAGGTGCCGGCGGATCTGGTCGTCGGGCCGGATGGGCGTGCCCGAGCGTTGCCGGCTGAGTGGCTCGAAAAAGAACGAGCCGCATTGCTGCCGTTGGTGCAACAAGCCGACATCGTGATCCTGGGTGCGTTGGTTCCCGGCGAAGTCGCTCCGGTGCTGCTGACCGAGTCGATGGTCGCCCAGATGCAACCCGGCTCGATCATCCTGGACGTTGCCATCGATCAAGGCGGCAACTGCGAATTGACGCCGCCCGGCGGGCAGATCGATCGGCATGGTGTGACGATCATGGGACTCTGGAATATTCCCGGTTCGGTGCCCGTGCATGGAAGCTGGTTGTACAGCCACAACGTCATGCACTACGTGAAGAACCTGTTCAAGAAAGGGCTGTCATCGATGGATCTGGACGACCCGATCTGTCGCGAGTCGTTGGTTACCCACGAGGGCGAAATCCGCCACGCCGGAACCCGCAAAGCGATGGGCCTGACCTAACGCGGACTTGAGCCGCAACCGAAGTAGGTTGGGTCTCCGACCCGACCCGGTCGGGACAGAGTCCCAACCTACAAAGATGCGCGCACCGTGCGCGCATCTTGCATCCCAAGACGCGAACGCGGACAGCGACGGATGGAATCTACCGCGCTGTTGCGATCAATCCTGGTCCGGATCGCCCGAGAAGATCTCGCAATCCGGCAACGCTTGACGCAAGCGTTCCGCGCCCGCTTCGGTCACATCGGTCCGAGTCACGTGCAGGGTACGCAGGGTCGTCAGTCCACTCAGATGATCGACGGCCTCGTCGGTGATCGCCGTGCGCCCCAGATGCAGGAATTCGAGTTGCTCCAACGGGGCGAGTTTCACCATTCCTGCATCGGTCACCCGGGTGTCGTCCAGATTCAGCCACGTCAAGCCCGTCATGGACTGCAGCGTATCCAAGCCGTCGTCGGTCACTTGCGTCGTATACAGGTTCAAGGCTTGCAGTTGCGGCAGTTTGGTCAGATGGACCAGCCCCGAGTCGGTGATCGCTGTCTGGCTGACATTCAAATTGATCAAACTCGTGCAAGCAGCCAGATGTTCGAGCGCTGCGTCGGTGATTCCGGTGCCCGCCAGCCGCAATTGTCTCAATCCGGACAGGCGGGCGATCGCCTCGACGCCCGCGTCCGTCACGGCGACGCTGTCCAGCAAGAGTTCCTCCAAACGGCGAGCCGATGCGATGTGTTGCATCCCTTCGTCGGTCACCTCGGTCAAGTCCAACCCCAGGACGAGCAGGCGTGGCAGTTTGACCAGATGGGCCACACCGTCATCGCCGACGGCGCATCGAGTCAAGCGTACGTTTCTCAGATGCTGCTGACCCACCAATCGCTGGAGATCGGCTTTGGTAATGTCGGTGTCGGAAAAATCGACCAGGATCAAGCGTCCTTCGCCGTCCAGGCGCGACGTGCCACCCTTTTGCCGGATCCAGTCCACAAGTTCGTCAACGGCCTCGGGCGCCCCGTCGTCCGTCGTCGGCGGACCATCGGGGATCCGGTCCTCTTCACGAGGAACCTCGGCTCGTGGTTCGACTTGTGGTGGCGGTCCATCGGTGCCACAACCGACGAACCCCGCCAACAAAACGACCGGCAACCAGAACGCTCGCATCCACTTCATCAAATGCTCCCTTCCCGAACACGTTGGGGATCGATCAATCATTGTTTCGGAGCTTGGATCGTACCAACTGCCGAGTGGAAGGTCAATGAATCAACGAGCAGCCTTGGGGTAACGGGGACGGGCGCGGGAGTCGTTTGCGGCCAACGATGCTTGGGATGCGGCGACCGCACCCATCAACTGGAACCCCGGGCTCGTTCCAATTCCGACGCCAGTGCTGCACCCGTTGCCGGGTCGAGGAACCGGGTCAGCAACTGACGACGAACGATGAGTCACCACGAAAAAAGCCGCCTGCAACTCATGTTGCAAGCGGCTGTTAGTGGAGGCGAAGGGAGTCGAACCCTCGACCTCAGCATTGCGAACGCTGCGCTCTCCCAACTGAGCTACGCCCCCTCGATTTGCTCCAAAACAGACGGAGCCGTGAGGATTTGTGAGGCCGCAGTGTAACGCGGCGTCGCGAACTTGTCCAGCGGAGCACCACCGCGAAAGAAGATTTTTCCAAAGCCGACCGATTAGGGCTCCATTCCGAGGCTGCGCAAATAGGCATTCTTTTGTGCCTGGACGCCCAGTTCTTCGGTGATTGCCTGCCATTGCTCGGCTACCTGTTTCAGGGCGTCTGAGGGTGTCAGGTCGCCTGCCACGGCCGACTGGACAGCTGTGTCCAGTTTGCTCAGATACCTCGATCGGCCCGGGATTCGCAATGAGGTCAGCCACAACGAGCGGCGGTGGATGTCACTTACCAGTTCCCCGTACATTCGCGCCGTTTCGAAATTGGGGCCAAGCCACGACGAAACGAAAGGTATCTGGCTGCTGCGGTATAAGCCGGTCGATTCACTGAATGGTGAGATCTGTTCGCTCCAATCGGTGCTGGACAAGCTAACCAATAGATTCAGCGCTGCCTGCGGCTGCCTACTGAAGGTACTGACCGCCCCCATTCGACCGGACACTCCCAGAAGAGTTGCTCGACCATCCTCGCTTCGGCTACGGGGATGCCACTTCTGATCGCCCAAATTGAAAACGTCGCGGGAACCGGGCAACTCAGCGGCGGCCAAGGGGAACACACCCGTACTGGCAGGAGAATCGCCATGGTCTTCGATGCGGCTTGGCCAAGTAATCGCCATCGCACAGCGTCCTGCAATCAGCGCTCGACGAGCGTCGGCGGGTCCGAACGCCAGCATTTCCGGCGATTTTCCTCGGTGCACTGCCACAAGTTCCTCCAGTGCCCTTACAAACGGGGGGCCGGCAATCAGTGGCTCCATCGTCCGCGAATCGAACAGCGTCGAGTAGTAATTGCGGTGCCGCGAGTAACCGGCAGCGCGTGCCAGCAGGATTTGCGAGGCCCACCCGTCACCCAGCGGTTCGATCACCGGATGCCAACGCTCGGATTCATCAATCTGCAGATCATCGATTCCCCGAAAATCTGCCAATCGCTGCGCCAATTGTTGGTATTCGCCCCACGTTTCTGGGGGCTTTGCGTCGATCGCCTCGAAGATGTCACTGCGATACAGCAGGGTCAGTGCGGGGGACCCCAGCGGTACACCGAAAACTCGGTCGCCCCAAACGATCTCCGATTGGCGTATCAGATCGAATATGTCCCGCCGTCCAAATTCGGGACTGTTCAACGTGGCAGGTGGGATGGGGCTGATCAGATTTTGTTCAGCCAGTTCTCCGATCAGCCAGGAAGGGAAGATCACCGCGTCTGCGGCCAGATGGCGTCGACGTTCGGACAACAGATCGTCTGTGGTCGTCTGCTGGATCTGCAATTGGCCGTCCGCTCGCGCCGCCCATTGCCGCTCGATTGCCGCTGCTAACGGCGGGTCGTCCAATATCAGGACCATCAGAGGTGGGGGCGGAGTTGTAGGCTGGGTCGTTTTCGCCTCGTGCTCCGAATCCTTGGAACAACCCAGCGTGATCACAATCATCATGGCTGCGAAATACAACGAGAAGCATCGGTGGTAGCTCAACTTGTCCCTCCAGATACGGCTGATGGTACAGGGCACTCGACCTAAACCGATCGTCGCCTGATAGGCTCGGAGTGAATGGACGCAGGATACTGGGTCGCTCGGGCCGTCGGTCATGGAAACTCCGGATTTTTTCGCCGAACTGGGGGTGCGCGGAACCATGTTCGCAACTGTGTTGTGTCAATCTACCTTTTTCGCTGGCAGCGGAGAAGTTGTTCGGCAGGAATCCGGAAAACGGCAAACGGACTTATTTCGTCTTATCCATCGCGGCTTGTGGTTTGGGTCGTGGAGTTTTCGTTTGATTGAATGTTTTCGCGGGGAGAGGTGGTGTCATGAAGCGTGCTTCATTGTTGGCGCTGGTCGGTATGATGTTGGGGATGCTGCTAAGTAGCCATCATTGTTGGGGGCAGGGCGTGTTGATTTTTGTCGATCCGCCCGGGCCGACACCTCTTCCGCGGCCCATCATCTGGCCGCCACCCGGTCCCATTCCGCCGAGGCCGATCCCACCACGGCCGCCGATCCCACGACCGGCGCCCGAGCCGGCGGCGACTTACAAGATCAAGGAATTGGCCGTTGCGGCTCGACTGGTGGATCAGGTGGCCCGAGTCCAGGTGTCGCAGACGTTCGTCAACACGGGCAGTCGTCCGATGGAGGTCTCGTTTGTTTTTCCGCTGCCGTACGACGGAGCCATCGACCGGCTGACCTTCCTGGTCGACGGAAAGGAGTACGAAGCCAAGCTGTTGCCGGCCGCCGAAGCACGTTCGATCTACGAGGGCTACGTCCGCCGCGATCAGGACCCGGCTCTGCTGGAATGGATCGGGACCGGGATGTTCAAGACCAGCGTCTTTCCCGTTCCGCCCGGAGCGGATCGACAGGTCACTCTGCGGTACAACCAGGTCTTGCGGAAGGATCGGCAAGTGACGGATTTTCTGTTCCCGTTGTCGACGGCCAAGTACACCTCGAAACCGATCGAATCCCTGCGCATCCGGGCGACGATCGAAACCGAAGCTCCGCTGAAGAGCGTCTACAGCCCGACTCACGAAGTCCAGATCTCCCGCGCGGGCGATCGTCAGGCGACGGTCGAATTCGAGGTGAAAGATCACGTGCCCACGACCGATTTCCGCCTGATCTTCGACGCTGCGGCCACGGAAGTGGGCGCCAGTGTGCTGAGCTATCGGCCGGACAAGGATGAGGACGGCTTCTTCCTGTTACTGGCCAGTCCGCAGTTCGAGCTTCCAAAGACTCAGCAGGCGCCCAAGACGGTGATCGTGGCGGTCGACCGATCGGGCAGCATGAGCGGCAAGAAGATGGAACAGGCTCGAGAAGCCCTGAAGTTCGTGCTGAACAATCTGCGAGAAAACGACACTTTCAACATCGTGGCCTACGACAGCACGATCGAGACTTTTCGTCCCGAGTTGCAACGGTACGACGAATCGACGCGACAGGCGGCGCTGGGATTCGTCGAAGGTTTGTACGCGGGAGGTGCGACCAACATCGACGGAGCGTTGGCGACGGCGTTGAAGATGATTCACGACGACACTCGACCCAGTTACATCCTGTTCCTGACCGATGGTCTGCCCACCATCGGCGAGACGAACGAGGCGAAGATCGTCGAGAACGCTCGTCGCAACAATCCCCACCGTGCGCGGATCATCAGCTTGGGAGTCGGGTACGACGTGAACGGTCGTCTGCTGGACCGCATCTCGCGCACGAATTACGGGCAGAGCCACTACGTACGCCCGGACGAAGATCTCGAGCGGATCGTCGGGAGTCTTTACAGCAGGATCAGCGAACCGGTGATGACCGACGTCGCGATCGACGTCGATCTGGAAGATTCGCGGCCCGAGCAAGGGCCGGCGGTCAATCGAGTTTACCCGCGAGAGATCTACGATCTGTTCGCCGGAGAACAACTCGTGATCGTGGGTCGCTACCGCCAAGCGGGCGACGCCAAGGTAACGGTCTGTGGCCAAATCGGTGACGAATCGAAGACGATGCAGTTCCCGGCAGCATTGGTTCGGCACAGTCAGGATGAATCATACGCATTCGTGGAAAAACTCTGGGCCGTGCGACGCATCGGCGAGATCATCGAAGAACTCGATTTGCATGGCAAGAACGAGGAACTGATCCAGGAGCTGGTCGCCCTGTCGACGCGGCACGGAATCCTGACTCCCTACACCTCGTTCCTGGCTGACGAAAACGAACGTCCCAGCGATCTGGCAAGGGCCGACCATCGGAATCGCCGCGCTGCCGCCGCCGTGGATCGATTGAGCGAGATCTCCGGACGATCCGGGTTCGCGCAACGGGCCGAGCGGCAGACGTTTCAACAGGCGATCCGTGCGCCGATGGCCT
Organism: Planctomycetaceae bacterium; assembly: GCA_007121535.1. GTDB lineage: Bacteria > Planctomycetota > Planctomycetia > Pirellulales > Pirellulaceae > SKKK01. The sequence goes on along the minus strand of SKKK01000402.1, from coordinate 8,448 downwards.
CCGGATTTGGGGCGATGCCCATGTACGATGCCCCGGCCGCTGAGGGAGCCTTGGGCGACGCTGCGGCTCCCGCACGGGTACCAAGTGCGGGAGGTGTCACGTTCCGCGATATCGATACGGATCGTCAAGTGGAGGTCCAATCGGTACGGATCGTCGGCGGTGAAACGCTGTACCGACGAGGCGAACGGTGGATTGCCGCCAATGCTCAGGACGTCGACCCGGAACGCGATCGGGACAAGATTCGGACGATCGAGCGGTTTTCCGACGAATACTTCCGGTTGGTCGCCGCCAACACACCATCCGAGAACGCGGTATTGGCTGGGCAACAACCCGGGGAGGAATTGGTGATTCGTTTGAGGAACCAAACGTACTTGATCCGCTGAACGCGCTGGAACTGGCCTTGCCCTGGCAGTCAGAATCGCCACAATCCTTCGTGACTCGGCTGACTTGCAGCACACGAAATCGGTTTTCGGTGGTTCTTGGCCCGGCCGATCAAGGGGAAAAGGCTACCATGTCCAGTTCGATTCGAGATCCGCACAAGATCTCTCGCGGTTTGCAGCGAGGCCTTGTTTTGCAGGGCGAGCGCATTGTGGGGGGCGTTCATTTGCCACCCACAAATTCGCAAGCGTTCTTCGACCAATTCAATCGCGAGTACGAGGCTGCCGGAATTCGGCTGATCCCCGCCACGGCCCCTCCCCATGCGGCGGTTCAGCGAACCGGGTGAGCGTGCATCGTTGGGCAGATGGTAAGCACCCGGCCAGGAGTTTCTTGTCAATTAGGGTAGCCTTGCATTGGGCCGCAACGGGGTCGGGAGTCGTTTTCGGGCGACGATTCACCACATGGAAAGCTGGTTCTCCGAAAACGACTCCCGCCCCCTTTCGCCCGATTCCACCCAGAAATATCTGGCTGGGTGCTTAGGAGACCCGCGCCGAACGTGGTCGGCAACTCGCGGAGCGCGGTAGATTTGGCAAGATAACCACCGTAGATCCCGCCTGACCCCTACCACCGGACTTTTCCGATCGACCGCCGGAAAGCATTGGGTAGACTTTGCCTATTCTGAACTCTGGATAACATACGTTATACTGGGGCTGTTCTCGCAGCATCCAACCAGATTAGAAAGCATTTTCGTCTGTGTATCGAGATCAGTTGATTCCTTTATAAAGGTAACTTGAATGCCTCACCGAATGCCTCATCTTCTTCGCAAGATGTTCGTGTCCGTGTTCGTCGTGTTGCTTGTCTGTGCTCACACCGGCGGCCAGACCCGCTCGACAACCGACGGGAAACAGGTTCTGACAGGCTTGCCCGACCAAACGATGTTGATTGAGGTCAAGGATGCTCGCAAAGCGGCTGAGTTGGTGAAGAAGGCCGGTGGCAAGGTCGACTATGATCCGAACCTGGGCATTGGGCACGACATTCCTTTTCTGGTGGTGACGTTGCCGGGCGAGAAGATCGTCGATCGCAAGTTTCTCGAGTCCCTGGAGCTGATTTCCGGCGTCTCGAACTTCACGGAAGATTGTGGATGCGACGAATGGGAGTTGCCGGACGAAGGTGAACTGAGTTTCGATTCGTTGTTTGTCCCGATCGAAGACATCAAGCTGCCGGAGCTTCGCGAGCGGGCTGACGGCCAGGCATTGGGCAAGGGGACGTTGGTTGCCGTGATCGACACGGGAGTCGACGCCAGCCATCCGGCGTTCCAGAACCGGGTTGTATTCTGGTCCGATGCGACTCGCGAAGGTCGGATCTCCCTGCAGAAGTTACGGGTGGTCGAAGGCAAGGTGCGTTTTGAAGACAAGGACTTAACGGTTCCCAAGCGAATTGCTGAAAACAAGGAGATTTTCGTTGGGGTCTTTGACGAGACGGCGATGGGTGTTCAGGTCAGCGATGCGGCCAAGACGGCTGAACGGCAAGGCTTGGACTTCAACCGCAACGGCTCGGTCAAGGACCGTTTCCTGGTGATGATCGGTCGGGACTCGCAACCGCCACCCGACACACCCGAGGCAAAGCCATCGGATGACGCCGACGAAACGTCGGCACCGACCGAGGGCGAACAAGCAACGGACGAATCCGAGGAATCGTCAAGCGAAGACGAGTCGAACGAAGACGAGTCGAACGAAGACGATGCGGAGTCGCCCGAATCCGACTCGGAGAATACCGCGAACGATGCGGCGGATCCGGAAGACGAAGCCGAATCTCCGCCCGCCGAAGAACCGGCCGAGCAGGAATCGCGCGAAGATCCGCCGGCGAAATCCAAGGCGGCCAGCAATGCGAAACCGTCGCCGCGTTGGATCGCATTCTTCGATACCGACGGCGATGGGCAGATCAAAGATGAAGAAGCGGAACGGGCCATCTTGGACTTCAACACGGCCAGGAAAATGCAACGCGAAGGCCAGGAGATCGCCGATGCCGACATGGTCGTCTTTCCCTCGCGGACCAAGACGATTGCCTATCCCCTGTTGTTCGAGCCCGACAGCAAGGGGGAAGTCAAGTACGCGACGTTGGGTGTCGACTTCCGGTCGCACGGCACGCACGTGGCGGGCATTATCGCCGGCGATGGCGACGAGATCCGTGGCGCCGCGCCCCGGGCTGAAATCATGGCGATCAAGACGTGCAGCGGCTTTGCTTGTCCTAACGCAGCCATCCTGCGCGGGCTGCTGGACGCATTCTTTAATCCCCAGGGATATGTGCCTGACGTGGTGAATATCTCGTTGGGCAGCCAGGAAAGGTATGAGAAGTCGGCCATCAATCTGCTGATCCAGGACTTGAGCGCCAAGTTTGGCACGGTGTTCTGCATCTCGGCCGCCAACGGAGGTTCCGGCTACCGAACGATCAATCATCTGGGCTCGCTCAGCCCGGCGATCCTGGTCGGCGCTCACGTGTCGAGGCAGACGTTGATGCGCCATTATCGCTTGCAGGAGGGCGTCGAGGTTCCCGAACACGGCTTGTTGCATTTCACCTCGGTCGGTCCTTCCTACACGGGCCAGTTGCGTCCGAATCTGGTAGCACCCGGGTCGGCATTGTCCGCCACGCCGATGATCGAAGAAGGTTCGGCCATGCTGAACGGCACCAGCATGTCGGCGCCGATTACTGCGGGCGCCGTGGCCGCCTTGTTGTCGTACGTGCGGTCCGACGAACAATACGCCGCGCTGGAAAAGTGGCGTCAGGAAAAGATTCAATCGGTGCGTGATAAATCACCCACGGGACTCGGATCGCTGACCTCGTTGCCGCTGGCCCTGCGCACGGCTTTGGAGGACACGGCCGAGGAGATGCCCGAGTTCACGATCGCTCAGCAGGGACACGGACTGCTGAACATCGATGCGGCCTACGATCGGCTGGTGGAACTGGCGGAGCAGGTCAACGAACACCGGTTGCGTTTTACGGAATTCAAGATCAACGACAATTCCGAATCTCGTCGGTTGTACGACCGTTCGAACAACATCCCGCCGGTCAAGCAGGTCGTGTTGACACTGGACGAGGACGGCGAATTGCTGGAATCGACGCGTCTGCGGCTGAGGAACGCGGCCACGTTGGTGCGTCTGGAGCGCGTCCAGGTTCAGAGCATCGACGGGACCGTCGAGCAGTTGGACGAGGATGTCGAGTTGCCCTTCTCGGTGGCCGTTCCGGGCAAGGAAGGCCAGCAAGGCCGCAGCTTGGTGCTGGTGCTGTCCAATCCCGCGAATCGAGGCTCGTTCTTGAGCGTGCGGCGTTTGGACCAAATGGAACCCGGGAAGACCTACATCGCTCACTACAACGTCTACCAGAACGACCAGCGTCTGCTGACGCTGCTGGATGTCGTCCATCGCCCGATCGAATTATCGGACCTGGAGACCGAAGTGAACCTGCCGGGTATCGATGTGAATTCGTCGCGGCGAGTGGCCACGTACACCCGTCGCGACCAGCCGATCGCCGCTCGCGCGTTCCACCGTTATCCGGTAGCGATCACCCAGCGCGATTCCATGTTGAGCGTCGAATTGGGGTTTGGTCGAGATCAAAACGGGCTGATCATGTTGCAGATCTACGATCCGGACGGCTTCCTGATACGATCGAGCACCATCCGCAAATCGCCTCAGTTGCCCAGCGAGCGGCGGACCGCGCAAACGGTCGTCCCGACGCGAGACAAAGAAGGAATCTGGGAGGTGACCATCAGCACCTTTTCGGGCAGTTGGGTCGGCTCGTCCGGGTACGATCTGCTGATCGAAGCCCTGCGATTCGTGCCGTCCGTCGATCGGTTGACATTGGGGACGAAGGTGGCGGGCACGGGTGCCGGTCCGAACGAAAAACTCGTTTCCTTGATGAATTCTTCGCGGCAAGTCAATTCGGTCACGTTGAATTGGAGACGCACGGAACGCATCGCGCCTCTCAAACCGTTCGGGATCATCCCCAACCACCGGACCTTCAAGCGAGTTCCCTTGCCCGAATGGAGCGAGCGGCAGGGTGGTTCGAGGAACACGACGGTGATCCTGGAATTGGATCCGTCCAGCGGCATCAACCGGGCAGTGCATGGCCGGATCGATCATCGCTTGTATCGCAAGATGTCGGATGGCAAATTCGAAGAGGCGCACAAAGCCGAACGGGCCGGTTCCAGTGCGGGACGCAAGATTTTCCGCAGCATCCCGCGCCCTGAATCCGGACGCAGCAGCGAACCGCTGTACGCGGCGATGGAAGTGTTCTCCATCGCCGCGCGTTCCGCCGCGCTCAGCCAATTCATCGACCACGTGGACATGTTGGTCATCTACCCGGACATCTCCGTTCGATTCAAAGAACCGCTGCACGCCAGTTATATTTCCAGCGATTCGAGCGACAGCGTCAAGTTGGTTCGGGTACGAGCGCCGGAAGAGGTGCAAGACGAGACCACTCGACCAACCACCCGCAGCTCGACAGCAACGCTGAAGGTCGAAACGGGCGATCCTCGCGTCCCGGAGATTTCCGTCGAACTGCCGATCACGCTGTCCGACCAGCCATCGGCCAACACCAACCGAGCCGTCCAGCGCGCTCGATCGACGCTCGAAATAAGCACCGATCACCCGAACGTTTCAATCAATCTGCCGGTCGTGATCCAACAATAGCTCGATGGCGTCTTTGTATGTGAGATGCACGCATGTTGTAGAACAGCGTAAACTCGCATAAGCCGCCCTGATGGGCTTCCTCCGGCGTGACGGGCAACTCCACCGTGACCGAACGTGGGGTCACGGCCGCGGGCAACACGCCCAAAATCTCGTAGTAGTTTTTGTCGCCAGCGCCGCAGGTATCCATCGTTCGACTCACTGCCAGGGAGATTCGTCCGTTCGTCCTTTCAGCCAGGCTTCCAGCGTTTCGCGAACGGGCGAAATCGCGGCATCGCCAAGCAGATCTCCCTTGCCCGCTTCGATCAATGCCATCGCCAGATCGCGGTGTTCGGCCCAATCGTCGATGCCAAAGCCTCGGATATCGACGTACGTGCCTTTCAGACTCGCGGTCATCTTGGGGACAGCTTGCAGACCATCCTTCGTGTTCACAACGTGGTATTTCATCGCGCCGTACATCAAGATGGCGCCGACCAACATACCCCAAAAAAATGTCCAAAAACGTCCCATACCTGAACACACTCCGAGCGAAAACGCAGCTTGACTGGGCTTTCAAAAACCCTATGCCTGTATCTTGTCGAATGCAAGTCGAAAATCAAGTCGTCTGTCCATCCTGGCCCGCTTCAGACCGACTGAAACATCAGGATACCCCCTTAGGTTCACTTTATTGCACCTGTTAGACGTGGTGAAGACTGACGGCAAATCTTCACCAGTCTAAGAATCCGTCGCCAGGCTTTGTCGTCGAGGCAAGAAATTCTTGCCATTTGTGGCTTTCGGAGCGGCAACATACCGAGTATTTTTAGGATGTTCGAAAAAAGCCACTTTGGTTTCCATTTTCCGGACCGGTCGACGACCGCTGAAAGGTATGGGCGTTGCGGGTCCCAGCAGACTGCAAGGTATCTACGGTGAAACAACCGAACGAAGCGCGGACTGGACTGGCTAGCCGATTCATCAGGGCTTGCAAACAACGAAAACGGACGGTGAAAATCGCCGATTCCATGGGCAATGAATTGACCGGCGGCGGGTTGCTGATGCGATCGCTGATTCTTCGGCGGCTGCTGTTGCGAGGCGTGCTGGCAGATGACGAACCGTTCGTCGGCCTCTTGTTGCCGCCGTCCGTTGCCGGCGTCGTGGCGAACATGGCGATCTCGTTGGATCGGCGGAAACCGGTGAATCTGAATTACGCCGCCTCGTCCGATGTGATCAATCAGTGCATTGCTCAGGCTTCCTTGCGTCATGTCTTGACCAGCCGCGCGGTTATGGAGAAGTTCGATTTGAACTTGGACGCCGAACTGGTGTATTTGGAGGACTTCCGCAGCAAGGCGACTTGGCGCGACAAATTGAGCGGCGCGATGGCCAGCTATCTGGTTCCGGCCAAATGGTTGTCTCGGTCGCTGAACCTTCATCGGATCCGCGCTGACGATTTAGTCACCTTGGTTTTCACTTCGGGGTCGACCGGCATGCCCAAGGGGGTGATGTTGAGCGAAATGAACATCGGATCGAACGTCGAGGCGATCGAGCAGGTCTTCCGGCTGCAGCGAGAGGACACCTTGTTGGGAATATTGCCCTTCTTTCATTCCTTCGGCTACACCGTCACGTTGTGGGCGGTCATGGCTTTGGACGTCCGAGGCGCTTACCATTTCAATCCTTTGGACGGTCGTCAGATCGGCAAGCTCTGCCAAAAGCAGCGCGTCTCGGTGCTGGTGGGCACGCCGACTTTTCTGCGCAATTATCTGCGACGTTGCGAAAAGGAGGAGTTTGAATCGGTCGACACCGTGGTGGTGGGTGCGGAACGTTTGCCGCCGGACCTGTCGGACGCCTTCGAGCAGCGATTCCGAGTACGGCCGATCGAGGGCTACGGCACCACCGAATGCTCGCCGCTGGTGTCGGTGAACATTCCGGCCAGTCGCACGGTCGCAGGAAGAACGGCAGAAACCAAGGAAGGCACCGTTGGCCGTCCCATCCCGGGGGTGAAGGCCAAAGTGACCGATCTGGACACGGGCGAGGAACTAGGGGACGACCAACCGGGGATGTTGTGGATCAAAGGTCCGAACATCATGCAAGGTTACTATCGCCGTGAAGACTTAACGGCCAAGGTCTTGCAGGACGGCTGGTACCGAACCGGGGATGTCGCCTTGATCGACGCCGAGGGGTTCATTCGCATCACGGGCCGTGAAAGTCGCTTTTCGAAGATTGGTGGCGAGATGGTTCCGCATCTGAAAATCGAAGAGGCGCTGGCAGAGTTGATCCCCGGCGACGAAGAGCAGGGTCCCAAGGCCATCGTGACGGCCATTCCCGATTCGCGTAAAGGGGAGCGGCTGATTGTGATCCACACCGCATTGGAAGTCACGCCCGACGAGTTATGCGAAGGTTTGTTGAAAGCCGGTTTGCCAAAATTGTATATCCCTTCGCGAGACAGTTTTCTCCAAGTGGATGAACTGCCGATGCTGGGCAGCGGAAAACTGGATCTAAAAGGCATCCAGCAGATCGCCTTGGAGCGTTTCGGCAACGATGCGTAGAAAATAGCGTTCCGCTTATCGTGGCCGGCGGACCGGTGTCGGGCGGCCGGTGCCCAGGATTCGCTGCAAGGCTTGTTCGACGCGCGTCGAGTTAGCTTTTTCGAGCGAGATAATCCTGACGCCGCGAGCGGGATTCTCTTCGGCGCCGCGATCCAGGACGCCGGCCAGCTCGATGATCTCGTCCAGCAGGGGCGAGGGGGCGACGACGACCAGCGAATTGGTCGATTCGTCGACGGCGATTTCGGCCGCCATACGGCTGCCCGTTCTGGCCGTGCCGCGAGTTGCGGTCGCCCTTCCCGTCTGGCCCATCATCTGGGTGCGAAACACTTCACGCAACGTGGTCGCGATCTCTTGAGCTTCCGCGTAGTGGATCGGGATGATCTTCGGCTTGCTGGCCCGAGCTTCCGGAGTGTCCATGGTGCGAATCAGTGATTCGATGGTCTCCCGATCGATGCGGCTGCCCTGAACCAGAATCGCATTCAACTGTTCGTCCGGAACGATCGACACGGGCTGAATCCCCCGACGCCAGTTGGTTCCGGTCGTCATGTACAGTTCACGCAAACGGTCGGCGACGTCGACCGCACTGGAATACCTCAGGGAAAACATGCTGATGTTTCGCCCGATTTCACCCGAACCCGGCAACAAGGTGCGGAGCAGTTCTTCCAACTGCTGGACGGCCTCGGGGTCTTCCGAAACGATCGTGATCGTACCGTCGCCTGGCATCAAGAATATGGGTGCGGACGGCGGCGCGGGCGGGTCGTCCGTTTCTTCCGATGTGTCGGGGGTAACCGGTTGCGATGCGGGAGGCTCTTGTGCTGCGGGTTCGATTTGTGCGACGAAGAAGTATTCCTGGTGGTCGCCCGTGCAGG
>SKKK01000322.1 GCA_007121535.1 Planctomycetaceae bacterium | reverse complement strand
CGTTTAAAGACTGTAGCATGTTTTTTTTGCAACACATCAGGAGCCGTGCAATATGACAAGACCCGGTGTTTCTTCTCGGCGTAGATTTGTTCAATGGGCCGGATTGGCGGCCGGTGCCATGGGATTGGGTTGGACCGAAACGGGCGTTGCGGCGGACGAACCGGCCGTGGATCGCTCGCCGGACGCCGTGTTGGCGCGACTGCTGGCGGGCAACCAGAGATTCGCCGGAGGGCAGACTGCCCAGTCGCGAAGGCGGACGCCCGCCGATTTCGCGGCAGATGCGAAAGGCCAAGCCCCGATGGCTGCGATTGTCGCGTGTGCCGATTCGCGAGTGACACCCGAGTTGATTTTCGACCAAGGGATTGGCGATCTGTTTGTTGTTCGAGCAGCCGGCAACATCGTCAGCGGGACAGGCCCTTCGCTGAAAGGCAGCCTGGAGTTTGGCGTGGGTGTGTTGGGATGCTCGTTGATCATGGTGCTGGGGCATTCTCAATGCGGTGCGATCGAGGCGGCGATCGCAAAGGCGGAGAGCGGTGAGCCGCTGCCGGGTGAGATCGATCGTTTAATCGATTTGATTGTCCCGTCGGTCGAAAAGTCTAAGGGAATGCCGGGCGATCCGCTGGAGAATGCCACGCGAGCCAACGTACAGCGGTGCGTAGGCCTGCTGAAAGGATTGGACCCGATCATTTCCGAGTTCGTCAAGACTGGCAGGGTGAAGGTCGTGGGCGGAGTCTACGAACTGCGCACAGGGCTGGTCGAACTTTGCGCCTGATGAGCTGTCCGAGACCTGAATCAACGTCGCCCTTCTTCCATGGCTTGGCCGAATTAGGGGAAGTCAGCACGTAGGGGAAACGGACCTTGGCTCTTGGCAATGGCGATCGAGTTGTGCCACCGCCAGAATTCGAACAGGTAAGTTAAACGATTGGGGAATATGTCCGACGAATACCAGGCGGAAATGCCGCAAGACACGGGCCAGCGAGAAACGCGAGCCCAGATGGTCTATGAATCCAATCCCAAGCACAGCGAACCCTGGCAGATCGGCAAGAAAGGATCGCTCTGCGAAGACGACGTCCGCCCGTTGGCGAGGCAATTACTGGACGAAAGCGTGCTGTGGGAGGGCAGGAGATACGCGGTCTACAATGGAAAGGCGTATTGTGCTCGGGAGCACCAGCCGAATCGATGGCACGGCTATCCAGTCGGATGGGTCGAAGTCCCTCAGAAGCTGGCGTTACAATGGATTCGCGAACAGCGTCTGAGTAAACGGGACCGCAAGAGATACTGGGAGAAGCACTAGTGCCACGTCCATTTGAGATCTTACTGGGCCGCCGCGACTTGTTTGCGGTCAACGTCGCGTTCCTGCCGGATCCGGACGCGGGTTGTGCAGCGACGCGTGAACTCTCAGCGTCTTGGGGCAGCTTGGAGATCTGGGTACATGGTCACAATCTTTGCGCTCACATCGAGCAGGGAGAACCGGTCGATTCAGTGCATTGGTATCTGCTGCCTTTCCTACAATGGCTGGCATCGAACTGGGATTTTCTGTTGCACGAGGAACGGCTTCCAACCAAGAATGCCGGCGCCACGGCTTGGACGGCGATGCGGCGAACCAATGAAGCGCCCGCTGCTTTGTCGGAGGACGAAGCAGAGCACTGGGAGACGCGTTGGCATCAGTGGTGGGAACGACACTGTTTGATTGCTTGTCGTGAGGGTGGATTGCTTCCCAATCTGTACATCCGTCGCTGGCGGGATGCGATCGAGTTCTCTTGGGGCATCCACTCCTTGGCGGGAGCCCCAGACCATTTTCGCTTTGATGCGTTCGCCGGTTGTGGACGGATCGCGCCCGATGTAGTGGCCGACGTGCTGTTCGGCGTCCTGGATCGAGCGTCGCATTATTTGCTGGACGAGATGCCGGACAGCCCGGCGTTCGCACAGCTTATTCAAGACGTGGCGGCCCTGGAGACGTCTGACCAACGCCGCAGGCTCGGGTTGATTTCTGGGATTTTTCTGGATGAGCACACGCCCACCCAGCGGTGGGACCGGATACAACAGATGTTTCCGGCCAACTTGTCACGCGAGGCGACGAAGACGCTTTTCGCACCATCGTCAACCAGATTGGTCGTCCAGGGATCGTGTCCCGCTGCCCTGATGTTCGGGTCGGTCTCGCCGACGATCAACGAGGCGGATGTGCGTTTGCTGGCCGAGAAACTGGCGCAAGCGTTCACGCCCGATGGGGAATCCAAGTCCCTGCGCCGATTGGCGCGGGACGAGCCGGTCGGGCGGACGGATGACGCCGCGTGGGAGCAAGGTTACCGATTGGCGGAGGATTTGTTGGAGGAACTCGGCGATGGATATGTAGAGGACTCGTCGATGGATATTGACCGCCTATACCAGGATCTGGGCATCGAGGTGCAAGAGGTTGTTCTTAGCGACTGCTCGATTCGCGCCGTGGCGATTGCGGGGCGAGACTATCAGCCGACGGTCCTGCTGAACACCAGCTACCTGTACCGCAACAACGAACCGCGTCGATTCACCTTGGCTCACGAACTGTGCCACGTGCTGCACGACCGAAGCTACGGTGCGCATTTGGCGATGGCATCGGGGCCGTGGGCGCCACGGGACATCGAGAAGCGAGCGAATGCGTTTGCAGCCATGTTCCTGATGCCGTCTGCATTGCTGGAATCCGTGGTCCGTTCGCGAAGCGATCCCATCGACACGACCGTCGGCGTCTGGCAGGTCGCAAAACAGATGCAAACCAGTTTCATCGCTACGCTCGAACATCTGCACAACCTGGGGTTCGTCGACGAAGTCACTCGCGATGCCCTTCGAAACCAGTTGGATCAGCGAGCTGCGTCACCATCAAATTCGGTGATCGGTAACCAGACTACCCACCCAAGTAGACCACGCAATCCGGCGGCTCTGGGATTGTCTGATTTGCCAGTCGACCGGTAGATGGGAGTTTTCGTATGGTCCCGCGATGCCGCCAACTGGTTCGACGCCAGTTTCCGTACCTGACTCTTAGAAGTCTAGCTCACCCAAGCCGGGGTCTCTACGGCTTGTTTTTCTTCGACTCGCCCGGCCAGGTAATCGATCCAGGCGTCCATGCCCAAGCCGGTCTTGGCGGAAACCTCGAAGACGGGCATGCCCGGCTTGACCGCGTCGATGCTGGCTCGCATCTGGGCATGGTCGAACTCGAGCGCTTCGGCCAAGTCCATCTTCGTAAGGATGCAAACGTCGGATCGATCGAAAATCTTGGGGTATTTCAAAGGCTTGTCTTCGCCTTCGGTGGTGGATACCAGCACCACCTGCAGATCCTCACCCAGGTCGAACGCGGAAGTGCAAACGAGATTGCCGACGTTTTCGACGATCAACAGATCGAGTTCTTCGACGCGAAACTGCGATGACGCCGCGGCGATCGCCTTTTCGATATGGAACGATTCCAAGTGGCACATGTTGTGCGTTTCCACCTGATACGCCGGCGCTCCGCTCTTTCTCAGACGGATCGCGTCGTTTTCGGTTTCGACGTCGCCGACGATCGCAGCGACTGCGAAGCGTTCGGTCAACCGAGCCATCGTGTACTTCAGCAACTCGGTCTTGCCCGTTCCGGGCGAGGAGACAAAGTTCGCGACAAAGACCCCATGGGTCGCGAAACGAGTGCGCAACCCTTGCGCAAGCTCGTCATTCTTTTTCAGGATGTTCTTGCGAATCTCAATGAGCTTGGGGGGATTCATGTTCAGTCAACTCTACCGAGAGGATTTCCAATTCACGTCCTGCCATGACCTCCGTGACCGACGCAGCACAACGGGGGCACCGAAACACGAAATCGGCGTCTGGCAGCGTATGCTCGCACTGGCACGCTTCGCACCAGATGCGTACGGGTACTTCTTCGATTTCCAAGACGGAACCGCTGAGCCGTGTGTCGGCACACGCAACGTCCCAAGCAAATCGCAGGGAATCCGGCACCACCCCGGAAAGGGCACCCACACGGATCTGGACCGATAGGACCGAGCCGCTATGGTCGGCCAAATCTTCCACGATGGTTTCTACAGCGCGCAAGGCGATCGATAACTCGTGCATATATAGGGAACGGTAGTTGTGTCCCCGCACGTTGTCAACTCTCACTGTGGTTGTTCGTTGATCAATCGAGCCAACCTCGACGCGATCCGGAATCAGCGAGACCGCCCTAACGAGGGATTTTTATGCGGCAGAAACAGGCTGGGCCGTAGTCGCACGTTGGCCGAAAGAACGAAAAGTGTCGGATTCGGTTGGCTGAACACATTAGCCCCGCGAGACTTGGCTGTAGAAGCGGTTGGAAAACAATTGTTCCATGGCTAGGACCAAGGCCGCAAGACACACCAGCCAGGGATAGAATTCGAAACCGCGACGCGCTTGGCCGATCCCCAAGACGATCTCGTCGCGATCACGAGCGAAGTGATAGCGTTCGGCGCCCAGCAGTTCATCGAGCCCCTCGCGGTCGATCCGACGAAGCTGGCTGGCGGATTCAGGCAGATTGACGCTGAAGCCTCGGACAACGGGACCTTCACGGTAGCCCCGCAGGCGGTAGGCGCCGGGCGATTCCGTCCAGCGGACGGTCACACGCCCCTCGGTCGCCAACGCTTCCTGAGGTTGGCCCAACGGGGTGAACAACTGGTACCGATCCGGGTGTCGTTCGGGATTGTTCGGCAGGACGGCCGTATCGCCTGCCAAGTAATTCAACTTGATGCCCGCCGTGTCCACCAGGTAGCGAAGCATCTCGTTGATCAAAACGAAGTAGGGCCAAGCGTCGGTGCCGGTGGGCAGTTCATTCCACGGCTGGCGTCCGCGAAGCCGCAGCGAGTCGGAGATCGGTGTGGTCATGGTCAGGCTGCGACCTCGATCCAGCGAGGTCTCGATGACCGCCGGCAGATTATTGCTGAAGGGGATCACGATGCGCGCATGGTCGACCAGATCTCCCAGCACCCAATGACGATGGACGGGGAACTGTTGCCAGGGGACCGACGTGGCGATGTCACGGAAAGCGGCGGTGATGGGATGATTCAAATCTCGCGGCGCCAGGAACAGATCGCCCGCCGACCGCCATTGGCGCACCAATTGCCCGCCCAACACATCGTTCGCCGCCGCCACATTGAACGCCGCAGGTTCTGCATTATGACCCAGAAAAATGCCCAGCCCGCCGCCTCGCCGCACGTACCCAGCCAACTGTTCCCAGTCCGGCGGCGTCAAGGGCTGCGGATCGATCAAGCAGACGGCCGCATAGTCGTCCAGCACCAGGTTGGGCAGTTGAGCCTGTTGGAGGACCGTACACTCATAGGTGGCTCGGCCCGTCTGCCGAAAGGCAAAGGGCGCAACCGCCTCGGTGAAGAAACGAGTGTTCACGTCGGGCGGAGCCAGCACCAGCACGGGCAACGCTTGTTGGACTTTGACGGTGAAGTAGCGGACGTTGTCCCATTCCAAGGCGTCCTGGCCGGCGAGTTCGATCCAGCCTTGGTGAGTGCCCACGTCCAACCCGTGGAGCTGGAACTGAAACGCCTGCCGACCGTCGGCTTCTAAAGTAACGACCTGAGTATCGCGCAACTGCGCTTCGGGCAGCACCGTCTGACCGTCTCGGATCAGCGGCAGCGTCGGATCGGTTTGCTCCAAATACAATTCCACCGTGTGCGTGCCCCCTTGGCCGGTCGCCAGCAGATCGCCCTGGATGGTCAACTGGCCGCTTTGGGGCAGGACTTCTTCGGATAACTGCAGCGAACCGATCGCCGTGTTCTGCGGAGCGTCGCGGCCGACGTCCAGCACGTACAGCAGCACCTCGTTGTGTTCAGCCAAACGGCGTTGGAGCGCGACGGGCGACTCATCGGTCCAGGCCGGCTGAGTCAAATCGCTGAACACGTAAACCTCGCGGCGAACCAGGCTGCTGGACGCGGCCAGTTCGACCGCTTGGTTCACCACGGTGGTCAGCGGCAGAGGGACGCCGGTCATCTCCAATCGCTCGATCGAGCGCAGGGCGGCAGACAGATCCACGGCGAAGCCTGCGGTAAAGGGTCGCGAGTCCAGTACGGCGACCTCGCTGTCCGGCGGCAATTGGCGGATCAGCCAGTCGGCCATGTCCCGCGCTTCGTCCAGCCGAGTCAGGTTCTGCCACAGGTACTGCATGCGAGGCGACGTGTCGAAGACCAGCACGGCCGCCACCGGAGCCTGGTCGTCGCCGATCAACAGCGGTCGGTCATCAGCCAGCGTGGCACGAACCACCCAAGCGGTCGACCCGGCCAGCAGCAGCGTGGCCAACAGCAACAGGCCGCTGACCAACCGACCTCGCTGCTGAAGCAGGGCCAGCGTACTTGCCAGCCCGGCGATCAGCAGCAAGACCCCCAGGGCACTGGCCACGATCCAGTTGCCCAACTGAGCCGAATGCACGCTCGGCCGCGCCAACGCGGCGGCGACCATCCCGATCGCCAAGCAGCGTAGCAACAACAACAGCCAGTGCCGCAACTGCAATTGCCGCCGGTTGGTTTCCCGCCGTTGTTGGAGGAACCGGATTGCCGGAAACGTCAGTTGCTTCGGCTGCTGCCGCATCACCAGATGCAACACAATCGGAATCGCCAGCAGCGTAAAGCCAAAAAGCAATGAAAGGTTGACAAACGCCATATTCGCTCTTATTTTCAGAAGTTCGCGTCTCTGATTCTAGCACGTCTTTCCTGTTGGGAAAGAACGATTTTCGAAGAATGTCACCAAATAGGCGGTAATAAATATCTCAACCGGTGGGTGTCGGCGTTCCGAAAACTCGCCGTAAGAGCTTCGTCCAACCATCGCGTCCGCCGGAGTTTGGAACACCCCGAAGGTCGCACCTGGATCAAGGTGGCGTGGGGAACCCTGGTCGGGCTGGCGGCCTGGATCATGATCTCATTCGCCGAGGTGGACGGGATCCGCATGTTGTCCAATCTGGGTGGATTTCCGGCCGCGTGCTTCCTGCTGTTCGTGCTGGCCGCATTGGCCCGTGTCAGCGCGAACCCCGCCCGCTTCGACCAGACGGGTCACCCCAGTGAAACCGGCAATACGACCTCGGACGGATGCGTTCGATCGGAGGGACCGTGCGAAAATCGAGCGAGTTGCGATCCGACCAGTTCAGGACGCGGCGGAACGGGCCGGCTATGATGGTGCGCACGGGACCTTGCCAATCCCGGCATCAAGGACCGATCGGCGAATGGTTGGTATCCGTTGAGCAGGCTGACGCTCTCCGGGCACAACGGATTTCCCGGTTTTCAGTGTGCTCACCAAAGGGTCTGCCCCCTTTTGTGACAGGGCTTAGAGTTTGTGGTTCACGGGCGGTTGGTGTCGCGCTGCTTCCAGGGTGAGTCGAGGACTTTTGTTGTGAAAAAATCGGTGCTGCTTGCGTGCTTGCTCCCTTGCTGGATCATACAACCGGTTGCCGCTGATGATGATGTGCCGGCCACCCGCGAGGAAGCGATGGCGCGGCTGCAACCGTATTCGGGGCCGTCGGTCGCGGGGGTTGATCCCGGCTCGATGATCGGCAAAGTTTTGTGCGGATACCAAGGTTGGTTCACCGCGCCGGGAGATGGCTCGGGACGCGGCTGGACGCATTACGGGCGGCGGAACCGTTTCGAGCCCGGGTATTGCACGATCGATCTGTGGCCGGATGTCAGTGAACTGGATGAGGACGAAAAGTTCGCTACACCGTTCCGACACGCCGATGGTTCGGTCGCGTATGTGTTCAGCTCGTATCATCGCAAGACGGTCTTGCGGCACTTTCAATGGATGCAGCAGTACGGCATCGATGGGGCGTTCGTCCAGCGTTTTGCCACCGAGACGCGGCATCCACGCAATCTGAACCTGTGCAACACGGTGCTGATGCACGCCCGCGAGGGCGCCAACCGATTCGGCCGCGCGTACGCGGTGATGTATGATTTGTCGGGCATGCCGGCCGGACAGATCGAACACGTGATGGACGATTGGCGATCGCTGGTCGATCGGATGCAATTGGGGAAGGACCCGGCGTACCTGCACCAGGACGGCAAGCCGGTCGTGGCGGTTTGGGGCGTAGGCTTCAACGACGGTCGGAAGTACACGTTGGACGAGTGCGAACGGCTGATCCGCTTTCTGAAGCACGATCCGCAGTACGGCGGCTGGACGGTCATGCTGGGCGTGCCGACAGGTTGGCGAAGGCTGGAAAGGGACAGCGTCCGAGATCCGCGTTTGCACGAGGTGATCCGCCAGGCGGATATCGTCAGCCCTTGGACCGTAGGGCGTTACGTATCGCCCCGTACGGCGGCCGAACACGCGGATCGCTTCTGGAAGGAGGACATCCGCTGGTGCGAAGACCACGGCCTGTTGTATCTGCCCGTCGTCTTCCCCGGGTTTAGCTGGCATAATCTGAAGCCAGAATTCCCGCTGGACCAGATCCCGCGACGGCAGGGCCGGTTTCTGTGGTCTCAGTACGTGCATGCCCAACGAGTCGGGGCCACGATGATCTATCAGGCGATGTTCGACGAGATCGATGAAGGAACGGCCATCTTCAAATGCACCAACGATCCACCCGTGGGCGAGCATCCGTTTCTGACGTACGAAGGGCTGCCCAGCGATTACTACCTGCGTCTGACCGGCATGGGAGGTCGCTTGCTGCGCGGCGAGATCGAAGCAACCGAGCATCCGCGGTGAATCGGAAGAAAGGGGTCGGGCGTCAGTCCGCATTAGGATCAGCGAAGAAATAGCTGTCGGGTTGTCGCCCGAACCGCAAGCCGTCAGATGCCGGTTTTTCAGCCGCTTGGAGACCGCTGGCTAGCGCGTTGTCCAGGCGAAATCTTGGGGGTCGCGATGAGTGAGCGGCACGGCGCTAGCCGCCGATGAGTGAGCGGCACGGCGCTAGCCGCCGATGAGTGAGCGGCACGGCGCTAGCCGCCGTTGGCGTCCAGAACCGGCGGCTAGCGCCGTGCCGCTCACAATCCGCATTTTTCGCCTAGACAGCGCGCTAGCCATCTTTTCCAAACGGTTCCGATTAGGTAAACTTCGTGCAAACCTCTCCAAACGCAGGGCAGAGCGGCTGGGCCGCCAACCGATTTCGAGCTTCCGCTCGGCTGGCGTTGGTCGGCTCCCGTTGATCGCTGACATTTTGAAAAAGCAGACGATCTTGGACATTGGCAGTGCAGTGCAGCCCGCCGAGGCTACCAGGCGTCTTCGCGTGCGAATCGAGTGTGATCTGCTCAACGCAACGTTGCGAACGAACTTTGGGCACATCTTTGGCAAAGGCAGGACCGGATCGTTTCGACCAAGCTGTTTGAGGGTATCCGACACGGCGTTCATTTCTCAGGAGTTAAGGGACATGCCATTACAACGAATCAAACCGACGCCGCCCAGTGACGACAAACGCTGGAAGCTGATCGACGGGACCATGCGGCGCAATGGATACGCGGGTCATGCTTTGATCGAAACGTTGCACAGCGTACAAGACGCATTTGGCTACCTGGACGATCCGGCCATGAAGTTCGTCGCCTCGGCCTTGAATCTGCCGTTGAGCAAGGTGTATGGGGTCGCGACGTTCTACCATCTCTTTACGCTCAAACCCAAGGGCGAGCACACGTGTGTGGTCTGTACGGGCACGGCGTGTTACATCAAGGGCGCCGGCGAGCTGATCGACGGTGTCAGCGAGAAATACGAGGTTCCGCTGGGCGAAACCACCGCTGACCGCAAGCTGTCGCTGTTGGGCGCTCGTTGTGTGGGAGCCTGTGGTCTGGCCCCGGCCGTCGTGTTGGACGGCGTGATGCTGGGCAAATTGAAAGGTGACGATTTGCTCGAACATATCGAGAAAGTGATTTGAGATGCATATCGACGAATTGAACGAATTAGCGGAACAGATCCGCACGGAGCAGGGATCATGCCAGCACTGCGTGCGGGTATGCATGGCGGCCAGTTGTCAGTCCTCCGGGGCCGACGATCTGATGAAGCGGCTGGAGGATGCTGCGCCGGAGGGCGACCAAGTCCAAGTCAAGTCGGTCGGCTGCATGGGGCTGTGTTCGGCGGGACCGCTGGTCGAGGTTCGATCTCAGGGCGACGATCGGCCGACCATGTACCAGCACGTCGAGTCGCAAGATGCGGAGGAGATCATGGGCAGCTTGGGTGGCTCGGTGATCAAGCGGCTGGAGTGCCCGACTTCGATCCCTTTCTTCCAGCGGCAGCAAAAGATCGTGCTCGAAAACTCGGGGGTCATCGACCCCGAGAATATCGAGGACTATATCGCAGCGGACGGGTACGCGGCGCTGGTTACGGCGTTGACCGAATCGAACCCGACCGAGGTGTTACACGAGGTCAATCTCAGCGGTCTACGAGGTCGTGGGGGCGGTGGTTATCCGACGGGCCTGAAATGGTCGACCGTGGCCAAGATGCCGGCGACTCAGAAGTACGTGATCTGTAACGCGGATGAAGGAGATCCCGGAGCGTTCATGGATCGTGCAGTGCTGGAATCCGATCCGCATCGGGTCTTGGAAGGCATGGCGTTGGCCGCCTACGCTGTGGGAGCCAATCGCGGTTACATTTATGTGCGAGCCGAATACCCGTTAGCCATCGAACGCTTGAAGAAATCGATCCGCCAAGCGACGCGGAAGGGATTACTGGGCGCGAATATCTGCGACACACCGTTCAACTTTGATATCGAAGTCCGCCTGGGCGCCGGAGCCTTTGTTTGCGGCGAGGAGACGGCGTTGATGCAGTCGGTCGAAGGCGAACGCGGTCAACCGCGGCCTCGCCCACCGTACCCGGCCGAACTTGGTCTTTGGGGGTTCCCCACGCTGATCAATAATGTTGAGACCTATGCTAATATCGCACCGATCATCCGCCATGGGGGCGATTGGTTTGCGTCGCTCGGAACGGAGCGGTCCAAGGGCACCAAGGTTTTTGCTTTGGCCGGTCGAATCCACAACACGGGGCTGATCGAAGTTCCCATGGGAATTCCGTTGCGTGAGATTGTCGAAGAGATCGGGGGGGGCGTGCCTGACGGCCGGCGCTTCAAGGCCGTGCAAACCGGTGGCCCGTCCGGCGGGTGTTTGCCCGAGCAGCAGATGGACCTGCCGGTGGATTATGATTCGTTGCGCGAGGTCGGCTCGATCATGGGTTCGGGCGGCATGATCGTCATGGATGAGACGTCGTCGATGGTCGACGTGGCTCGCTACTTCATGGAATTCTGCATGACCGAATCCTGCGGAAAATGCGTTCCATGTCGTGTGGGGACGTATCAGATGCACGATCTGTTGACCAAAATCGCCGCCGGAAAGGGAACCTCGGCAGATTTGGCGCTGCTGGAAGAATTATGCGAAGTGGTGCAGATGACCAGCCTGTGCGGGCTGGGCCAGACGGCGCCGAATCCGGTGGTCAGCACGCTGCAATACTTTCGACACGAGTACGAAAATAAACTGATCCGGGATGAATTCACGGACAGCATACACGAGACGGAGGAAATGGAGGCCGTATCATGATTCCAACGCCAGCGACCAATGTTCGCGTCGTCACGTTCAAAATCGACGACCGGGACTTCAGTGCCCGCGAAGACGAGACCATCATTCAGGTGGCCTGGGAGAACGGCATCCGTATTCCCTCGTTATGCTACTTGGAGGGATTGAGTGTCTGGGGTGCATGCCGTCTGTGCGTGGTCGAGATCGTCGGCAGTCCTCGGCTGGTCTCGTCCTGTTCGACTCGCGTTGCGGAAGGTATGGAGATCCGCACCGATACGGAGCCTTTACAGGCGTATCGGCGGATGATTCTGGAGTTGTTGTTCTCCGAGCGAAATCACGTCTGTTCGGTCTGCGTTTCGAACGGTCACTGCGAACTGCAGAATCTGGCTCAGCAGTGCGGCATGGACCACGTACGAATTCCTTACCGGAACGCGGCCTATCAAGTCGATTCGTCCCACGACTTGTTTCGCGTAGACCACAACCGCTGCGTGCTGTGCACCCGGTGCGTCCGGGTTTGCGACGAAATCGAGGGCGCCCACACCTGGGATTCGATGGGGCGCGGCATCCATACGCAGGTCATCACCGATTTGAACCGGCCGTGGGGCGAAAGCGATTCTTGCACGGGTTGTGGAAAATGCGTCCAGGTCTGCCCGACCGGTGCTTTGGTCCAACAGGGCACCTCGGTGGGCGAGATGCACAAGGACCGACAATTCCTGCCTTATCTGTCGCGAATGAGAGACGCACAATGAGCGAAACGAAAAAGATCACGGTGGCCACGACCTGGCTGGACGGCTGTTCCGGCTGCCATATGTCGCTGCTGGATATCGATGAACGTTTGATCGAACTGGCTCAGCGAGTGGACATCGTCTACAGTCCCTTGGTGGACGGAAAACATCTGCCGGAAACCGTCGACGTGGGGATCATCGAAGGATCGGTCAGCAACGAGGAAGACCTGGCTAAAGCGCAGGACTTCCGGCGTCACTGCAAATTCCTGATCAGCCTGGGGGATTGCGCCGTCAACGGAAACGTGCCTGCCATGCGCAATTTGTTCCAATTGGACGCGGTCTACGACCGAGCCTATTCTGAGAACGTGCAACACAATCCCGTACGTCCCGACGACGGCGTACCCGCTCTGCTGGACGTCGTCAAACCGGTGCATGCCGTGGTGCCCGTCGACCTGCATGTACCGGGCTGTCCTCCGTCGGCCGACACCATCTGGTTCGTATTGAGCCAGTTGCTGGACGGCTGCGTTCCCAATCCCAACGAAGTCACGCGTTTTGGAGCTTAGCCGTGAGCCGAACGATTGCCATAGAACCGGTGACCCGCATCGAAGGTCACGCTCGAATCACCCTGCAGTTGAACGACGAAGGCCGCGTGGATGATGCGCGGTTTCATCTCACCCAATTCCGAGGTTTCGAGAAATTCTGCGAAGGCCGCCCGTACCGCGAGATGCCGGCCCTGACCGCCCGGACTTGCGGGATCTGCCCGGTCAGCCATCTGCTGACTTCGGCCAAGGCTTGCGATGAATTGTTGAGCGTCAAGATTCCCCCCGCGGCCGAAAAGCTGCGGCGAGTCATGAACCTGGCTCAATTGCTGCAATCGCACGCCTTGTCGTTCTTTCACCTGTCATCGCCCGATTTGCTGTTGGGTTGGGATTCCGATCCCGCCCGGCGAAACATCTTCGGCGTGATGACGGAGAATCCTGCGATGGCCAAGGACGGGATTCGTCTGCGACAGATCGGTCAGTCGATCATCGAAATGCTGGGCGGCAAGAAGGTCCACCCGAACTGGGCAGTTCCCGGAGGGATCGTTCGCCCGTTGTCCGAGGAAACTCGCGAAGCCATGCGAAAACTGCTGCCCGAGGGGCTGGTGATCGCCAAACGCACGTATGCTTTCTACAAGACGTTGATCCCGCAATTCGCAGCAGAAGCCGAAACCTTCGGAAACTTCCCCACCATGTTCCTCAGCTTGGTCAGCGCCAAAGGCAATCTGGAACATTACGACGGATGGATCCGCATCAAGGATGCCAAGGGGAATATTGTCGAGGACATGGTGCCCACCGAAGAGTATCCCAGGATTATCGGTGAGGCGGTCGAGCCGTTTACGTACATGAAGTTTCCCTACTATAAACCTCAAGGGTATCCTCGAGGCATCTATCGCGTCGGCCCGTTGGCCCGGCTGAACAATTGCAACTCGTGCGGCACCCCGTTCGCCGACGTGGCGTTGGCCGAATTCCGCACCCTCCAGGAATCCCGACCCGTCACCAGCAGTTTCCATTACCACTACGCTCGGCTGGTCGAGATCATCTACGCCTTGGAGAGTATGGATCGTTTGCTGCGCGACCCTGACATCCTGGCGACTCGTATCCGAGCACGAGCGCGCAGCAATCGGGACGAAGGCATCGGGATCGCCGAAGCGCCGCGCGGTCTGCTGATCCATCACTATCGGATCGATGATGACGGGCTGATGACCTGGATGAACTTGATCATCGCCACCGGTCATAATAATCTGGCCATGAATCAAGGCGTCAAGCAGGTCGCCCAGGAATACGTCGACGGCTCGAAATTGCAGGAAGGCATGCTGAACCGCGTCGAAGCAGTCATCCGCTGCTTCGATCCTTGCTTGAGTTGCGCATCGCACGCCTTCGGACAGATGCCGATGCACATCGAGCTGCGCGATGCGGATGGCCATCTGGTCGACCAATTGAAACGCGGCTGAACCCGTCGTCAAACAAGGTATCATGAAAGACCGCATCTTGATCATCGGTTACGGCAGTCCGATCCGCGGCGATGACGCGATCGGACCGCTGGTCGCTGACCGTCTGATCGACTCGATTCAATCCGACCAGATCATCGTTCACAGCCGCCATATCCTGACGGCGGAACTGGTGGGCGAGGTGGCCGAGGCAGGGATGGTGATCTTTTTGGATGCATCGATCGAAGGCGAGCCGGGAACGGTCTGCTGCCGCCCGCTGGCCGCCGATCCCGACGCCAGCATCTCGATGGCTCACTTCCTGGACCCCCGCGAGTTATTGGCCTGGGTCGCTGCCCTCTACGGCCACACGCCGCAAGCGTACCTGATCACTGCCACGGGAAAGACCTTCGATTACGCCGGTTATCAACTTTCCGACACGGCCGAGGCGGCCGTCCAGCCGATGATCGATTGGACGCTGAAGTTGATCGATCAGTTCACGGCAACGGCGATCGTCGGACATCTCACGGTTCATGCGGGCGTTAAGTGAGCCGATTGCCCGGTTCTCCCAACAAGCAGGACGAATGCACCGGCTGCTTTGTGTCTTGGTGACGGCGAAGTGCCGGAAGCGATCGAGCGGCAACTGGTTGAGCCGCGGTACTTGATGGGGCATCGAGTCAATCAGAGAGGATCGTATTCGCTTTGACCAGGGCCGCGACGTACAGTCCCATCAACGTCAGGCGAATACCGAGCACGAAGAGGATGCCGACCGCAAAACCGATCAATATCCCCGTGCGTTCGGCTCCCACCGCCCCATCCGCCACCGGCCCGAATTGCAAGGAAGCTTGCCAGATGCCGACCAGCATGTTTGCCAGGGTGAAAAAGATCTTGACAACGGCCAGGTAGATGCCAATGCTTTTTTGCAAGAGGATCAGGATATTGGCCGAGACTCCGAATAAAGCAATCGCCAGTCCGGTCCCCACCTCGAACACCACGGTGGGGCGCATCGGATCGTCCGGTTCGATCATGGCGAAACCAACCGCGCCCAACGCGGCCAAGCCAAAACGCATGGCGCAAAACACCAGATCCATGATCAGGATCGTCAAGACGAACGCGCCCAACGTTTTCACGGCAGGCCTGCGGGCGAAGGGATCCAACGCGGGCTGACCGGATGCGCCATAAAGTGGGGAATTGTAGGGGTTGTCGCTCATGCGGTGTTCCTGTGCCGAAAGGGAAACCGACGGCAACGGTCGAGAGGCCGCCATTGCATGAGGCTCCAGTTTAGCCACAACCAACCTTGACCGTCTACGGGACGGGCCACGCCGTGAAGCGTTTTCGTAGCCGAATTCGCCAGAATTCGGTGAATTTTCGAGCGTTCGACGAAGCCAGGAATCTCGCGGTTTGAAGTGGTTCGTTCCTTGAATCCCAGCGAGCGGCGACTGGCCGTGTTTCACCGCCAACCCCGCGTCGGCGGTCAGGCGCCGGCACATCACAATGCTACCGCTCTCTGGCCGCACGCCAGAACCTCCCGTTTCGGCCCCCCGTCGGTATCCGAAAACCCATGTTCGGCGAATGTCAAAGTTCGCGGTCCCGAGTCTCCAGCAATTCCCGCAGTCTTGCGCCAAGTGCTGGTGGGAAACGATCGCACCACGTCTGGTCAATCAGTCCCACATCCAGCAGATCAAGCAGATGGACCTTGTCTTTCAGGCGAAACGAGGTGAGTTTCATTCGCACCAAGGCGTCGAGCGCCGCAACAGTGAACTCCGGTCCCGCTTCTGACTCCGTCACATCGGGGGCGGGGAGAAGGTATTCAGCCCGCACCTTTTCCCGCGCGAAGACAACATGAACCGCACTCCTGACGGAGCCCT
>SKKK01000214.1 GCA_007121535.1 Planctomycetaceae bacterium | reverse complement strand
GATGGAATCCACGCCCCGGGCTTGGCGGCCATGGAGCGTCAATTGTTGCAGATGGGCGACGTGTGCGTGGTCGCGCCGGCTCATGAACAGAGCGGGGTGGGCCATTCGATCACGTTTCTCAGCCCGCTGGTCTGCAGCGAGGTTTTCGACGGCGATCGGCGACGCGGTTGGGCGGTGGAAGGCAGCCCGGCCGATTGCGTGAAGATCGGCGTGTTCGAATTCTGTCCGCGCCGCCCGGATCTGATCGTCAGCGGGATCAATGGCGGGCTGAACGCCGGCATCAACGTGCTGTACTCGGGAACGGTGGCCGCGGCGATCGAGGGTGCGTTCTTCGATATCACCAGCGTCGCCGTCTCGTTGGAATACGACGCGCACGCGGAATTCGATCGAGCGGCCAAGATCGCGGCGCGGATCATCCAGCAGATCCTGCACCGCAAGCAGCCGGGTTCGGAATTGTACAACGTCAATATTCCAACCTCCGCCGTACGGCGAAATCCGCAAGTGAAGATCGTGCCGATGGGCATCGAGCGGTACGGGGAGCACTTTATCAAGCGAAAGGATCCGCGAGGCCGCGATTATTATTGGGCCACGGGCGAACCGCCGCCGGCACATGGCCAGCAAGAAACGGATCTTTCGGCATTGGAGAAGGGATTTGTGACGGTCACTCCGCTACAATACGATATGACGAAGTACGACGTTTTACAGGAAATGGCCCAGTGGTCTCTTCCGATGTTCGACTAGCTGGCGACGGCCAGCGTTTACTCGTTTTTTTTGGGAGTTGTAGCGATGCGAGCCAATTTACTCATCTGTTTGTTTTTCGGTGTCATTCTGGCGGGTTGCGGACGTTCTGCGACGGACACAACGGCGTCCGGTGAACCTGATGTGACGGTTCCCAGCGTCGAGCAGACCGAGACACCAGCGATTGCGGAGCAGCAGGTTCCCGAGGAGCCCGCGGCCGATGAGGTCCAACCGTTGGAAGTCGATCCGGAGGTCGATCCGGGAGTCGCCCAGGAGCCGGAGACGACCCCACCGGAGGCCGAGACGCTGGCGATGCCCGATGCGACTCCGGATGATTCCGAGTCGCCCGAAGCGGCTGCGCCCGACGCCGAGCGCGTCAAGGCAGACGTGGGGGTGGGAGCCAAAGGTCGCGGTCTGGACAAGTTTCAGGGCGGCGTCCTGGTGACGCCGGCCAAAGCCTACTTTACCCTGCGTGAACGAGCCATTTTCCAGGTTCAGATCCCTCACGCCATGCAGCTTTACCAGGCGTTGCACGGCAGGGCACCCGAATCACACGATCAGTTCATGAAGGAAATTATCCAAGCCAACCAGATCCAATTGCCCAACTTGCCGCCCGACCAGCGTTATGTCTACGATCCGCAGCAGAAAGAGCTGATGGTGGAACGCCCCGCGCCGTGAACGCCCCGCTCAGGCAGTTATTGTTGACCGAAATCCTCAGTACTCTTTCGGCAGCAGGAGCGTGGTGGCTGCCCGTTGCCCGTCGTCGTCCGCCGCTTCGGTGATGATCCAGATCTTGGTGCCGGAGTTCATGCGACAGGCGTACAGAATTCGCGAGCCGTCCTGCAGATCCAAGGTTGGATAACACCGCTGACAATTCTTTTTCTTACGGCGTATAATGCCGAAAGGCAGGGGCCAGACGATGGGGAACAAACGTTGGCCCGCCCCGTGTCACCTGTACGAGTAGCCTACCTTGCATCAGGAGAACACCATGTTTGTAATCATCGAGACCGACGACGGATTGACGATCAAACCACAACCTGCTGGATGCACGGCCGAGGACGTAGCCATCCGCTTTAATGGCCGGGTGGCGGACGAAGGCCCGTACGTTGATTTTGACGAGGCCCAGGACGCGCTGATCGCCCTGCAGCAAGACGACTTTGACGAAAGCGAAGCCGAAGGACGCCTTTGATGATTTTGCAGTTGCGGAACGTAAGAAAGAGCTTTCGAGAGCCCGATGGTCACCGGTTACCCATCTTGAATGTGCCACAATTTTGCGTGGAACGAAGCGAACAGATGGTGCTGGTGGGCCCCAGCGGCTGTGGAAAGACCACGCTGCTGCACGTAATTGCGGGGATCAGCCGAGCCGATTCGGGCGTCATCCGGATCGACGGCATCGATATCACTCAATTGTCAGAAGCGGCTCGTGATCGTTTCCGAGCCGCTCGTATTGGCTACATTTTCCAAACCTTCAATTTGTTGCCGGCGTTCTCTGCATTGGAAAATGTCATGCTGGGCATGACCTTTGCTCGGGGACGCAAGGACCGTTCGCGTGCCGAAGGGTTGATCGAACGGGTCGGGTTGTCAAAACGGGCTACGCATAAGCCTTCGGCGTTGTCGGTCGGCGAGCAGCAACGAGTCGCCGTCGCTCGCGCTCTGGCCAACCGGCCTTCTTTGATTTTGGCCGACGAACCCACGGCCAATGTCGATCGCAGCAACCAGCAACAAATTGTCGAACTGATCCGCGAGACGTGCCGCGAGGAACGTGTCGCCCTTGTGCTCGTCACCCACTCGTTAGAGGTATCTGAGCAGTTCGATCGGGTTGATCGGCTGGAAAGTATCAACCAGCCGGACGTGGCCGCATGAAGCCCGATTGCCCTTCGCTGGCACCCGGTTTCACATTAGGGGCTCTGCAAAGCCCTGGCGGAATGCGATGCTTTTTCGGGGCGTTACGAAAGTCCTGATCGTAGGCGTTGTGCATGGCCGATAAGTTTGCCTGAACGGATGTGTCTCGCAGCAGAACAGCCGGGGACGTTGCTGATGGGCAACGTAAACGCGATCGGCCCCGCAGTCGGTCGTCTGGTGACTCTGAGATTCGAGACGAGCCCATTTGGCAAGTGTCTAGTGCCGTGGAGAGACTTCTGATGAAATACCAACGGTTTCGGTGGATCGCCGTCGTTGCATCCCTATTGAGTATGGTCGTTGCCGGCGACCTGAAAGCACAAGGCGGGATGGGGCAACCTCTCAGCTACGCACCGCAGCCGGGTGCGTATGGAGTTGCTCCTGCCCATGGCGTTTCGCCTGCGAATTCGACGGGTGGGGCGAGTTTTCGCTTTGCGTCGCCTGCTTCGCCTGTGTCGCCTGTGTCGCCTGTGTCGCCTGTGTCGTTCGGTGGCGATGCGATGGTCATGCACGCTCCGATGGCCTACGCAGAGGGCGGGATATGCGACTGTGATGAATGTATTGGTCTTCATGCCGGTCACCGGCCGGGACACCGTATGGGGTACGGCTTGAGTTCCCTGCTGGCGTGGCTGGCCCCTTACGCAGAAGGCGGCTGTTGTGCACCGCACTGGTTCGACATCCATGCGGAAGCCGTCTTCATGTCGATCGACAACACGGGGCCTTCCATCGTGTTTTCGAAAGACGGGCTCGAGCAGCCTCGAATCAGCTCGGCGGATCTCGGCTTCCACGAGGAGTGGGGCATGCGAATTACCGGAGCCTATCAAACGGGCCCGGGAAGCAATTTGGAATTTACCTTTTTGGGCCTCTTGGATCATGTCAGTTCGGAAACGGCGCGGAGCGGACTGAATGACCTGAATTCGGTGTTCAGCAACTTTGGCATTGAAGATCCTTTGCAGAATTTTGACAACGCGTATATGCATCAAGTCCGGCACCTCAGCAGTCTGGATAGCTTCGAATTCAATTATCGTCGCCGATGGATCGGCCCGACCTGCACCATTCAGGGCTCCTGGCTGGCTGGAGTGCGTTACGCGCAAGTTCGACAGCAAGTCCGTTTCCGATCCGAGGCTGATCTCTTTGACCCGCCGTCCGGCGACACGGGCCAGGGAACGGGGCGCTATCACCTGTTGGCCGGCAACTACATGACCGGTTTTCAATTGGGCGGTGACGCTTGGATCTGCATCCTGCCGGGATTGAGCATCGGTTTTGACGGCAAAGCGGGAATCTACGGGAACAATTCCAATCAAAAGACCACCATGGAGAGCAACGATACCTTAACGGGATTCAGAGGACTGGTCAACGAGCGGGAAACCGGCGATCAACTAAGCTTCCTCGGCGAAGCCAACGTGATGGCGTCATATCGACTGAACCATCAGTTCACCATCCGAGGTGGTTATCAATTGTTATTCATTGAGGGGGTTGCGACGGCCCTCGACAATTTCAACGAGAAAAACCCCACTGTCGGGCCTCCGCGTACTCCGTTCCTAAATAACAGCAGCAATTTGCTGTATCATGGATTCTCGATCGGAGCCGAATGGATGTGGTAACCGGAAACGTTGAACACCCGCATACTTCATTAAGAGACCCCTGAAAAAGGGGTCTTTTTTTGTGCGCGTTGTAGTCGATCTGATTGTTTGCATCGGAAAATCCCGAGAATTTGGGCGATTAGAGGGATATACACAACATTTTCCGATGTTAAACTAGGTCGTATCTGTCCCAGTCTACCGAAATAGGATACATCCGAGTCGAGAGCGCGGAACTTTACCGTGCAGGCAAGCATCATAGACACAAGTTTTGTGCCGGTTGAGGGAGTGGCGTTCAGCTTAACAGCGGTTCGATTATGACTGTGGTATCGCCCTCACCGACCACCTTATGGTACGCCTGCAACTCCACACTAAGAAAATTGTGGATTTTGCGCTCTCGGCAAATTAGACTGGCGAGTAGATTGCTACTGGCCTAATTGGATTCCCTTGCCATAGAATGAGGGTCGCAACGTGAGTGCCCCACGGTCCAGGTCCTTACAAACCGCTCGTCGTAACACAAGCAAGATTGCTATCAAGAAGAATCGGCGCCGCACGCGACGTCCGCACATCGAGACTCTCGAGGACCGATGTTTGTTGACCGCGTCGCCTGCGTTACTGTCGACCATCGAGGGGTTGAACAGTAGCGACGGCATCTTCAACATTGGGGGATTCGATGCATCGCCACCGGATCCGCATGGGGCGGTCGGCCCAACGCATGTGGTCAATGTGGCCAACCGATCCATCCAATGGTTTACCAAGGATGGGGTGCGGCATGGCCATACCAGCTTGGTGAATTTTTTCCAGCCACTGCGCCCGCTGACCCCTCCGATGAACCCCAGCGCGAATATTTTCGATCCGCGCGTCTTGTATGACCAATTCGCCCAGCGATTTGTGGTCATGGCATTGGAACGATCATCCGATGCGATTGCGACTTCGCGGATCATGATGGCGGTTTCGGACGATAGCGACCCCAACGGGACGTGGTTCTACACGTCGATCAACACGTTGACCAACATTGCCTCGCCGGATGATCCGCTGGAAATCCTGCCTCATTATGCGGACTTTGCCGGGATGGCGGTCAATTCCGAGGCGATTTTCGTCACGGCCAACATGATGAACGTGGAAGACGAAGAGCAGGCCAACGGCAACCGTTTGTGGATCATCGACAAGGGCATTGGCAAGGGCGGCTTTTACGAGAACGGGCGGGCCCAATGGACGGTTCACAATCCCGGATTGGACACCCAGGTCGATTTTTCCGTAAACCAAGAGAACGTCGGGCGGCTCCGCAGCATGTATCCGGCGCACATCTACGGAACGGCCCCAGCCTCGCTGGGTACCTTCCTGGTGATGTACGATGGTCGCACCAACATGACCGACGAATTTGTCGATGTGATTCGCGTCGACAACCCCTTGAACAATCCGCAGTTTCGCCGGTTTTCCGTCAATGTGGGCAACTTGGAATACTTGCCGGACCCCTTCGAATTCGAACCGCCTCCCGAGGCGCCTCAACCATTGGTCACCACCACGCTGGACGTGGGAGATCGTCGGGTTTATGACGCGGTATGGCGAGATGGTCAACTGTATTTCACTACTGTCGTTGTGCCTTTTGAGGGTCCCGACACCAACCAGACCACCGCCTATTGGTTCCGCTTGGACACAACCGCCGCGTATGCGTCGCCGCCACGGATCACGTTGGCCGACCAAGGGCCGATCAGTGGCGAGGACGTGGCTTTTCCGTCGTTCACGGCGTTCCCTTCGATCGCGGTTGATCGATTAGGCAATATGGCCGTCAGCTATGCCTTGTTCGGCCCCGGTATTTTTCCGAGCGCCTTTTACGCGCTTCGCACACCGGACGATCCACCGGGCACGCTGCGCGATTCGGTGTTGTTGGCTGAGGGATCCGACGCTTATGAACTGGAGGACTTCGAGGGTCTCATTTCATGGGGACGTCATTCGGGACTGGCCATCGATCCCGTAGACGAAGTCACGTTTTGGACGTACAACGCTTACTCGCTGGCCCGATTCGATTTGGATGGCCGATGGGGCAGTCGCTGGGGGTCCTTCCGTCAGGGGGCTTTGCCCGACTTGCCCGCACCCGGTCCGACGACCATCCGCGGCACCGTCTGGCACGATCTGAACGGCAACGGGTTCTTGGACCCGGGCGAACCGCTGATCGCCAATGCGCTCGTGTACGTCGATCTGGACGGCGACGGCCAAATCGATCTCACCGAACCGACGGCTCGCACCAACGCCATGGGGCAGTACAGCATCACCGTGGATGTCGACGGTCCGATTATCGTACGAGAATCACCGCGATTGGGCTGGCAAAGCACCTATCCCGGCCAACCGGGTTTGGTTTGGCAACCTCCCAGCCCCGCTCAAGACGCGACGCCTTTTTGGCAGAATTTCTTTCCTGGCGGATCCGACGACGCTCACATCATCGTGATTCCCCAAGGTGGCGGTGGCACGATCTCGAACGTCGACTTCGGCCGGATCGACACGAATTTCGACTGGGGAAATGCTCCTGAACCATGGCCGACGCTCCGAGACGACAATGGAGCCAGGCATCCGGTGGTCGCCAGTTATGGCCTTGGCGAATTGACGTTGCCTACGCCAGACGGCGAACCCAATGTCGAAGCAGCGGCCCCCGATAACGATGGCGTGGTGATGCCCGCCAGCGCAGCGCCTGGCGAGACCTTCCAAATCGCGGTTACCAATCGCGGTACGGGCTTTTTGCAAGGTTGGATCGACTGGAACGGCGATGGCGACTGGGACGATCCGGGCGAACAGGTGCTGACCAACGTTCAACTGACCAGTCCCGGTACACGTACGTTCAATATCACGGTGCCAGACAATGCCAAGCCGGGAACGACTTATGCGCGTTTCCGCTATGGCAAGGATGGTAATCTGGGACCCACCGGTCCGTCGACTCGTGAAGGCGAAGTCGAGGACTATCGGCTCGACATCCTTGCGCTCCAACCGGTGGCAGTCGATGATTTAGCGACCGTCCAGCAGAACAGTCAAAACAATGCGATCATGGTGCTGGAAAACGACATTCCCGGCGCTTCGGGCCGCGCGAACATGCGTTTGATCAACGTCAACACGCAAGGTTCCTCGGGGACGGCCTTCATCGATGACAACGGTACCCCGGACGATTTCACTGATGATTTTATCCGCTATACGCCCGCCCCCGGCGCGTTCGGTACCGATTCGTTTACTTACACGATCCGCGACGAGTTCAGTCAGTTGACCGATACGGCCAGGGTCACCGTGACGATCGTGCCTTTCTTCGGTGAGTTTCCGTTTGCCGTCGACGACTCGTATTGGCTGAGTCCCGGTCAGACGGTGGCCGATCTGTTCGTTTTGAGAAACGACTTGCCGGGTCCCACGGGATCGATCTCTATCCCGGATAATGGGGTCGACACGACCTGGACCTTCGGATCGGTCACGTTGGTTACGGTCAACGACGAGCAGGCGTTACGTTACAGGCCCGACGGCTTTGCGGGATCCGATCAGATCAGCTATACGATCATCGACGCCGAAGGAGTCACCTCGACGGCCACGGTAACGATCCACGTGCCCCCACATACCCAAGATGACGTTGTCAACTTTGATATCCGGATTGCGGACCTGGACGGCAACGAGATCATTGAACGGGACAACCAGGGGCGACCGCTGATCGATCAGGGCACCGAGTTCCGGGTCGAGTTATGGGTGGATGACATACGGACTCCGCCGGGACCTCCGGATTACCCGTTCGCGTCGCTTGAGGAAGGAGGCGTGTTCGCCGCCCACTTGGATCTGTTGTACGACGCGGGCCGGACTGCGTACGCGGGCGATGGTCGTTTGGAGTGGAATCCGCTGTATTCGCAAGGGCGGAAAGTCGATTCGTCGATCCCGGGGATTTTGAACGAGATCGGAGCCTTCTCGGGTACGACCACTCCGCTGGGATCCGACCCGCGAAAGCTCTTCTCGGCGACCTTCCTGGCAACGTCATTGGGGGTGGCCACGTTCAGTGCTGATCCCGCTGATGTGCCTCAAAACGAAACGCTGGTCTACGGTCTGAGCAGTCCGCCGACCTCAGCGATTCCCTTCGAACGAATCGGCTTCGGCCAAACCAGCATCCAGGTCGTCCCCACGCGCAAATTGGTGGAAATCTCGTTGGTTGCCACCGATCTGAACGGCAATCCCTTTCCCAACAACGTCGTTCAGACCGGCACCGAATTCTTGGTCAGCGCCTTCGTGCAAGATATTCGGGAGACCTTCCCCGATGGTCAACCGTTCCCGGATGAGTTGAAAGGTGTGTTTTCCGCCTACCTGGATGTACTGTACCCGACGAACATGGCGGCTCCGGTTCCTTCGGCGACCAGTGGTTTCGGTTACGACATCCAATTCGCTCCGCCGTTTACGGAAGGCAGGAAGGCCGACTTTTTGACAGCCAGCGGGATTATCGACGAGGTGGGAGCTTTTCGAGGGTCGGCGCCCATTTTGCCAAATACCCCGGATCCGCAACTGCTGTTCACCACCAGGTTCACCGCCCTGTTTCCTCCGGGTGGGATTGGATCGCTGACGTTCACGGCGGATCCGGCCGACTTTTTGCCCCAGAATCAAGTCTCATTGATCCGATCGGGTGTTGTTGATCCCAATACCGGAGTCGACTTGGGGCTGAACGTGCCGGTCTCGCAGGTCTCCTACGTCTCAACGACACCGATCACCGTCATCGGCGCCATGGGCGAAGGAGAATTCACCAATCCGAACAACCCACTGGACGTCAACAATGACGGCTACGTAACGCCGATGGACGCGTTGTTCGTGATGAACTTCCTGAACACCCACGGATCGGTGGATTTGCGAAAGCTTGCTGGAGGCGAAGGCGAAACAGGCACCATCCACTACTACGACACGAATGGGGACGGCATTATTTCCCCAGCGGATGTCTTGGGGATCATCAACTACTTGAACATGATGGCTAGTCAAGACGCTCAGGGACAAGGTGAAGGCGAGGCGGGATGGTACCCGATGGCCGACGAGATCGCCGCTTTGGTGATCGATCCCCCGGCGATGGCCACGATGATCGGAATGGTGGATGCAGCGGAAGCACGCCTGCAGATGGCAGAAGCCGAAGCAATAGCGTTGCAGGAATTGTCCGAGGCCGCATCCATCGACCCCTCGTTAGAGGATGCTTATCGTTTGAGCAGCCAGAGCGATCGCCAAGACGATGCGGAAGAATTGTCTTGGTGGCTGGAGGATGATGTCCTCGAAGACGTAGCTCAAGCGTGGCAGGAGTCGAACGCGCTGGACAGCCTTTTGGACGCTCTGGTGTGATCGGGGCGAGAAATCAGCGAAGCGATTCGTTTTTTTCGAAATTTCTGTCCAGCGGAAGCTTGACAAACACCAATGCCAGTGTTCAAATGCGCCCTAGCAAAGGCTGGAAGGGGGTCGACCGAACGGTATCGACCACCGATTCAGCCGGTTTCCCGCCGAGGTCGTCCCGCTTCGACTGCTGTCACCTGCCTGGGATATGCGCACTGAAATGCTTGACCCGATCGCAAAACTGATTGTCACGGAATCAGGTGCTGCCTGCCACGAGATTCCGTTGTGCGATTTTCCATTACGCTTGGGTCGCAGCCCAAGCGCCGATGTTTGTATCGATGATCGTTGGGTCAGTCGGTACCACTGCGAAATCGATTACGAGAAGAACGCGCTGACAGTGCGGGACCTCGGTTCCAAGCATGGAACTTATCTCAATGGCCAACCCGTGAAACAGGCTCGTTTGCGTCCTGGTGACGAGTTGAGTTTGGGGCTGAGTCGCTTTATCGTGCAAGGGCAAAGCGAATCGGATCTGATCCAGGTGGCGGAACGAGCCTACGCCTAAAAAGCCGTTTGAAAGAAGAGTGGCTGGAGCCCTGTGTGCGCGGCACCCAACGGATCGGTTTCCGGCAAGAGAATCTCAATGCTCCCTCTTCGGCCATTGCTCAACTAACATTTGAAAGGACTTTTTCATGGTAAAAACAGCCAGCACCATGCTGCCATTAGGTACCAAGGCACCCAGTTTTTCGTTACCGAACATCGACGGGAAGACCGTCAAATTGAGCGATTTTGAAGGGGTCGATGCGCTGGTGGTCATGTTCTTGTGCAACCATTGTCCCTTCGTCAAGCACATCGCTGACGTTCTCGCTCGGGTGGCGAAAGAATACCAAAGTCGAGGGGTCTCGTTCGTCGGGATCAGCTCGAACGACGTAGAGAACTACCCGGACGACTCGCCGGAAAAGATGGTCGCCGAGGCCGCCGCGCGCGGTTATACGTTTCCGTACTTGTACGACGAAACGCAGGAGGTGGCACACGCCTATCGTGCGGCATGCACCCCTGACTTTTTCGTCTTCGACCGGAACCAACAGTTGGTATACCGCGGCCAGTTCGATGCCAGCCGGCCGGAGTCGGGCATTCCCGTTACCGGCGAGGATCTAGCCAAGGCACTGGATGCGGTGCTTCGCGGCGAAAAACCAGCGGAGGATCAAACGCCCAGTATCGGATGCAATATCAAGTGGCGTCCCGGGATGGAACCCGACTACTTCCAATCCTGAGCGTTATACGAACTCGGGTACGATCGCTTGTTCGATCACTCCCGCCGTGTGGCCCCGTCGCAGTAACTCGGCCACAGCCTCTCGGCCGCGTGAACCGAAGTCCAACGTCCACTCGTTCACGTACATTCCCACGAAGCGATCGGCACTGGCGTTGTCCAACCCTCGTCCAAACTGCAAGGCGTAGTCAAGCGCTTCCTGGCGGTGATCCAGGCCGTATTGGATGCTCAGATGCAATAGCCGTTCGACTTCGCTGATGGTGGGATTCCCCAGATCCTTGCGGATCGCGTTGGCGCCCAGCGGCAACGGAAGCTGAGTCTGGTCGTACCACCATTGTCCCAGGTCGACCAGCAACTTCAGGTTTTGTCGTTCGTAGGTCAATTGGCCTTCGTGGATCACCAAGCCTGCGTCGATGGGCTGCCCTTGGTAGGCGCCTTCCGCGGTCACATCCAGAATCTGATCGAAAGGGACGACGACGTGCTGGAAGTCGTTGCCAAGACACATTCGCAGGACCAGGTACGCCGTCGTTAATGTGCCCGGCACAGCGACCACTCGGTTTCGCAGGTCTTCCAGCGATACCCCCGGCTTGGCCACCACCATCGGCCCGTACCGTTCCCCCATGCTGGCACCGCAATTGCACAAGAGGTATCGATCCTGCAAGTAAGCATAGGCATGCAGGCTGACGGCGGTCAGTTCCAATTCGCCGCTGAAAGCACGACGGTTCAGCGTTTCGATATCGACCAACTCATGTTGGAAACGGTATCGGCCAGTGTTCAATCGCTCGGCAGCCAGCGCGAAAAACATGAAAGCATCATCCGGATCGGGACTGTGCCCAACTCGGATTACCTGTGATTCCTGCGGATGGTTCAAAGTCAAATCTCCTTCATATGGCCAAAGACTTCATTGCACCAAGTAAACCGTAGGGTCGTCCAGAATCCAAGGTGTCGACCACGATTTTCCATCGTCGCTACTGCAAACGTTGAAGAAGAACGTCTTGAACGTCAGAGCGCGAAACCCGTACGGATACTCGGATGCCAGGTGGTCGGCTGCGGTCAAATCGTCGACGCCCGGCTTGGCAAAATAGTGCACAGCGCCATCGGGAGTCACGGAAATCCCTAGAGTCCACCACCCGGTAATGGGGATTTGTCGGCTTCGATAGTCATTTCCGTAGCGATTGGCTCGTAAGCGAAAATGCGCATAGTCGTGTTTACTGCCATCGGGCTTGCTTTCGAATTCAATGAAGATCCCCGGCCAATACGTCTTGAGGTTCGCTGGATTGGCAACCGGATTCATCGAGGGAGATCGGCGGACTGTGGCGGTTTCCAGGGCGACTCGAAATCCAAAATGGGGTCCCGACCGCCTTTCCCATTGATCGACAGGTGGCAAGAACAGTCGCACGACGACGCTGGGGCCCCGAGCGACGGGGATCGCGCCGCCCAAGCGATACGATACATCGGCCACCAAGTCATCTTGTGCCAATCGGAACCCCGGTCGGCCTGGAATGCCGGTGTGCAACGATTGCAGCAAGAGCGAGCCGCGGCTTCCCGGAAGCCCCCCTTGTGGAGTGTCGACGCGACGAATGATATCCGGATGCCCTCGTTTGACGCTTTCGTACCAGCGCCCGTTTGCCGAATAGCCTGCGGGCAGCCGTTCCTGGCCATCGAGATCACGTGAACTCTTGGGCGATTGGAGATGATATTCCCAGTGGATGTCTTCGAAATCATCGCCCACCTGGGCCAGGACACTTCCCGTTCCTGGAACGATCCATTGAGCGATGGCAGCCGAAGGGAAAACGATCAGGATCAGCACGTAGATCGAAACGAACCCGATGATGGTCCAGTAGCGTCGTCTTCGTTCAAGCGGCCCGCATGCCATTTGCTTGGTCCGACGTCGACGCGTCCGCTGCCGACAACA
Organism: Planctomycetaceae bacterium; assembly: GCA_007121535.1. Lineage (GTDB taxonomy): Bacteria > Planctomycetota > Planctomycetia > Pirellulales > Pirellulaceae > SKKK01. Next base: position 3,309 of record SKKK01000214.1, on the reverse strand, counting down.
CGCGGACCACTCGACCTTCTGCGCCGTAAACTTTGATCTGGGCTTCTTCGATAAACCAAACGGCCTCGAACGCACCACAACGAAATCGCCGTCCACAGTACAGGTCCTCAAAGATCAGAATATGCTCGGTCATCCGAACCGAGGAACCCGCACCAAGCTGATCGAAGACGCCTCGCACCATCTTGCGGACGCTTTCCAGAATGCTCGCATGCTGCATACGGCCACGGGTCCTTGTTACCTGGAGGTGACGGATGTCCTCAAATATCCATCGGCCGAAGCAACCGCGATCATTCTGAGAATCCGAAACCAAGGTTTATTCTTCCCGTCTTATCTAAACCAACTGCCTCGGCCACCAGAGGACCGGATGGCCCGATTCTCCCCGCAAACTCATCGCAAATTGCCAAAATGCCTTAACTAATACGATCGTCACAGCCGAAATAATCAGCAAAGACAAGAAGAGGGTCCTCGTTCAAGGATTCGCGACGTTTGTATCCCCCCATCGAAGGAGATGCGGCTTTCGAGTTGCATTTTGCAAAAACATGCCTCGTCTTGCAAACATTTGGATGACTTTAGGTTTACTTGGATCGTTGCTGGCTTCGCACATGTTCCAATTTGGACATGCGACCGAGTTCCGCACAACAAGTGGGAACCGAACCATCGTTCGCACGGTATCGGCAACATCCCGTGTGGGGTTCGATGACGATACGCAGCGACAGATGGATGCTCCAACTCACCAGCACGACGAATTGGAATTCGGCGTCTTGGATCATGGCGGCTACATGATGGAGTATGGCGACGGGTATCATTTAGGAGGAAGTTGCGGCGTTGACGCAAGCTGCGGCGTCGGCGTTGGCCGCTATGGACCGGTGTGTATTGAAAGGTTTTGGGTGGAATTCGAGTTTCTGCTTTGGTGGCGCGAGTCTCGATTTTACCCGCCGTTGGTGACTGGGAATGATCCTGGAGTGCTGCCGGATGCGACCGTTTTGTTTGGCGGCGGTTCCGTCGACGAGCAGGCGCGACCCGGTGGAAGGTTGCAGTTCGGCATGTGGTTGGACGACTGCCAGTGTCTGGGCATCGGAGGCCGCTTCGTATCGATCGGGGATGCGAAGAATCGCTTCGAACTGAACTCAGGCGATCTGCCGTTTTTCGCTCGTCCCTTCTTCGATGATCTGACTGGTCAGCAAGAGGCATTGGTCGTAGACAACATGGGGACGCAAGGTACCACCTTCGGCCAAATTCAAGTACTCACCGAATCCGAGTTCCTGGCGGCTGACGCTTTCCTACGCTGTCTGATGGTGCGAACATGTCATTCGCGCTTGGATTTTCTGTTTGGTTACCAGATGGGCCGCTTGAACGAGGGCCTGCTGATCGAGTCCAGCAGCAGTCCAACGGGAGCGACTGCCGCCGACTCGCTCCGTGTTCGCGACTCGTTTCGCACAAGCAATGAATTTCACGGTGGTCACTTCGGCATTCAAGGTCGTTATCAACGAGGCTGCTGGGGATTGGAACTGATGACCAAGTTTGGTTTTGGCAACATGAACCAGCAGGCCGACTTGAGTGGATCGACCGATCCGAACCGTCCCAACTCAGGCCTGCTGGTCCAGCAGGGAAGCAATGCGGGCGTCCATACGAGGGACACGTTCTCGTACATGCACGATACCGGGATCAAGCTGTTTTATCATCCGGTGGATCGCATCCGATTGTCGGTTGGGTACAGTCTGATGTTCTTCAGCAGCGTGTTGCGTCCTGGCGACCAGATCGATACGACCGTCGACAGCAGTTTCTTTGGTCTCGAGCCTTCTCCCAACGCCGTGCGACCTGCGTTCGATTTCAACGCGACTCACTTCTACGCTCATGGTTTGAGCCTGGGTCTTGAATGCCGCTTTTAGCTCGGGTTGCGCCGGCTTCACTGCCCCAAGCGAAGGGGAAGTCGTTCGCGGCTATCGAGCAACCTTTTTCTTGATTTCTTGACCCTTTCCGTTTGAGCATCTAGGATAAAAGAGGTGAAGCCACAGAAGTTTGGCGTTCAGAAGGAAGTCGAGCGATGAAACGAAATGACCGCTGTAATGTCGTAGGTTGGGGTACTCCCGTTCGGGGCATTGGGTTCTGCCTGTTGTTGGCCTTAGGTTGTCTGTTGACCGGTTCCGCCCGGGGACAGCTTCCTTCGAAACCGCCGTTCACGCAACCGCCCACGCAGCCACCGGGTCAGCCGCCGTCTGCCCAGCCTCCAAAGACGCCTCCAAACGCTCAAAAGCCCCCCGTCAAACCAAAAACTCCCACCACCAAGCCCAAGCCGAAGGAGGACACGCCGCCGGAACCGGTATCGATGACGCTGAATACTCGCGATGGATGGCGCATCCACGCTGAGTACTATGGCCCTCAAGAGAAGATCCGCTCCGGCAAGGAAACCGTCCCGATCATCATGGTCCACGGTTGGGAAGGGCAAGGGAGCGATTGGAATTTTCTGGCCGTCGGTCTCCAAACGCTGGGCCATGCCTCGATGGTCATCGATCTGCGAGGCCATGGGCGCAGCACCACGCGCCGAGTCCCGGGGGATAACACGGGACGGACCCAGACGATTTCGGTAGATCAGCTCAAACCGGACGACATCAGCCAAATCTGGCGGGATCTGGAGGCAGCGAAGAGCGAGCTGATGAGGAAGAACAATGCCGGTGAGGTGAATATCGAGATGTTGACGGTGATCGCCGCCGAGGTCGGCTGCATCATTGCCTTGGAATGGGCGGTGCGGGATTGGGCGTGGCCGATGACTCCGGCATTCAAGCAAGGGCAAGACGTCAAGGCCTTGGTTTTGCTTTCGCCCGTCGAATCCTACCGCAGGATGAGCGCCTCGAAATCACTCAACCACACGACGATCCGGGACCGGTTATCCTTGATGTTTGCCGTCGGGGCCGAAGACCCTCGGTTTGCGTCAAGTGTCAAACGAATGCACGACCGCATCGAAAGGGCTCGGCCATCGTTGGACAGGCTGGATCCCAAAGAGGCGGAACGTCTGCGGGATCTGTTCCTGATCGAGGCGCCGACTTCGTTGCAAGGCACTGCCCTGACGGATCGCAGCTTGCCAGTCAATCGGGCCATCGTCTACTTCTTGACGAAGCGTCTGTTGGAACGTAGCGAAGACCTCCAATGGATAGGGAGCGAACGGCGGCGGCCGATCGGCGATTGATTCAAAAGACCAATCGAAGCTGTTGCAGGCGCGAAACCGTCTCGGCCATCAGCGCGTCTTCGACCTGTTCGTCCGCCGCTTCGTAGGTCACGGAGAACCGCAGGAATGGTCCGGCGTCGTCCCAG
>SKKK01000342.1 GCA_007121535.1 Planctomycetaceae bacterium | reverse complement strand
GGTTCGTTGAACGTCACGATCACTTCCGACACAGGCGAGACTTGATCGCCGGACGGCTCGTGATACAGGATCCGGGGACCCGTCAGAACATCGAACGTGGCCGTGTAACGGTCGCCAGGGACTTCGCCCGCGATGTAGTTCCCGTTCTGGTCCATCGGGTTGCCCAGCGAGTCTCGAATGTCCGGTCCGAGAACGATCTGGTACAGGCCGCCCGCGATTTGGGGCGCAAAGGAAACCTCCAATGTCATCGTGCCAATCCAACGATGTTCCGTGACCTGCAACGGCCCGGTTGGGCCTTGAAAACTGACCACATCTTCGGCGGGGACGAAACTACTCGGATCCATCTCGCGATCGAATTCGAACTGCATCGCCGAAAACGGCGCGATTGCGGATTCAAACGGCGTGTGGCCGACGATCCGCGGCGGAGCTGGGACCGAGAGAACAGCGGTGTACTGATCGTCGGGGATCTGGCCCAGGATGCCGTCGCCGTCCTGGTCCAGGGGATTCCCGGTTGTATCGAGCACATTGGGGCCGAGAACCAGTTCGTACGTGCCAGGAACGATCTGCGCATCGAAGGAAATCTCGAGCGTATCGGCCGCAATCCAGCGGAAGCCGGTGGCTTCGATGGCTCCCAGCGGACCAGTGAAGCTGACGATATCCTCTGCGAGACTGAAGCTGTCTTGATCCATCGCTTGGTTGAAGGTGAACTGAAAATAGGACAGCGGCGCGATCATGGTCCCGTCGGGGACCTGCGCGACGACCTGTGGGGGCACATCCACCGCGAAAGCGGCCACGTACCAGTCCTCGTCGGGCTCGCCTGGGACTCCGTCCCCGTCCTGGTCCAAGGCAAAACCTTCCACACTGAATAACCCTGGGCCCACCACCAGCCCGTACGTCCCTTCCACCGCGGTACGGTCAAAGAGCAATTCCAGCTTCTGGGCGTCCACCCAACGGAAATCCGCGATTTGAACGGCATCGTTCGGGCTGGCGAAGCTGACGATATCCCCCAGCGCAAAACGGGTCTGGTCCATCGGGCGGTCGAAATCGAGCGTGACCGAGTCCGGCCATCCAATCAGGGTGCCCGTGGGCCAATGGTCGATAATTCGCGGGGGCTCAACAATGGTGAATGTCGCCGTGTATCGGTCGTCAATCGGCTCGCCCGGATTCTGGTCGCGATCCTGATCCAGCGGATTGCCGTCGGTATCGCGAATGTTAGGCCCGAGGATCAAGACATATTCACCTTCGATTGACTGCGCGGGAAAAGCCAGCTCGAGCGTCTGCGCATTGATCCACTGAAATCCGGTCACCTCCAAGACACCCTCGGGTCCGCTGAAGCTGACCACGTCTTCTGCGATGGAAAAGCTCGTCTGATCCATCGGCTTGTTGAAGTCGATCCGCAGCGTGTCAACCGGTGCAAGTGTGATGCCGATGGGTGTGTGTCGCAGCACGTACGGCGCGCCGCCGGGAATGGCGATGGTAAAGGTCGCGGTGTATTGGTCAGCCGGGATTTCACCGGGAACCAGATTCCGGTCCTGGTCCATTGCGTACCCTGCCACATCCCGAATATTCGGGCCAAGTACCAGCGAATACGTTCCACCAGCGACCTGTGGCTCAAAGGTCAATTCAAGTCCTCTGTTGCTCCAGAGCCAGCGGTGACTGGTCACTGGAATGTCACCCAGAGGTCCAACGAAGCTAACCACATCGTCTATGAGCGAAAAGCTCTCTGGATCCATGACATGGTTGAAATACACCCCTAGTGTTGAGATCGGACCCTGCCTTGTTCCAGACGGCCAATGCGAAGTGATCCGTGGGGCAACGATATGGAATGTGGCGCTGTAACGGTCTTCCGGGTCTTGGCCCGGAACGCCATCCCAGTTGGAATCGAGCGGATTGCCGTTCAGGTCGAGAATGCTCGGCGCGAGGACGAGTTCGTAGTTGCCAAGTTCGGTTTGAGGCGCAAACAATAACTCCAGTCGCTTGGGCCACCCAGGATCAGCCCAGACGTACTCGGTGACGGAGATCGGTCCACTCGGCCCAGTGAAGCTGACGACATCCGACATGTCGAAACTGTCGACATCCATGAGATGCGTGAAGTAGACCTGGATGCGGTCCACGGGCGCCGTGGTTTCGCCCTGCGGCCGATGGTAGTCCACACGGGGCGGTACGACCGTGATTAGGCATGTGGTTTGATACCGGTCCTGAATGGGTTCGCCAGCGACACCGTTGCGATTCTGGTCCATTAACCGTCCTAACCTATCAAAGATCCCAGGCCCCAATACGAGCCGGTATTCGTAGGTTCCGACAGGAATGCTGATGCGCTCCCACGACGATGTTGGATAGATCTCCAACGTATTGTCATCGACAAAGTAGTAATCCCATTCGAACGCATCGATGGGACCATCGAGCAGTTCGATGGCCATGAACGTCCCCCAATGCGCACCGCCCATCGCCTGATCGAAAACGAATCGCGTTCCTCCGGAGATCCCATTCTCCGGAGTATACCACGGGTCGCGTGAGTCGAAGTTCATGCTTCGCACGATCCGCGGCCCTGCTCGTTCAGGGCGGCCACCGTTAAACAGAATGGATAGGCTGGCCTGCCAGTCGTTAGCTTCGCCTCCTGGACTCGTCAACACAATGTCCGGTTTTTCATCTCCATTCATATCGCCAAGCGCTAACACCCTTCCCGACGTTCCACCTAGTTCGGCGGTATGCCAGCGTCCGATAGCGTAGAAGTGGGAGCCTCCGTACTTATACACGGCTACTGGGTCGTCCAACTCATACGAATACCACAATTCGTCTTCGGCCTCCAAAACAACGATCTCTGAGCTTCCGTCGCCGTCGATGTCACCCACCGCCATAGCCGCTGGATATCCATAATACGTCCACAGCTCAATGCCAGGATCTGCAAAGGTACCGTCACCGTTTCCGAGCCGTGCCCGTATCTCCCCCTCATCCCTCGTCACGATGTCGATCCAGCCATCGCCGTTTAAATCAGCCAGGGCAATCTGAATATCACCATAATTCCAAGAATAGTACCCGAAGTATTCGGCTGCTTTCTCGAAGACCCCATTGCCCTTGTTGAGGTGGATCGATAGTTCCTTGGGTTCGTTCCAACTAGGGCTGCGCATAACCACAATGTCAGGAAGCCCATCGCCGTTGACATCATCGATGGCCATCGCGATCAGGTAATCACCGATATGATAGGTTACCGGAGTGCCGAACATCCCGGAACCGGTGTTGAGCAATAGCGCCACCCTATCACTACCCATCGCAAAAATGTCCAGGTGACCGTCACCAGTTGCATCTGCTAGTGCGACGGACTCTACCCAAGATCCGACTTCATTGAACGTCCGTGACCAGTCGATCCAACCCGACCTAGGAACCTGGGTGAAAACAGTCACCCCATTCGGACCCGCTGTGGCAATGTCCGGCAAACCATCTCCACTCACATCCCCTACAGCTACAGAACTCCACGATCCCGAGTGATAATAATGGCCTGCGAAGGAACCGTCTGCCTGTCCACCGAGGAAATACATTCCATCACTGGTGACGATATCCATCTTTCCGTCCTGATTCAAATCCGCGAGTGCGATGGCATTGGGTGCGTAAGAAACGGGAATGACTTCGCCCAAAAAGAACCCGCTCAGAACGGTTCGCTGCTCGAGTTGCTCGGCCAGGAGCCTGCGAAACCGTGAGCGCCGTGTCCGCTTGTCCGTCCACCCCATCCGCAGACTTCGCGGAATTCTGCCGCGCCGTCCGGTTGCCGCGGAATGACTGTCATTGACACGAGCGGCGCGCCCAAAGCTAGATTGACCCGTACGCATGGGAGATCTCCTGCGGGAAAGAAGGGCTCGAGGGAAATGTCACGAAGTCGAAACGGGACGGCCAGCTAACGTTCTGTTCGCAGCCGGCTGGAAGATCGGATACCGAAGTTGACCGGGGGCAGTTGCGCCGCTTGCCGTTGACGCTTGGGCGCCGAGGAGCGCAAAAGTGCGGTTCGCGCGCCGGTGGGCAGGATGCCCGGTCGCGAAACTGCGTCTGCCAGCGGCTATGGCAGCCTACCGTGACGATCCCCGGTGGCGGTACAACCGCCCCCGGCGGACCTCGAAGCGAGGTGTCCTCGACCTTCGTACTGGCCATGAACCGGTCCCCTTCGCAAGCACATGAACTCGGCAGGGTTGTCGGGCTCCGCCCTGAATCAATCCTCCAGAAGCAGAGTCGCGGGACCCGTAATCGGTGCAAGCCACTTCACGCAGGACTGCCGCAGCTCAGACCGGTGGTATCTGGCGACGCGTCCACCATCCTCCCTCCCGTGGCGGCTGTCAAGTAGACATCCGCGTAGAAACATCGATTTTTCGGAAGAAAATTTCATCGGAGGGGCATGAGTTTCACTAAAGGACGTAATCTTAAGCCCTGCATTGGCAATGGATATCCCAAATTACTTCAAGCGGCTAAAGGGATTTCAACTGTTATTACTGGCTTAATTGCGTGCGTTTAACGTGTGTGCGGGAAGTGCGGGGGGGCTCGCTCGTGCAGACTGACGGTCGATTCCGTACTCGACGTTTAAGTCGACCGAAACGAGCTGAGACGAAACGATGTTGGGGACATTGGGTCCGAGGCATCGGTTGCGGGAGGCTTGGCGGGAGCTTCAAGAATGTGGAAAGGACTGCCGCCGAACCGGACAGATTCCAAACGAATGGTGAGGACCTGGCGCTGAGGCCAATGCCGAACAGGGGATCGAGCCAAGCGCTCGGCGTGTACGCCAGGCGCCTGAGTTCGCATACCATTTGCGTCTCCTGCCGTTGCCGTCGTGCCGTGGACGCTGGGATTATGACGAGCTGGGCTTCTGCC
>SKKK01000116.1 GCA_007121535.1 Planctomycetaceae bacterium | reverse complement strand
TACTCGGCCTCTCGCTCGCCGTGCGGCTTGCGTTTATCCTTCGACAGCAACGCCACCATCTCCGCGACTCGTTCCCCGAACTGCTCGGTCAGTTCATCGCGGTCGGTCGTTGTATCCTCGATCGTATCGTGAAGCGCGGCGGCCGCCAGTACCTCTGGATCGTCCACCTGAAAAACGGTGGCCAAGGTGATCATCACCCGGATCGGATGAGCGACATAAGGGGTGACTTGGTCCTTGCGCAACTGGCCCACGTGCTTGCGCGCTGCAAACGAGATGGCTTCCAGGATGACGCCAACATCTAATCGAATCATTCAATTCTCCCGCACCGTTCGCAGCCGGTTCCTACCGCAAATTCCGGGCAACGGTGCATTAAAAGATAACGTCTTGTCAAGCCAAGCTCGGTCAGAACTGGGCACGTCCGATCTTAACCGGATTCTGCGCTTGGCTCAACACGACCAAGCTCTGTCTGATGATGCTGGCTCGCGCACCAGAGTGCCGAGGCGCAGAAAAAGCCCGCCTCTCGGGGTGAGAGGCGGGCGGTTTTAGGTCAGTGGGAAATCGGTGCTACCGTTAGAAGATCCCCATCGCCTCCAGGCTGAAGCGAACAACCACACCGGCTGCGACGACGCTGACCATCATCATCAGCTTGATCAGGATGTTCAAACTGGGACCGCTCGTGTCCTTGAACGGATCGCCGACCGTGTCGCCGACGACGGCCGCTTTGTGCGAATCGGTGCCTTTGCCGCCGTGAGCACCGCGTTCGATGTACTTCTTGGCGTTATCCCAAGCACCGCCAGCATTGGCCATGAAGATGGCCATGCAGAATCCGGTGGTCAGGGTACCGACCAGCAAGCCCAACACGCCTGCGACGCCCAGCAACAACCCGGTCACCACGGGCAAGGCCAAACCGAGGACCGACGGGATGATCATCTCGCGCTGAGCCGCTTTGGTGCTGATCGCCACCGGACTGGCATAGTCCGGCCGTTCGGTGCCTTCCATGATGCCCGGTCTTTCCTTGAACTGCCGGCGGACTTCTTCGACCATGCCTTTGGCGGCACGGCCTACGGCTTTCATCGTCAATGCGCCGAATACAAAGACCGCCATCGCTCCGAAGAACACGCCGACCAGCACTTTGGGGTTCATCAGTGAACTGTCGTAGTACTGGGTGAACGAAGGCAGCAGTGCGGTTCTGACAGGAACCAACGGCGCCTCGGTGGCCGCGAACACGGGGATCCCGTCTTTGGTTTCCGTCTTGAGCATTTCATCGGGCACTCGCGCCGGCGCGGTCCGATAATCCAGTAACTTCCAGTCCTTCTCGATGTCCGGATGCCGCAGATCGACCGGCATCGCCAGATAGGTTGTATACGAAATATCGTCACCCGTGCCCCGCTTTTCCACCAAGAAACCTTCAGACGCTCGGTAAAACCCATCGGGTTCTTCCAGCAATTCACCGTGAGCCAAAGACCGCCCCCAGTGTTCGAAGCCCAGCCGGACTTCTTCCACGTAAGCGGCCAGCAGCGCCAGCGCGGTCAAGGCAGCCGAGCCGATCGCAAAGCCTTTCCCGGTGGCTGCCGTAGTATTGCCCAAGCTGTCCAGAGCATCGGTACGTTCTCGCACGATGGGGTCCAGTTTCGACATTTCCGCGTTGCCGCCCGCGTTGTCCGCGATGGGACCGTAAGCATCCGTCGCCAGCGTGATCCCCAGCGTGCTGAGCATCCCGACGGCTCCGATCCCGACGCCATAAAGACCGAGCGTAAAGTAGTTGATGTCCGCGAAGTTCCATCCGGATGCGAATCCGAAAGCGCACACCATCCCGCCGCAAACCACCAGGACCGGGAACCAGACGCTGAGCATTCCATCGGCGATCCCACCGATGATCACCGTCGCCGGACCCGTCTCGGTCTGATCGGCCAACTTTTTGGTCGGGCTGTATTCATCGCTGGTCGAATACTCCGTCCACTTTCCGATCAACCATCCGGCCAGCAGCCCGACAATGACGCTGAACGCCACTCCGGGTATGAGCCCGAACACGAGCGTTCCGGGAGTTCGGGGCATCAGGAAGTAGGCCAGGACGATGGCCATGACGGCAACCAATGCGGTCGACGAATTGATGCCTCGCCCCAATGCGGCCAGCAGATTTTTCTGAGTCGCTTCTTCTTCGGTCCGCACCGTGTAGATCCCAAGGATCGACAGAAAAATGCCGACGCCCGCAATCGCCATGGGTAACAGCAGGGCCTGCAATTGGGCTTGGATCGACGACATGCCTTCCGGCACCAAGACTGGGGTGATCGAGTAAGCGGCGACCCCCAACGCGGCCGTTGCCAAAATCGAACCGCAGTACGACTCGTACAGGTCGGCGCCCATACCGGCCACGTCGCCCACGTTGTCTCCCACGTTGTCAGCGATCGTCGCGGGGTTGCGAGGATCGTCTTCCGGAATCCCCTGCTCGACCTTGCCCACCAAGTCGGCGCCCACGTCGGCGGCCTTGGTGAAAATACCACCGCCCACACGAGCAAACAACGCCTGGCTGCTTGCTCCCATCCCGAAGCAGAGCATCGTCACGGTGATGTCAAACAACGTCAACGGCTCGTAGCCCAAGGCCGGGACCAGCCAATACAGCACGGCGAACCAGACGGTGATGTCAAACAAACCCAACCCCACCACGGTCAGGCCCATCACCGCCCCCGAGCGGAAGGCTACCTGCAATCCGGCATTCAACGACTGTTGAGCGCCGGCAGCGGTCCGATTGCTGGCGAATGTGGCCGTTTTCATACCGCACCAACCCGCCAGACCGGAGAAAAAACCGCCCGTCAGGAACGCAAAGGGAACCCATCGGCTGAGTGCTTCGAGTCCAAACGAAGCCCATGACAACAGCGCGAAGATCACCGCGAAAAAGATCGCCACCACCGTGTACTGTTGCCAAAGATAAGCGTTGGCGCCCTCTCGCACATAGCCGGCGATCTCCTGCATGCGCTCCGTGCCTTGATCCGCACCCATCATCGTTTTGAAGAACAGGTAGGCCTGGACCAACGCTATGACGGAGCCGACGAAGGCAATCCCCCATATAAAGTAGATGATCAACACATTCTCTGCGGACTGCGAAGCAGCGTCGGCTGCTAGTGAAGTGCCGCATAAACCAACCAGCAACAGAGCCAACGTCATTCCGACGATGCGGCTCCAGCGGGAAACAACACCTTGCTGAGACATACTTAATCGAACCTCGTTTTTGACGACCAAAAAACCAAACTTCCAATCGTTTATAGGTTTGCCAAGCATATGCTTGGGGAAAGGTGGGATATTGAGGCGACTGGTGCATTCCGAGTCGTTGCGGCGAGTTTATCGCATGGGCAGCGTTTCTGCAACCGCCTGCCCCTTCCAGATGTCGCGGTTTCCGAGTATCCTGCCTTGCAAGTGAAACAGCACCGTGGTTCAAGGTCACCCGAGATCGCGGGACTTGTTTATGCCCGCTTGTCACGTTCTCGTTTCTGGAAACGCATAATCATGAGCGATGCAAATCGGCCGCCCTATTGGTTGGGATTCGATCTGGGCGGAACAAAAATGCTGGCCAAGGTCTTCGACTCGGATTTTCGCGAGATCGGTCGGGAACGCAAACGCACCAAAGGCCATGGGGGAGTCGAAGATGGCTTGGATCGTATCAAGCGAACGATTCAGGGCGCGCTGGACGATGCGAAAATACAACCCGGCGACCTGGGGGGAATTGGGGTAGGGTTTCCCGGGCCCGTCGACATGGAACGAGGCATCATCCTGGAAGCGGTCAACTTGGGCTGGCAGAACATGCCGCTTCGCAAGGTCCTGAAAAAGGAATACGGATGCGGTGCCGTGATCGCCAACGACGTGGACGTCGGGGTCTACGGCGAATACCGGTTTGGGGCGGGTCGAGGTTTCCGGTTTGTCATCGGGGTCTTTCCCGGGACGGGAATCGGCGCCGGTTGCGTTTATGAAGGCAAGATCTTCCGAGGCACTTATAGTTCCTGCATGGAGATCGGGCACTTGCAGATCGATCCCCACGGTCATCTGTGTGGTTGCGGCCACTTCGGATGCCTGGAGACGGAAGCCAGTCGTCTGGCCATCGCAGCCGAAGCAGCCAAAGCCGCCTACCGTGGCGAGGCGCCGCATCTGCGAGATCAGATCGGGGCGGATTTGCGAGAGATCCGTAGCGGCATGCTGGCCGAGGCCATCGCGCAGGGGGACAAAGTCGTCGAGAAGATCGTGCGGCGAGCGGCGGAGAAGATCGGTGTCGCGGTGGGAAATCTGGTAACGACCATGTGTCCCGACACCATCATCCTGGGCGGTGGGCTGGTCGAGGCCATGCCCAAGATATTTGTGGATGTAGTCCATACGATGGCTCGCAAGACGGCGATGAGTCCCTACCGCGACAGCTTTCAAGTCGTGGTCGCCGAACTGGGAGACGATGCCGGAGCTTTGGGCGCTGCGGCCTGGGCGGCCGAATGCCTTGCCAAATAGGGTGGGAAGCACTGATGAAAACACTGCTGCTGATGAGGCATGCCAAATCCAGTTGGGAAGATCCGGGGCTGGCCGATCACGATCGACCGCTGAACCTGCGGGGTCTGCGGGATGCGCCACGAATCGGCCAGATGATCCAGCAGCAGGGGCTGACACCGGACCTGATCGTCGCCTCGACCGCCCAGCGAGCCCAACAAACCGCCTACCTGGTCGCCGAGCATTGCGGGTATCAAGCAGCGATCGGCTCGACGGGGCAACTGTACTTGGCCGCACCTCACGATTATGTTGCCTACCTGCGATGCCTGGATGACCAATATGCCACGGTGCTGGTCATCGGGCACAATCCGGGGTTGGAGGATCTGCTGGAATCGATGACCGGCTCGTACCAGCACATGC
>SKKK01000391.1 GCA_007121535.1 Planctomycetaceae bacterium | reverse complement strand
TTCCCCCGGCGACACGCTCGCCGAGTACGCCTATCTGGGGCTCGGACGGATCGTGACCGAAGATTATGTTCAGCCGCAAGTGAAGCTGAACTACGACAGCGACACGCCCGGCGACTACGCCGGCTTCGACCGCTTTGGCCGCGTGATCGATCATCTCTGGTACGCCTACGCCGCCAGCACCGACCGGGACCGCTACACATACGGTTACGACCGGGCCTCGAACCGCCTGTACCGCGAAAACACGCTCACCACGGGCCGAGACGAGTTGTACGGCTACGATCAAGTCAACCGCCTGATCGCGTTCCAACGCGGGGAATTGAACGCCACCAAGGACGGTATCACCGGCACGCCGGTCAAGGCCGAGGAGTGGGGCCTGGATACGTCGGGCAACTGGGACGCTTTCCTGCAGAACACCTCCGGCACGACGGACCTGAATCAGGCCCGCACGCACAATCCGGTCAACGAGATCACCGCCATCACGGCGACGACCGGCATCGATTGGGCCGACTCGGTGCATGACCGCAACGGCAACATGACCACCATCCCCAAGCCGGCCAGTCTGGCCGACGGCCTGACCGCCACCTACGACGCCTGGAATCGGCTGGTCAAGGTCAAGGACGGCGAGAAAGTCATCGCGCGCTACGAGTACGACGGCCTGAATCGCCGAATCACGAGCCACATCGACAGCGGCGCGCCGTCGAATCCCAGCGGGATCGACACCTACGTCCATTACTACCACAACTCGGCCTGGCAGATCCTGGAGACCCGCCAGAGCGATACCCCATCGACCGAGCCCGAGACCCTGCAGCCCAAGCACCAGTACGTCTGGAGCCAGCGTTACATCGACGCGGCGGTCCTGCGCGACGAGAACACCAGCGCCAACGGCCTGTGCGACGACCAGCGGCTGTATTACCTGAACGACGCCAACTTCAACGTCACCGCCCTGCTGGACACCAGCGGCCACGCGGTGGAGCGTTACGTCTACAGCCCCTACGGCGTGCTCACCATCTACGACGCCACCTGGACCAACCCCCGCAGCACATCCACCTACGCCAACGTCACCCTCTACACCGGCCGCGAATTCGATATCGAGACCGGGTTGTATTCCTATCGGAACCGGTACTACAGTGCTGAGCTGGGGAGGTTCGTGAGCAGGGATCCGATTCGCTATGAGGCGGGGAACGTCGATCTGTATCTGTATCTCGGTAGCGCACCGCTGCAATTTGTTGATCCCTTCGGGACTCAAAGCATAGGAGGTGGCCCGGCAACACAGGTACAGAGTATAATCGTGGATGAAAGACAGGACCGTCTCTTCGGGTTAAGGTGGTGGCTGGCACGAGGCAGAATTGACTACAGGGTTTGGGATACTTGGGAACCAATTTTGACAGTTGCGGGCTCCAATTGTGACGGTGGCGAGGTCATAACCGTCTGCGAAAGCGTCAGCCTTCTGACAGGGACGCAGGTAATCCAGCCATTGTCTGTAACTCCAGGGCCCAGTGCTCGTCAGATCGTCAACTGGGGGCGGAGTCTAGCCTGGCAGGCAATTGAGGCTACAGGCGCGCCCAGCATAGTGGTAAACCGCTCCACGCCGTGGCGTTTTACGGGGTGCATCTCAATAGCACCCGGCACGAAGAAGGAGGTAACATTTCTACGTCGTATTGAGAATCACCAAGTTGGTGGAAGCGTGGAGCTATGGGAGGGCGCAATTCTTCGGTGGTGGCCAGGCGAAGTCGTGGGACCGCAACTCGATTTGCGCGCCACCATATTGGTTCAGGGATATTGGAGAGTCCACACCACCGAGGTGAGGTCTCGCTCTAGGGTGTCGAGGTGTTGTCCGGAATGAGGTACCGGCTGCGCATGCTGGAAGACGTGCTTTTGTTAGGCGCGTGTCGCGGAGATCTCAATCGAATTGCAAAGTGGAATGACACGAGACAGAAGCGCAGGTCAACAAAGAATTCAAGCAAGAAGACCAGCCGGTAAAAGGTCTAACACGGTCGGACGGGTAAACCGATCGCGACGTAACGAAGTTAGAGCCTTTTTGCGGACCGAGTGAATGTGACGGAGCTATGACAATGGCTTTTGATTTTCAATCGAAGTGGTATCTGCTTCTGGTTGGCTGTATGGCGGCGATCCTTGGGATAAATGCTTGCGGCCGGAACCAAGGGACCGCTGATCTGCTTGGTGAAGCAGCCGCCCGCGCAGCAGTCGGCCAACAGCCAGCCGACCCAAAAGCCCCGCCGCTGGCGGTTGCTCCGTTCAATTCGCAGGAGGCACAGGCGCACCAGGAGGCGTGGGCGGCGCATCTTGGGGAACCGGTGGCGTTCACCAACAGCATCGGAATGAGTTTCCGGTTGATCCCACCCGGAGAATTCATGATGGGTTCACCGATATCCGAGGAGGGTCGGTTTTATTCCGAAGGCCCGCAGCATCGGGTTCGGATCACGCGTCCGTTTTACCTTGGTGTTTACGAGGTGACGCAGGCGGAGTACGAACACGTGATGGATACCAATCCCAGCGTTTTTGCTCGGGAGCGCGACGAGGCGATGTCTGGTTACGATACCAGCCGCTTTCCGGTAGATCGCGTATCTTGGTATGACGCGGTCGAGTTCTGCCGTCGGCTTTCGGCGATGCCCGAGGAGCAGGCCACCGGACGGGTGTATCGTTTGCCAACCGAGGCGCAGTGGGAGTATGCATGCCGCGCCGGGACCACGACGCCGTTTTACTTCGGGAGCGTGCTAGACGGACATCAGGCGAACTGCAACGGGCACTCTCCGTACGGAACGACGAAAAAAGGTCCATTTCTTTCCCGTCCCACAACCGTCGGATCGTACAGTCCGAACGCGTTCGGTCTGTACGATATACATGGCAACGTCGAGGAGTGGGTGTCGGACTGGTATGCGGCGGATTATTACTCACAGTCTCCCTGCCAAGATCCGCCGGGTCCTGCATCCGGCTCGCGCCGCGTGCTTCGCGGGGGTGGCTGGGGCACTGCCGCTGTCACTTGCCGATCGGCGTTCCGCTTCGCGCTCCAACCCGATTTTCCGGTTTTTGCCGGCTTCCGCGTGGCCATAATAATAGGATGCGATGAGGTCATGGAAATCGACACGTACCGTGCTTGGGTGGAACCGGCATTCACAGCAGACCCAAAGTGCGAGGCGGCAATCTCGGAACCTGATGGAATGGATTCGGACTTGGCGACCGTGACGGGCACGGTAACTGTGGACGGCCAGCCGCTGGAAGGGGCTCGTGTCGTGTTCCAGCCGAGTTGTGGATCCGGATCGTCTTCCTATGGCACAACCGACGCCAACGGGACCTATCAATTGATGTTCAGCAACGACAAGAGGGGCGCAACGCCCGGCGAATACACCGTGCGCATCAGTAAATTGGTGCCGGCTGACGAACTTGTCGACGAAGAATCTGGCGAAATGATCGAAAGCTTGCCGGCACGGTACAACACGCGGAGTCGGTTCAAGATCACCGTCACCCAAGGCCTCAACTCAATCGGTTTCGATCTGGCCGGCGATGGTCCGTAGATGCTTACGATGGCGCATTCGCAAACCGGACGGCGTATGATCCTTCGGAGGTCGGATAATGGAGCCTTATGAAGTCATTATCGATGAGCGTGGCCTTGTGTTCAACCTGGCTTTGTTCCTACCGTTGATCTGTCTGCTTGTGGCAGTCGCGTTGTTTGGCGGACTGATCTGGCTACTGCTGCGTCGGCGCGGAGCGAATTCGCATGGGCTCGACCTGGCGTCTGTAGAACGTATTGCTGAGGAAAGGGGCAAAGTAGAAGGGGGCGCGGCGGTGCTGGTCGGCCCGTTGATCCGGGTGTGTGGAACGCTTCCCCAAGAAGTCGAAAAGCGACTGTTTCGACTGACACTCCAGCGGTTGAGACAGCTTGGAGAAGCCGTTTTCGATTTTCGATCCGTGGAGGACCTGCAGGAATGGCTCGATGCGCATGAGGAGCCGATGCCGCCGGCAGAGTGACCGAGGCCCGGAGACGCAAACAGGACTATGTTTAGTAACGTTCGGCCGTCGGAATGAGGCCAGTTCAACGCAGTCAGAGGTCCTGGGGGGTGGGGGCGGCAAAGGTGTCGCGAATCGTTGAGTGCGAATCGCGACCGCCCCAGCAGTGGAGATGGTCCCGACTTAAGTGCGCGACCGCTGGACGGAGACGAATAGGGGGTGTCTTGATGATGGCTGGCCGTAGTACGGAGCTTTTCGATGAGTCCGTGATGTTGGACCATGCCCAATCGCCGTATCATCGGGGGCGTGCGCCCAGCGGAAGTTGCGCTCATGCCGAGCGGAACGCCGCTTGCGGGGATTGGGTGCGGCTGGAACAGTCAGTGGTCAGTGGTCAGTGGTCAGTGGTCGGTGGTGGCGAATCCGGCTTCAACCGACGAATGACGACCGACAACCAGAGCTGCTCAAGACGATGGTTTATTCGCTCGGTTCGGCGACCGGTCCGGATAGTCGTTAGCCGGGGGAGCAGCGAACATGCAGCATTATGGACCGGTTTCGAGGCAGGCGCCGCCTGAGGCGGCATGGGACGGGCGGCGCGTCGAGGCGTGTCGCGGGGAAGTGCTGGGTTTCTACGGGCAGGATGCGCGAACGGATGAGACTGGCAGCGTTTGCGCCAAAGCGGGAATTTCCGTCAGTAGGATGGCGGAGAACCGGATGCCGGTGGGCAGGTTGCGGGCCACGCTGCTGGAAGGATATCAGGAAGCCGTCCTATTTTCTGCCGGTTTCGCGATCCGCGGCAAGATGCTACATTGAAAGGAGCAAACACGGAGCACGAAGTCATGAACCACGTCGTCGAAGCAGTTTATGAGAACGGGATATTGCGGCCGGAACAGCCATTGCCCTTGACAAACCGCGAACGAGTACGTTTG
>SKKK01000587.1 GCA_007121535.1 Planctomycetaceae bacterium | reverse complement strand
CGGCTCCAATGCGACCAGGGCAGGGTGTGGCCGGGCGGTCGACCCAGGCCTTGAGCCCAGAAGATGGTCGAGGCGTTGAATACGTAGTTCTCTTTGGGACCCGGGTAGATCGTCGCCGTCCACTGCTGGGGAGTGACGCCACCCTGCCAAGCCGTTCCGGAGGCGACGACTTCCAGGCCGGGCAGATCATCCGGCGGGTCTCCATGGTATTCCCAACCGACCAGTCCCGGCACCGCTTCGCCGTGCTTCATCCCGGTGCCCTCGAAGATCCAGTGCTCCGGCAGCGTGCAGATCCAGTCGCCTCCGCCGTTGACGGGGCGAACGTTGCGTGCGCCCATCAGATACCCCTCGTCCGGGCCCTGCTCGGGGAAGGGGCCATGTTGCGTCTCGCGTTCCTGGCCCCAACGGTAATCAGCCCCGAAGGGTCCGCCGCGGAAGATGATACGATCGGGTTGACCGCTGGTGCTGGGCTTGAATGGGCTGACCCAGCAAACCCCGTTGCCGGTCAGGAACAGGACGTTCACCCCCTCGTCCCGCAGTTTTTCCACGCTTCGGTATTGGCGGATATCCCAGTATTCGTCATGCCCGACGCTCAAGAAAGCCTTGCATTTCAACGCGCGATCCGGCTGGAGCAGATCGACGTTCGAGCAATAGGTGACATCGTAGCCGTGTTCTTCCAACCAGTAGGCCATCGGAAACTCGAACGAAATGTATTCGCCCGACCCTACGGACAGCGGGTCATTGACAATCGCCATGAACTGCGATTGGCGGCCGTACGGTCGATCGAAACTGACATCGGCCCAGGGCCCTTGGCCGCCCTGCGGGTGCGTGTACAGCGAAAAATTGTTCGGCCAACGGTTGTACGCCTGCCAGGTGTTGTCACTGCATTGGAACAGGATATCTGCCGGTCGATCGTCCCGGACGATAAAGATCACATAACTCTGCCAGTAAGGCTCGTGGCCGTCGGGCACCGTCGTCAACCGCCCCAAGTACACGCCGCTGGTCCAGTCGTCCGGGATCGTCAATTCGATCGATGGCTCCCAACGGCATTCGTGCAGGGCTCGCGGTCCTTCCTCGGGAACCGGTTGCGGTTTGCCGTCCAAAGGTCCCAGGGTCGTCATCAACCGAGCGCCTCGGCCGCCGTAGTAGCCCGTGCGGAAGACCTCGATGACAAACTTTCGAGCCGGATCGGTCGAGACCATGATTTGCAGGCGGTCGCCGGCTGCGACGCTTTGCCGGGAACAATAGCCTTCGATCCAGGGCGATCGAAAGCCGTCGCGACGGTCCAACCGAACGCGGGTCAACTGCCAGTCGGCGGCTCCCTCGCGCGCGTTTTCCTGCGGAATCACACTCGGGCCAGCCGTGGGTTGCCGGGCCGGTGAGTGGGAACTGAGCCAGGGCGATCCGGTCAGCATCAAGCCTGACACGCCCGCCGCACCTTGAAGAAGTCCTCGACGGCTGATCTCTGCTCGTGAATCATCTCGCATGTCGCACCTCACAATCGCATGGGCGAAAAAAACTAACAACCGGATCCACGAGCCCGATCGCATTATCTATCGTCGTCGGGAGGCTCGGGCTGAATCGGGATCCATTCTTCGTTGGACACCGGTCGGACCGAATCGGTATCTAGCGGGTCGGAAACTCCCGAGTCTTGAATGTCTGGCACTTCGATCAACATCCCCACAACTCGCTGTACGGGCAGGTCGGGCGAAGCGACCATCATGGCGTACTCGGCAATCGACTCGTTATACCCCAAAACCGCGTCCAGGAAAGCACGACGCTCGTTCTTGAGTTGCGTCAGTCCATCCAACACGCCGGTTATCGGCACCTGGCCTTGCTGGTATCCCCGGCTTATCTTACGCAGCGCCTCGTCCGCCGCGAAGACCGCCTCGGCTTGCCGCTGGAGCCATTGACGCTCCATCGGCAGCATGGCATGGAGCCGAGCCAGCCGAGCCGAGGCGCGTCCTTGAGCTTTCAAGGCATCGAAACGAGTCTCGTACACTCCGACAAACGGCAGATCGGCTGGCAGCGGAAGACGATCGGCAGCCGTTCGCACGCCGAAGGCCGCCAACACGTGCTGGCAGCGAACGGTCTGCAGCCGCGAACGTGCTTCCGCCGCGTGGGCGGAAGCCTGTGCCGACGCCCAGATGACTTGCTGGGAATCCGACTGGGGAGAGGGCAGATCCTCCAAAAAATTGGCCTCTTCCACGCAGAATCGATAGTCCGCCACCTGGCGAGCCAATCGCCAATACGCTTGCGTTGCACGCAATCGTTGATCGCTTCCCGGGACGGCGGCCAGCACTTCGGCAAGCGTGATGGTCTGACCATCCACCGCGCGTTCACCCACTCCAGCCAGCACGCCCCGGATCAGTTTCTCAGGTGACTGGGTGATCTCGAAACCGACCACAGCCAGCGGCGGCGTGTCTTCCGTCCGCGACGATTCGGTCGGTTCCGGATCGGAGATCCAAGCTGGCCCCTGCAGCGACGTGGCGGGTTGCTCCGAGGAATCCAGGATACGAGGTGTTTCGAGCGTACCAGACGGAGAATCCGCCTCGAACGTCAACTGACCAGAAATCAAAATTGCGACCTGAAGAATGGCTGGAAACATCCGTGTCACCTCCTCAAAAAGAAATCCGCCCAACGCCGTTGATGTACGATATCGAATAACGTGGACTGTTTCGCTGAGGAAGTCAAGATGAATCGGAAAAAGTTGGACGCGACCGAACATTCGATCAAAGGGGGTATTGCAAAATCTTTGGTACACACTAATAATGCAGATGGACTTCCCCACAAATTCTATAGTATGTTATGGTCTACAAGTGGGTACTCGCTGGGCGGATCAATTTGTGACAGAAATATGGGGGTTTTATGGCCGCAAACGAAGCGATCCGGGACGTTCAGGGTAAAGCGTCGAGTTTGAACTCGGCGTCCGCTGATCATGTCGAGTCACATTTGACGGCCATTGGGCAGCAGCTCCAAGCCGACCAGCAAAACGGTCTGAAAGTGGCGGAAGCGCTGCCTATTCCGCTTCTGATGACGCGGGTCGGGGAAGGTAAGGTGCTGTTCGCCAACGCCGCCGTCGAAGAAACGTTTGGCTACAAGCGCAGTCGTTTGATTGGGCGCCAATGGTCGTGCTTGATACCGAACCTGACAGCTCGTCGGCGATTGGAGCAGATGGCGCGTCAGGAACTCCGTGTCCGTGGACTGACCGTCGAGGGGAAACGCAAAGACGGTCAAAAGTTGTGGCTTTCGATCTGGCAGCAACGTACGGTTTGCAACGGTATGGAATGTCTGCTGACGATCTTGGCGGATGTGACCGCGGAAAGATTGGAAACCAAACGTCACGAGCAGCAGGAAGAAACCTTGCAGCAACTGCTGACGCTGGCCGACCGCGACCGGGAATTGATCGCCTGCGATATCCACGACGGGATTATCCAGGACATGACCGGTGCTCTGATGCATCTGGAAGCGGTTCGACGCGCCATCCGCAACGGTAGTTCCGACGTGGACGAGCAATTGCAGCATATCATGCAAATTTTGCGGCATGGAATCAACGAGGCGCGGCGTTTGATCGATGGTGTGCGGCCTCCGGACCTGGATCGATTCGGGCTGGCAGGAGCGATCCAGTCGTTGATCGATCGGACGATGGCAGCCAAGGATGTCCGGATTCAATTCCAACACAATGTTCGTGGCCCGCGATTGTCGGAGCAGGCGGAAACGGCCCTGTATCGGATCGCTCAAGAATGTCTGAACAACGTTTGGCAGCACAGTCGATCGTCGCGCGCAGCTGTGAAGCTGAACCAGAACAACCGTGCTGTGCGACTGGTCGTGCGGGACTGGGGAGTCGGCTTTTGTCCGGGAGAGGTCAGTGCCACTCGATTTGGCTTGGCCGGCATTCGACAGCGAGCTAGACTGATGGGCGGAAGGGCCATGATTCGCAGTGCTCCGGGCAAAGGCTGCGCGGTTTCCGTCACCCTGCCGTTGGACAAGGCCGACAAGCGTTCCTAACGCGGCCTTCGGCCGCAAGCGATGTAGGTTGGGTCTCCGACCTGACCCCTACGATTAACACCGTCGTTGCAAGTGCTTTAATGACAAGCACTTGCGGCGACGTTTTTGATTGACACAGTGGAACTGTGCCAAGACGGTGTCAATCAGTAGCTTTGACCGTCGTCACTCATCTCAGTACATGACGGCTCGTCATCCCCCTCTTCTTTCTTATCCTCGGTCTTGCCAGCGGACCGTCCGCCGGCTCCTCCGAGGAAATCCAAGCTATCCATCCGGCGCATTGCCTCATCGTTATGCACGTGGTAATAGTGCCGCATCATATCACTATCGGCGTGCCCCAGCCAGTCCATCACCATCCGCTCAGGCACGCCGTTATTCGCACAAATGGAACAAAAGTAGTGGCGAAACGAGTGCAGCCGCCCATGCCTGAATCCTCGCTCGCCCTCCGGCGAGGGGAACTTCTCCGACAGCGGCTCGATCACCTCCCGCACTAGAATTCGGCGGATCCTATCGGGGTTCACCCGACCACCGCGAGGGCCGCGAAAAACGTAACTGTCGATACGCCGGATCTGTTTGAACACCGCCAACAGCTCCGCATGAATCGGGAACGAACGACTACGGCCACTTTTCAGTTCCCGAAGGGGACGTCCAGTGCCGGCTGCCCGCCCTGTTTCGTCGGTCAGCGACAATCGCCTGGATTCCAAATCGACGTGTGCCCAACGGAGCGAGGCAAGTTCGGCAATCCGGAGTCCGGTGCAAGCTAACGCGACAATCGCGTTTCCAAGCCACTCCAGTTCCTTCACCGCGCGGCAGTGCTCCACCATCGCTTTCAGTTCCGACGGTCGGTAGCAGTATGCGGGTTGGCTCTCGGCCTTGCGGAGTTTCAGTTCGATCGGCTGCATGCCTTGCAGATGCCCTTCCTTAATGAGCCACTTGACCGAACAACGCAGGAAGCTGGCAGGAAGCTGGAGTTGACCTGCTATCTGATGGGACGTACGCTGAGAACTGGGGCTTGAATCCCGATCTGTTGCTGCCCCCAATGATTCCCCACCGATCTCCACCTGCCTATCCACGAGAGATTGTGATGAACGAGCCGGATCGAACCTCAGACTTATACGAACAATCGCGGCCTACTGGTCGCTTCGATGACCAGGGTCGTGAAATCCGTTTGATTGGGCCGCGGATACTGGCTTGGAAGCCGGTCACGAACAATCTTTCGGTTCCGCTCAAGTACCAAGAGCACGAGTTGTTGGCGGGGCGCATCTTCTTTACGTTGCCCGAGTAGGTCTTATGGTCAAGCCGGTCAACTGTGACAAAAACCTTGTAATCGATCAAAGGCTCGTTGGCCGTGCGCCGCATCGAGGCTGAATCGCCCTTCCGTCTGCCAGGAATGAACCAATGAATTCACGTTGCTACCAGCGACCGGCCAGCGTCAACACCCCGCCGACCACGAAGAACACCGGCCACGATTGAAAGCCCAAACCGATCAGGCTGGCGATCAGGAAGATGCCGCCTGCGGTCATCGAATTCAGCTTTTGTCTGGCACCCAAAACATTGCTCCTTTCGTCTTCGATCTGAAATCGGGTTCGCTACGGCAGCGGGATGCCCAGATCCTCGCCGCTGAACGGATCGACCAACGGCTCCTCGAGCGTCGTTTCCACGACCAGCGGGATCTCATTGTCAGCGGCCAGTTGCTGCAGGTACATGCTGACAAGGCCCACCGCCTGCTGTTGCAAAGCCTGCTCGGCGTCTACGGAGTCGAATCGCATCTGGTCGGCTTCGATCGTCTCTTCCCAAGTGTCTGCGATCCGCTGGCCTACCGCTTCCACAGGCAAGGCCACCCCCAATTGCCGACTTTGAAGTTGCGCATCGCCGCCGAAAGTAGCCGAATTCCCGAGAATTCGGGCGGTCGCGACCAAGACGCCATGCTCAACAGCGCCCCGAATTCTCGGGAATTCGGCTACGCGCAACTTCAAAGATTGCCGATGGCGGTAGAACAGCTCCAAAGCATCATGCACCTGCTTGCCCAGAAACAGCGCGGGCGAGGGCGGCAGGCGGATGCGGTCGACGTAGCGCAATCTAAGCGCCAACGGGCATTTCCGCCACAGGTTCAGGCGGCTGGGCGAGATGTAATCCCCTATCCCATTCGGGCGGATGTCGGGCGAGGCCTGCTCGCTGTGGAGCAGGATCATGAAGCCCTCTCGCTTAACGCCGCGTCCAGCGACACGCTGCCCTCCTTGATCGCTTTGAGCGTATCGATCAGGCTGCTGGCGTCCAGGCTGCTGGCATCCAGGCTGTTCAAACCGGCCAGCGGCTTGCCGAACAGCTTGCCCGTAAGCTGGTCCAGCTTCCGCACGCCCAGGCCACCCGTTCGCATTCCTTCTGGTACAGTTCCGGGTTCAGATCGCGCAGGTAGTTGGGCGGCTCGACCGAAGGATCATCCCAGCTCACCTGGAACAGCCCCAGCAGGCTGGCCGGATAATCCGACTCGTTGTACAGCAAACCCAGCCGGCGGCGGGCAGCCAGCTTGAGCTGATCGTAATGCCGGTTCAGCTCAAGGAGGGCTTACAACAGCTATCGCGACGCGGACGAAGTCTGGACGGTCAACGACGCGGTATGGAACGATGCCGAACTGGGCAGCCGTTTCGAGCAGCACATCAGGATTCTGGCGCCCCGGTAAGCAGCCGGCCAGATATTCCTTGGTGGAATCGGGCGAAAGGGGTCGGGAGTCGTTTTCGGGTGACCCGCTTCCCATGTGGTAGATCATTGGCCGAAAACGACTCCCGACCCCGTCGCGTCCCCATGCAAGGCTACCTTCATTGGCAAGAAACGTATGGCCGGGTGCTCATAAGAGACCTTCGGTCAATAGCTTGAGCGACAACCGTCGTTTGCGAGTCCGCGTGTTTACACGTGATGACGTCGGCGATGGCACTCGTGCGGGCTGTCCGCATACAACGGCTCGTCGTACGGCAGGTTGTGAGCCACCTGCTGTTCTTCGCGCAGAAACACCGAACGACATTTCGCGGCCAGACGCCGAAGCTGTTCGGTCTCGTCCTCGGTGATCGGCTGAAAATTGCGAGCGGCTTCGATCGTCTTATCCAGGATGTCGAGGAAAGCGATCGGAATGCCGGTCACGACGCCTTCCATCGACAGGACAAAGCGCATGGCCAGCAGCATCTCGTGATCGTCCTCGACGGGCTGGTACCACCAGGATCGCGAACGCGGTTGGTCTTCCGGCCACAGTCCCCGGGAGACCGGTTTGATCGAGATGACCGCGACGTCCTTTTCGGCGGCCAGTTTCAGCACCGGCTTGCCGAACCCGATCAGGTAGTATTCGACGAAGTTGATCGGAAACATGCACGTATCGAACGGGAAGGCGTTCATCGCCGCCAGAGCCGCTTTCGTCGTATGCGCGGAAAATCCGATGTGCTTGACTTTTCCATCCTGTTGGGCCTTCAGGATCACCTCCATCGCCCCGCCGGGCCCCATCGCCTCTTCGACTTCCTCGGGCCGTCGCAAGCAATGCAGTTGGTAAAGATCGAAGTAGTCGGTCTTGAACCGTTTCAGCGAGCGATCCAGTTCTTCTTGAGCGCCCTTCTTGTCGTACAGACGCGTCTTGCACGACAGGTAGATCTTGCTGCGATCGATGCCTTGCAAGCCAACGCCCATCTTGATCTCGCATTCGCCGTCGCGACCGTAGGCGGGCGCGTTGTCGAAGTAGTCCACCCCTTGGTCAAACGCTTTATGAATCCCTTCGGTGCATTCCTTCTGCTCGTGATGTCGCAGTGCCAGCCCGGGGAAGCCCACGACCGAGATCTCCGCACCGGTCTTTCCCAGCACGCGTCGCGGCAATTCGCGAACCTCGCCGGCAGCAGGTGCCTCATGATCCTGCCCCCGAATCGACTGGCTCCCGACCACACCGGTACCCAACGCCCCGCTCACCCCCGCCAAAAACGATCGTCGTTTCATAATTCGACTCCACTTAAAGGGGAAAGGAATGCCGCCTCGCTGCCTTCTTTCCAACAGTCGGCGGCACGTTTCATGATGGTTTTCCTAGATCGACATGAGATCCAACGTAATTCCTCCTTTGTACCATATCCGGCAGCGACATCCAAGAGGTTCGATCGGTACGGGGCGACTGCAACGCCGTGAAGCGTTCTCGTAGCCGAATTCGCCAGAATTCGGCTGATTCTTGGGCGTTCCCGAATTCGCCAGAATTCGGCTGATTCTTGGGCGTTCCCGAATTCTGGCGAATCCGGCTACATTCTGGCGAATCCGGCTACGATCCCACTGCATGTTTTTCGACTCGGGTAACGCTTCCCAGCGTCATCTTGACAGCCGCTCGCTGGATGGAGATCATGACCGGATTGTCGCTTGGAACACGAACTCTCTGCTGGAACGCACGCTCATGAACGGACGTGAACGAATCCTGTCGTTGCTCGCGGGGCAACCGATCGACCGTACTCCGCTGATGCCGATCACGATGATGTTCGCTGCGGACCACATCGGCCAACCCTATGGACGTTATGCGTCGGATCACCGCGTCTTGGTCGATGCGCAGCTCCGGGTGGCGGAAGCCTACGACTTCGATTATGTCTCCTGCATCTCCGATCCGGCTCGAGAAGCCGCCGATTGTGGCGCGGATGTGCAGTTGTTCGAGGATCAGCCCCCGGCGATCGACGAGATGAATGCATTGTTGGCCGACAAAGCCAGGTTGCAGCAGTTGCCACCGCCCGACCCGGCGAGCCCGGGACGGATGCGGGACCGGGTCCAGGCAGCCGCTCTGTTCCGGGAAAAGGCGGCGGGCCAGCGGTTGATTGAGGGCTGGACCGAAGGTCCTTGCGCCGAAGCGGCCGACCTGCGCGGGATCAACACCTTGATGATGGACTTTTACGACGATCCGGATTTTGTCCATGCGTTGTTCGAGTGGGTATTGCAACTGGCGCTGCGATTCGCTCGAGCCCAGGTCGATGCGGGCGTGGAACTGATGGGTGTGGGCGACGCCGCCGCGTCGTTGATCGGCCCCCAGCTCTATCAGGACTTCGTATGGGCGTACGAGAAGCGATTGGTCGACGGTTTGCATGAGATGGGCTGCAAAGTCCGTCTGCACATCTGCGGCAATATCAACTCGATCCTCGAGCCCATCGGCCGCCTGGGTTGCGATATTGTCGATTTGGACTTTCCGGTCCCCTTGGCCGCCGCCCGTGCGGCGATGGGGCCGCAGCCCGTGCTGCTGGGCAACCTGGATCCCGTCCGGGTGCTTCGCGACGGTACGCCCGAGACGATCACCGCGGCGGTGGCCAAGTGTCATCAGGAGGCCGGACCGCGATACATCATCGGCGCGGGCTGCGAAGTTCCACGCGGCACACCTCACGAAAACCTGATGGCATTGACTCGCTATGCCCAGAGCACCTCGGCATCCACCCGCTAACCCCTTACCCTGGAGAATGGCCCATGTACATCGGCTTTCACACCGACGCCTTCAATTCGTCCTATTGGAACTTCGAACGCTGTCTTCAA
The DNA here is from genome assembly GCA_007121535.1 of Planctomycetaceae bacterium. Taxonomy (GTDB): domain Bacteria; phylum Planctomycetota; class Planctomycetia; order Pirellulales; family Pirellulaceae; genus SKKK01. The sequence goes on along the minus strand of SKKK01000587.1, from coordinate 6,697 downwards.
TGGGCGCAGCAAAATGACGTCCATTTCATCGAATGCGGGTTGATCGACGGCGTCAGTTGGATCCACGGATTGGGGTACCAGCCGCACGTGGCGATGCAAGAAGATCCCGTGCTGCTTCGCAAGAAGATGGACCGGTATGGGGTGCGTTTCTCGCAGGTCGACGCCGCCTACCCGCTGTCGGGCAAAGATGGACCGCTGTACGGCGTGCCGTATGTTTTGCGATCGCTGCAATGGGCCAAGCTGACCGGTTGCGATCGGATCGCCACGACCGACGGATTGAAGAAGCCCGAAGGGCTGACCGACACCGAGGCGATGGAGCTGATGCGGCGGAGTTACCAGCAGATCGTCGAGGTCGCCGAGGCGTATGAGATCATCATCAATATCGAGGTGCATGGGTATTTCACCACCGACCCCGACCGCGTCGCCGAAATGTTGGATTTCGTCGATAGTCCTTTCCTGCGTTTGAACATGGACACGGGCAACACGTTCATCGCGGGACGCGATCCCGTGGACTTTTTGCGGCGGCAGGTCCATCGCGTCTCGCACGTGCACGTCAAGGATGTCAGCCAGTCGCTGGCCGCGGCCGTGCGAGGCGAAGAGACGGGGATCGCGGTCAGCCACTGTGCGTTGGGAGACGGCGTGAACGCGGCCAACATCCGCGAGTGCTTGCAGATCCTGGACCAGCACCAGTTCAACGGAGTATTGAGCATGGAGTGCGAGGGCCAGGGAGGACCGATGATCGAGCAATCATTGGCGTGGCTGCGACGGACGCTGGACGAGTTAAACATCCCGGTGAATTGATCGCACGTTCTGGCGAACGCGGCTACTTCCAGGCTACGGTACTAGTGCGTTGTCCAGACTAAATTTTGAGTTCGCGATGAGTGAGCGGCACGGCGTTAGCCGCCGTTGGCGTCCAGAACCGGCGGCTAGCGCCGTGCCGCTCACAATCCGCATTTTTCGCCTAGACAACGCACTAGTCGCGGGCTTTCCACTTGCGCCGCCAGCGTTCGAACTGTTTGCGGGCTTCGGCCAACCCCAAGGCCTGTCGAGGGACCAGGATCTCCAACTGCTGCGCCTGATTCCATTGCGCGTCCTGTTGGAGGATTTCGGCCACCTCTTCTTCCAGGGCCACCAGCCACGCGGGGACATCCAGTCCGACACCACTGGGCTCGCGGGTCAGCAGGTCCGTTTCCTGCTGCAGCAGCTCGAAGCTGGAGCACTTCTTCCTGCGGCGGCGACACTCTTGCATGGCCGGGCCGACCAGCGCTCGGATACGGTCGATGGCCATGGGTCGGATGAACCGTTCGCCCAACCGGTCCGCGACGGTCGGCATCCGCATCGCGTACTTTTTTTGCAGCACGGCCAGCCGATTCAACAGGCGATCGGCCTGTTCCCGCGTCTGTTCGCTGAACTCGCGTCGCCAAATCTCCGCCGCGTGTTGCTGGTCGCGGCGGACGAGCAGCTCATGCGCCCAGACCACGGGTTTCAATTGCCAGCAGATGCGATCGTATTGGGTTCGCAGACGCAGGAAATCCAACAGCATGTACAGCAACTCGCCTCGATCCGACTGGGTGGTCATACTGTTGTAGTCGCGGTACTCGCCGTAATTCTCCACGATGGCTTCCAGGATCAGCGTCAGATACTCCTGAGCCACTTCGGGTGAAAGCAGGTCGTTGCGCAGATCGTCCAACATCTCCCATTCGGGCGGCGAATCGTCGTCTTCCAACAACTGTTCCAGCCAAGATGGCAGCCCGTGATGCAGGATCGCACGCAGGTTGGAAAGATTCAAAAAACGTTGGGAGAAGATGTCGCTGCCGTAACGCTCGATGAACTCGACCAAGTCCTGCCAATCCTGCCTGTCCTTCAGACGTTCCAGCACCGATAGCCGTAGCGTCCGGCTGTGCGCCAACCAGCTTGTCAGCAGGGCTTCGGTCAATTGTTTCAGGCAATCGACGATGGCGTGCTGGCCTCGGCGGATGCTTGCTTTCGAGCGGCTGGAATCGTCGCCTTGCTGAGCGGCTTCGATGACCGTGCGCACCAGGGACTTGTAGCCGATCTTGAACAATTCGTCGAATTCCGTGACCGCTCCCGGACCCACGGGATGCTTGCGTTCCATCTCGCGCGCCGTTTCGATCAACTGGCACGTCTCGAAGATCAGACCCACTCGCGGCAGCCAAGCCAGCAAGGTTTGGATCAAATGTTGTCGGGATTTGGCCAGCACCAATTGATGCGCATTGCCTCCCTTGGCCAGCGGCACGTACAGCAGTGGTAGCCTTCGCAGGCTGGCAACCAACGGTGACCAGGCACTCTGGACCGCCTCCGGATCGCCGCGAAACAGGGCGGCCAAGACGTACAACGATTTCAAGTCGTCTTCGCCGTAACGTTGATCCATGTCCCCAAGTTCCGCTGCCTCCAAGCCGGGCAACGCCGCGGCGGCCAGCACGCGGAACGCATCCGAAATATCGACCGTCGACGCAATGGCGTTCTCCAGCAACGTCTCTTTCAGCATGCGGATCCGGTCGTATTCCACCATGGAATCATGGTCGCTGCCCGGAACCGGCAAGCGAAAGGCCGCGATCTGATCGATCAGCTCGTGTAGCTGACTTCGATACGCCAACGCTTGCTGAATCCAACGTGCGACGATCTCGCGCCGCTGTTGATCCATCGCGGTCGCGCCCGACGCCGTGGGACAGGTGACTGCCAATTGCCACAGCCGGGCCACAAGGCTCAAGAACGCCAAACGTTCGCTCAACCGCTTGGATTCCGCAAACAATTCATCGTCCCCGACGGGACCTTCTTCAATCAACTGGCTGTCGATGCCATCGTCGGTCGTGTCCTTGTAGACCACATCCTCCCACGCGGCCGCAAACAGTTCGTCCCGCGATTCGTCCTCGTCCAAATCATCGTCCAGCAGATGCTCCAAGTCGCTGCGCCCTTTACGCCCCCGTTGTTCGGCCAGTTCGAATCGAGGGACCTCCCAGTACTGGTCGGCATTCGCCTCCAGGCGTTCCAGGAATTTGCAGATCATGTTCCAGGCATCGATGGGCCGATCCTCGTCGACATCCGATTGGGCGCGCCGTCGCAGTTCGTAGGTCCAGTGTTCGGCCAGTTCGAAGAACGACGTATCCCCCTTTTCCAGACCGATGCGCGACGCCTGTTCCAGCCAATGCATCATCAGGGCCATCGATGTCACCAGACCCCCTCGCTCCAACAGATTGGCGATCACCAACCCGTACGCCTTCGGCGAATCGAACATCTCGGCATGCGGAGCCCAGAACCCCACGTCGGCTGTCGCGGCCCCGCCCTGATGCCATAGATTCAGCGCGTGGGCGACTCGCTCTGCCGAGTGGTAGGCGAGGTCGACGTCAATCGCTTCGACACTGGACACCTCGTGAGCCGCGTATTGACGCCACCAGGTGGCCGTCGCTCGAAAGCGAGCCGCCACCTGCTCGCACAGCGCCCCTTCATTCCTGGCCGCCGCTTCGCTCCACAAACGCGAATACAGCCCGAATACCTGCTCCATCAACGTCACGAGTTCATCCACCCGGTGATCGCGAACGCTGTTCTCCATCGCCGGAAACAGGCTGAAATTGCCATCGAAACCCAGGATGTTCCACGGGTCCACGATCGCCCCGCACTGGATGCCTCGCTGGATCCAGTCCATGATCTCGTCCAACAGTTGGGCGCCGCGAGGCAAATCGCCTTCGGTCAGCGCAAGATCGCCATCGGTCAATCGGCAGTCGATCTGGCACAGCATGCGCGCCGAAGCCGCCGGCACCACGTCGGCTTGTTCCGTGGCCGCTTCGGCGTAGCCCATGCGAGCGAAGATGGCCGCCAGATGCACGTGCTCCAGTTGAGCCGCTCGACGACGTGCCAATTCTCCGTTCAAATGCTGCCGCGCCCCGCCGAACGGCTGACGGCGTTGACGGGCCTCGCGACGCAACCGCTGACCGTGCTTGCCCTGGATGCGAGCCAGCAACCGCTCGTAAAACAGATCGCGATAAGCCGCGATCTTCGGCAACAGATTCGACAAGGTCACCGAGGAATCATGGGTGTCCGGTCCCGATCCGCTGATGCCCGTCGACATGATGATGGTGCCCGCCAACACGGCAGCCGCCTCGACCACCAATTCCTCTCGAATCGCGTCGGAGCATGTCCCGATCCGCGACATCAACGCTTCCAGCGTCACCTGTTGCGCCACGTACCGCCGATAGCGGCCCCGATTGTCGATCCAATGGGGGTCCCACTGGCCGAAATGATAGTTCGGACGCTTGTTCACCGGATGATCGAAATCGTACGCCCGCGGATCGAAGGCCAATTCGTCCAACTGGTCCAGATCAAAACAGGCATCGTACAAGATCTGTTCGCTGGTTTCGGCCAACAACTGCAAAGCGATGTCGACCACCTCCTTGTACTTGCCCTCGGCCGTTCCCGCATCGCGGACGTATAAAGGAACCGGTCGTACCCACTCGTTCGAGTAGGGTTCGATCTTCTGAGATTCCAGGACGGCGACGGGACGATGGCCGATGAAATCGTTCAGCATCCGGATCGATCCGGTCTCGATCCGTTGCGGCTCGTCCCAGGGCGAGCCTTGCATCAGGACGGCTTCGCAGACTCGGCCTACGAAAAAAGCATTGAACAGCGTGGTTTCGGTCTGATGGAACAACAGATCGCGATGAAACCGCAAATAACCCGGCAAAACGGTGTCGCGAACCAGCAACAAGACACCGCGAGCCTGATCGACATCTCGAAAAGCTGCGGATTCGGTCGCCAGACGCGTCAATTGACCCAACAGTGCGTCCAGCACTTGCCTCCAAGCGGGCATCGCCGTCCTCGACGCCGCTGCCGACCTGAACAACTGGTCCATCCCAGTCAGGAAGCGCGGATCGGGCGAGCCGGACGAAAAATTGAGGTAGCCCAGCACCTGCTCGCCCACTCGTTTATCTTCAAGGCTTAAATCCCAGCCTTCCATACCCAAAACTCCGCCAAGTATGCCAATACGTCTCGGCTTCAATGTAAGCCTAGCGACGAAGTTGGTCTAGCGGTGAGGCAAAACAGATGCCACCAGCACCCGCAAGACGAGGGGGTTTTATCGTCCGAGGTTGTGAAGAGATGGGACTGGCTTCGAGCGGAAACGCCGAAAACGTTGCAAAGACGGGAGTCGCCAAGGTGCTTGTCCGAATTTTATTTTCTTCACAACTTGTCCTGTGTACAAAGTACTTCCTAAGGGCGACCGAGTGCTGCGGATCGAGGCGATCGTCCATAACGCCAAAAAGGAATTTGCTCGCGGTTATGGTCTCGATCGCTTCAGTGAGATTGTCGAGGCCTTGCGGTCGTTGGTCGAACGGTTCTTAGAGGTGTTGCGAAGCGTGGAAGCTTGCTGGGTCAGCGACGAGACCTGGGAAAGCTTGTCAGAACCCTCGCAGGTTGGGGCCGCCCGCATGGCCGGACTGGATTTGAATCGTACCCTTTTGAAACTCGCCCAAGTGGTCGGTGTCAAGAACGAGCATCACCGCTCTCCTCGACAGATTCCCGCTGCCGAAATTCGCGTCCGAGGCGAAGTACCTCGTCAAAACCGGGATCGTTGGCGAACATGCCAAAGGTGCCACGCCAGTCTCGTGACGGGCTGTGGGCAAACACGACTTGCCTAAACGCTGCAAACTCCTGCTCTAGGTTTGCAACTCGCTCTCCCGCCAGTGCCTATGTCGATTGCAATTGCATCAGCGGCGCAGTGCGCCGCTGATGGACGAATTGCACCGTTGGTTGCAGGAGCAACAGGAGCAGCGTAAAGTCGAGCCGAATTCTTCGTTGGGTCAAGCCATCAAGTATTTGCTCAAGCATTGGGACCCGCTGACGCTGTTCCTTCGCGTGCCGGGCGTGCCGTTGGACAACAACCTTTGCGAGCAAGCCTTGAAGATGGCGATCCGCCACCGCAAGAACTCGCTGTCCTACAAGACGCAACGAGGGGCCGACGTGGGCGACGATGCACGAATCGGCCATCTCGAGCGAACTTCCGCAGACCGCCACGTCATCGGTTGCCGACGGCGCTGAGTTCCGATCCCTTGGGACCGTTTTTTTGGCAGGCGGTTCGCCGTCCCGGCGGCCCCTTCGTCGCAAGGTGTCCATCCCCGACCATTTGTGCTGCGGCCCACGCCAGGCCGCTACCGGTCCTACCGTGAAGGCGTACCGACCGTTCGACCAACCGAATCACCGAGTCTCGGCTGACCAGCCCGCCGCCAGTTCGCCCCACCAAGTCAATCGTTCCTGACGGTCCATCCTAGCTCCCGCCCGGAAATCCAAGATTTTGCAGCGTTGCCGAAACGGCACCGTGAATTATGCCCTCTTCGGGTAGCAGAAGCAATCCATCGAATAAGCACCCGGCCAGGAGGTTCTTTTCTACGAAGATGCCGTAACCAGAATGTTCGGCGCGGGTCTCTGACCGCGCCGGAACCGCCGACCGCAGGCTCTGTCGGAAAAGGGGAGCCTGACCCTCTCCGGGCACAACGCATTTCCCGGTTTTCAGTGTTGCCCCCCAAAGGGCCTGTCCCCCAAAGGGTTTGCACCCTTTTCAGACAGAGTTTAGGTCTCCCAGGCCAGTTATGGTACCGCCTTTAAAAGGAATCGAATCGGGAGTCGTCGCAAAATCATTGACAGATCGTCCAGCATCCTTCAAACTGCACGGGTAAATACTTTTTTG
>SKKK01000674.1 GCA_007121535.1 Planctomycetaceae bacterium | reverse complement strand
TTGCTGCTGGACGCTATCCGCAACGACACGCCGCACAACGAAGCGCGGCGGGGCGGCGAGGCGAACTTGGCGGCGCTGATGGGCCGCGCGGCTGCTCATACCGGTACGATCGTCACGTGGGGCCAGATGATGAATTCGCCGTTCCAGTATGTCGAAAACATCGACGCGATGACCTTCGACAGCCCGGCGCCCATCCAAGCCGGCCCGGACGGCATCTACGCTCCTCCGCTGCCCGGCATCACCAAGGAAGTGTGAATTGACGACTCGCGACACCAGCCCGGGAGCTGCAAGCAAAGTAGGTTGGGTCTCCGACCCGACCCGGTCGGGACAGAGTCCCAACCTACGAAGACGGGCGCATCCTACCGACTGAGAAGACCTCAAACACTGAACTGGAGGAACGATGACCCCCAACCCTGCATCCGCCTCAATTTCCCGGCGCCGTTTCCTTTCCCGGTCGGCAACAGCCGCAGCCGCATGTGCCGTGAGCGGACGACTGTGTGCCGAACCGCCGGCGAGTCCGTGGACCATGCGGTTGTCCACCTCGTCGATTCACTACATGAGCTTGCCGATAGAACAAGCGTGCCAGCGTATCGCGGCCTTGGGTTTCGAAGCGATCGACATCTGGTCGCCTCACGCGGGATGCCCGCACCTGGACGACGCCCGGGACCGCTTGGGGCCTGACGGGCTGAAACGGGTGCTCGAACAGAACCGCTTGAAACCTTACGCCTGGTCCGTGTATGCAGGCGGGTTCGCCAAGTACGCCGATTTCATCGGGGCCATGGGCGGCGGAGTGGCCGTGCGCGGCAATACGCGCCGCTATCCGCCCGAAGAAATGACCGCTCGCATGAAGGAGTTTGTCGAGGGCCTGAAGCCTGAACTGGAGCTGGCCGAGAAGCACAACGTCCACCTGGCCATCGAGAACCATAGCGGCCAACTGATGAACAGCCTCGATTCTTTGAAAGCCTTCATGGACTTCGCCCGGCATCCGCGGCTGGGGATCGCGCTGGCCCCGTACCACTTGCAGCGGATCGAAGCGTCGGTGGAAGAAGCGATCGCCATCTGCGGACCTCGGCTGTTGTTCTTCTACGCCTGGCAAGCCCAGCCCGGCATCGGGCAACTGCCGGGTATCGGCCCGACCGACTTCACGCCTTGGTTGGCCGCGCTGGCCAAGGCGAAGTACCGCTGGTATGTGAACCCGTTCATGCACGGCGAGCCCGAACCGGACGAAATGACCGACGCGCTACGCACCTCGCGCGAGTACCTGTTGGAACGCGCCCGGCGGGCCGCTTCCGGCTAGTCCACTTGCCGTCCGCCGCGCGTGAGACGCCACCGGACCGGCCCGTGCCCGTTCCAGCCACCACTTTGCTCCTCCCGCTCACCCCCAACAAAAGGAAACTTCATGAACATCGGCGTATTCCTCTTGATCGAGCCCTTCGCAAGCGTCGAACGGCAACTGCAGCGCGCCAAGGCGATGGGCTTCACCCATGCCGATATCACGGACACCAACGCCTGCTGGGAACCGCCGGCTTTTCGCCCACGGTCAGCCTGGACGAGAATCCGTTCGAGATCCGACGCTTGTTCAAGTCTGACGACGGCGATAGGCAGTGCGTGCTCGATCCGCAGGCCATCGGATACCGGCTTCCCAGTGAATCCGAATGGGAATATGCCTGCCGGGCAAAGAGCGAGCAAAAATACACGTTCGGCGACGCCGAACAATTGCTGGGCGAATACGTCTGGTACAAATCGAATTCGTCCTGTCGCACGTGGCCGGCTGGGCAGAAGTTGCCCAACGGCTGGGGACTGTTCGATATGCACGGAAACATTTGGGAATGGTGCGAGGACGTCTGGCACAACACTTACGAAGGCACACCGCTTGATGGCAGCGCCAAGCTTACGGATGCAGCAGGCAGCCTCTGCGTCGCCCGGGGCGGTGGCTGGGCTAACGATGCCCGCTACTGCCGGTGTGCCTGCCGCAGCAGGAGGCACCCTGTCCTCCGCGACGACGACCTGGGTTTTTGGTTCGTGTTTGCCGCGAGGTTCAACGAGTGACATCCGCCGGTTCCCTTGAAACGCGAAGTGCGGCGGCACGGGCAGGGAGCGAGCCGGGCGATAGCTAGGCAGCGACCGCCCGGGCTGCTGCACGGAGCGTCGGGTGGCCGAATCGTTACTACTGGCACACAGCGAGATCGAAGCCTCCGACCGCGAGAAGCGGACTTGCGTGCGCCGATGCTCGACCGCACACGAAACCACAGTGGACGCTTGGCAATACGGCGTTCCGGTCGCGTATTTTGTCGGGGCAGCGGCTGCAAGAAAGGTCGGTTGGAAGAAAGATGACATCCATAATATTGGCAGCAAGGAAGGGGCAGCAAGGAAGGTGACATCCATCTATCAAGAAGAATGCCAGCCTTATATCACCATTTTGGCTGGCACTGCTACTTACTACGGGCGGTAAGTAGTGTCCGCTTCGTCCTGGCGGGTATTATGACCAATAGATGGGTGGCACCTATCCTCGCTACCGCCATGCCCCCAACCCGCAATACCGTCTGACACGGTAATCTCCGGCCCCCAACTCACACCGCCGTCCTCGCTGCGGCGGACGACGTAACGGGTCCTGCCCCACGTGGCCAGGACGGTGCCATCGGTGGTCACCACAACGTTGGGGAACCGCTCGCCCTCAAAGACCTGCTGCACGTCGAACTGCGGCTCGCCCAGAAACGGTTCCAGCCCGGCTTCTGCAGGCAGGCCCGCGGCCGTTTTTGGCGCCCCTTCAGGCGGCTGCTCGTCCGCGGCAGTACCCGCGGCCCATAGCTAATGATCTGTAGATGGTCAGTCCTGCCAGCGATTTCTGCTTCAGCGGCACCAGCAGGCTCAACGTGTAGCCAATCGCAAAACATACGGCGATTCCGATGGCCGCGTACAAGTAGCTCTCGGTGGGAATGTCATCCTGAAAACTGTGCGTGGGGCCCGGGAAAAAACCGCCGCGCGGGGCCAGGACGTCCAACAGACGATGGACCCCCGCCCGAACTTCGTCGGGCTTACCCTGAGGCAACAGGTTCTGCCGTCCACGCCGCCCGAAAAGCAGACGCGGTCGCCGAACTCGGCTTTCAACTCGGCTGGCGCCATGCCGGCGGCCTCGACCCGGAGCGGGTCGAGCACCTCGACGCCCGTCTCGAGCGCTGGCGTGGTGTCATGGAGCCACGGGCAGTGGGGGCTTTGCGGCGTGCCGCGCGGCAAGGCGGGTAGCCTCCGCGAAACTGCCCGCACGATATACCAAGTTGACCCCCGTTGGAAACCGCTCGTGAATCCGGCCGGTGGCAAGCTCTTCCTCAGTGGGCACGATGCGCGTTACGGCGATGTTCCGAGCGCGGGCGGCGGCGTAGATCGCATCGACGTCGTTCAATTCCGACTGGCCCAGGTCGAGGCACGCGATCGAGGGCAACCGCAGTAACTCATCGGCAATGTGCGCCAGCCGGCCGCAGCAGTGGACGCCGCCGCCCAGCTCGGAAAGCACCCGCTCGTCGTGCGGGGCTACTTGCTCGCGGTACATTTGCGGCGAAATCATCACGGCCGAATCGACGCGCAGCAGGACGTTGCCTCGGATCATCACCCCATGCTGGTGCGAGTAACCCGGCGGGCCGTCGCGAACCAGCGGAGCCAGCCGGCGAGCGACCGCAATCTGCGCCTCGGCCATCGCCGCCAGTGCCGTTTCGACTTCCCGAGGCGCAGCCGCAAGGTCCAGCAGCAAGCCGCTGCCGCAGATCAGGCCCAGGTTGTCCAGCGGCCCCTGCAAGTCGGGAAGCACGACGTGCACCTGCTCGTCCAACTCCGGCCGACGGCGAAGTGTGGCGTGATAGAACTCCATGGTTTCCACCACGCGGGGGAGCAGGCCGCACGAGAACTCGGGCGGCCCGCCGTTTGCCACGGCGGCCGGCCGGATGCCCGTTTCCGTGTGCCGCACCCAGGGCGGATTGTCGGCGTGCTGCTCGACCTTCGCCCCGAACATCGACGCAATGAGCACCGTGCCGAAGTTCGCCCGAACGGTCAGCGGCAGGTCGTCCGAAAGCCGGTCCCGCAAGGCGATGCTCGTATCGAACGCATGCACCAGTTCGTTGTACAGCATCTTCTCGGGGTCGGTGAACGCCTCGCGGTACGGCAACGGCTTGAACCGCGCGTCGGGGGGCAAAGGGCACGCGACCACCAGCGGCAGCCGATCGACCGGCTCGCCGGCCAGCGCCCGCCGGTGCCGCCGTTCCACGTCGGCCTGCCGCCGCGCATCGATCGCGCTGCTAAGGTGGTCCAGCAATCGTTCGAGTGCGTCGAGCATCGTTACATCTTAGTCCCTTCTCGCCGCGTCGTACAGGGCCACGATGTTCGCCGTCGGCACGTCGGTTTGCAGCACGTGGCTGGGGGCGACGATGTATCCGCCGCCGCAGCCGAGGATGCGGATCATCTGGCGGGTAGTCCGGGCAACGTCGTCGGGCGTGCCGCGGGGCAGCACGTGCTGGGTGTCGATGGCCCCGTGCAGGCAAATGCTTCCGCCGAACCGCTCCTTGATCTCGGCCGGGTCCATGCCGTCGGCGGCCACTTGGATCGGGTCGAGCACGTCGACCCCCAACGCGATGATCCGCGCGATAAACGGCACGATCGCCCCGCATGAGTGGAACATCACCTTCACTCCATGGCTGTGGGCCATGTCGATCAGCCGGCGCAGGCGCGGGGCGAAAAACCGGTCGAAATGCGCCGGGCTCAGCAGCAGCCCGTGCTGCGTGCCCAGGTCGTCGGCGATGCGCATCAGGTCGATCCGCCCTGGCGCGGCCGAGAACATGCGGTCGAAAAAGGCCTCGTAGAAGTCGGTGAATCGGTCCATAAGGAAGTCGGCCATCTCGGGCGCGGCGGCGAAG
>SKKK01000246.1 GCA_007121535.1 Planctomycetaceae bacterium | reverse complement strand
TCCGTGTCAACAGCACGTGGTCCTCGGTGGGCGTTCCGTCCTGGGCGATACCGGGCGCCCACTGAATCAAGAACCGTCTGTCCGGGGCGTCTTGATCCACCAGGACGCCTTCTGCGTCCGGTCTTTCCGCCGGGATCGACAAGCACAGATCTTCAGCGACGGCAGGCACGGTGATTTCCAAACGGGTCTGGGCGAAAGCGGATCGACCGCAGGCAGCCAGTCCCATCGCCGTGCAGACGAGAATCATCATCAAGGGGGAAGAACTTCGCATCGCAGGCCTCCGGCGGGAAATGGGGGTTGGGGAAAACTTAGATTATTCACCAGCCAGGCGGCATGGGTCAAGCATGGTCGGGGAAAGTCGAAAATCTTCTCGATTTGCATTCGGTGGTTGAACTCGACGCGAAAATATCCCAAACTGTGACTTCCATTCCCACCACGTACATGGAGAGAATCGATGTCTGAAAAAGAATCTGGCGGAAGTGCAGGTAGCTCGAAACTCGAAGCGGAAGTTCAGGAACTGCTGGCACTCGAGCAGTTGCCGTTCGTGCCACGGGCGACCGGATACATCAAACGGACGGGTCCTGGCCTACTGCAAAGTGCCATGACCTTGGGTGCCGGAAGTGCCGCCGCGTCGGTGATCGCCGGTGCTTCGTTCGGCTACAAGTTGCTGTGGGTCCAACCGGTCGCCATGTTTTTGGGCGTGATGATGCTGTCGGCGCTCAGTAACGTGGTGCTGACCAGCGGCGAACGGCCCTACAAGTCGTTTGGCCGTGAAATCGGCAAATGGCTGGTGATCCTCTGGGCGGTGGGAACCATCATGGCATCGGTCATCTGGCACTTCCCCCAATATGGGTTAGCGGCGAGTGCTGCTCGTGACATGGGGGAAATGGCTGGTTTCTTGACGGTGCCGGACGAGGTGCTGTCCGCTCGGGAGACCGTCGCCGAAGCCCAACGGACGCTGGATCCTGCCGTGATCGCTCAGGCTCGGGCCGAGTTGCACGCGACCACGCAACAGACAACGTTTCTGGGATTGGGATTCACCACGGCTGGGTTGATGCTCAGTCTCGCTGTGGGTGCCCTGATCCTGGGCATCAATGTCGTCACCACCTTTAACTACGGAGGCGGTTCCACCGGGGTACGCATCTACGAGTGGTTTCTTCGTGGCTGTATCGCGATGGTCATTCTCATGTTCGGCATCGTGGTGGTAGCCCGCGCGAACATCGTGGTGGCAGAAATCGACGAGATTTTCAAGGGATTTATCGGTTGGTACGGCATTCCGAACCTATGGGCAGCCGACGGCAGCCTGAATACGGATGCGATCACGCAAGTATTGGGCATGTTGGGGGCTGCGGTAGGCATCAACATGACGTTCCTGTACCCCTACTCGCTGCTGAAGAAGGGTTGGGGCAAGGCGCATCGCAAGCTGGCTCGCTGGGACCTGGGGATGACCATGTTCCTGCCGTTTGTGATGGTCACTTCGCTGGTCATCATCGGGATGAAGGTCGGCGGCGTTTACGACGGTTCCGACGTAGTGAACACCACCATCCGACCGCTGGATGCGGCCAAAGCGCTCAGCGACGTCGTGGGCGCCAATGCAGGGCGGATCATCTTCAATCTGGGGTTGATCGGGATGACGTGCGGTGCGATCAGCACGCACATGGTGGTGTGCGGGTTCACCTTCTGCGAGATGCTGGGATTGGAGCAGACCAAGAAGCGGTTTCGGTTGTTTGCTTTGACACCCGCCATCGGGATCACCGGCGTTGTGGCTTCGTTGCCCATCTGGTTCCCCGTGGCCGCATCGGCCGTCTGCTTTACGATGTTGCCCATCGCTTACTTGGCGATCTTGATCATGAGCAACAAACGCTCGTACATCGGTGATGCTGTTGGTCATGGGATCCGTCGATTGGTGTTTAACATCCTGCTGGTATTGGCCTTGTTGGTCGCCACGGTCGGATCGGCGATCCAGGTCTACAATCGGGCCATCCAGCCGTTCCTTCCCAGACCGACTCCCGTTGCCCCGCCGGTCCCCACCGCCCCGCTGCATCCGGAAGAAACGGAACCGCCCGTTTTGCCGCAGGACGATGCCGATGAGGACGATGCCGATCGGGACGATGCGGAAGTAGACGACTGACCGTCGCCCACCTCGTTCGGCGCGGGTCCAAGCCCCGCGCCGAAACCATCGACCACCGCGTTCGGCGCGGGTCTCTGACCCCGCCGAGTCCCGCGCGTCATTTGACACTCAGCCGCCCGAATAACCCGCCGCCCTGCCAGAGACCTTTTGCCGCAAGTGATTGACACCAAACCCGTTACCTGCTCTAATGCCATCCAAGTGCCTGCACGATATCCGGCACGCGCCCCGTAAAATAACGCCATCCGGCGCGCGGGCTAAATAAATAGTTATCCCGCTTGAATCATGGCTGTAGATCCCAAACAACGAATCGTACTAAACAAGATGGCTAACGATCGTCGTTGGAAAAAGGTCAATCCATGAAAGATATGAATCGCATCACGCTCGATCCGGCCGTAATGGGGGGAAAGCCATGTATTCGCGGTTTGCGAGTCACGGTTGGAATGGTCATCGGTTTGCTGGCCGTCGGTCGCTCACGCGACGAAATCCTGAAGGCCTACCCGTATCTGGAGCCGGAAGACATTGACCAGGCGTTGGCCTATGCGGCATGGCGAGTCGAAGAACGCGAGGTCTCCCTGCCGGTCGCATGAGCATCAAGATTCTGATCGACATGAATCTGTCACCCGATTGGGTTCCGCTGCTGCAAAACGCCGGTTGGTCGTCAGCCCACTGGTCCGCTGTTGGCGATGCGCGCGACCGATCGAAGCATCATGGATTGGGCGGAATCAAATGGGTATATGGTGTTCACGCACGACCTGGACTTTGGCACGCTTCTGGCCTTGACACACAAGACGGGTCCCAGTGTCTTGCAGGTGCGCGGCGAAGACGTCTTGCCCGATCACATGGGCAACCTTGACCAGGCGCGCCGCCCGCGTGATCGGGGTCGTTATCGGGTTGAACGTGAGATCCACTGCTTGCATCGTGCTACTGAACTTCCTGTTGGTCGGCTGCGACCGAGCGAATTCGCGGTCTGGAAGTGCCACGCAACAAACGCCTCCTCAGGCTGCCAAAACGGTTGAGGAATCCATCGAGTGGCCCGTCTGAAAGAGGAGCCCAACCGGCTTGTTCGCATTTACATCATCGATGCGCTCAGGTCGATGAGAAAGTCAAGATTGCGTCGGCGCTGTATTCGTTCGTAGACACTGACGCAAAACAGTTCATGTACTGAGGGTTCTCGGCGTATTACGTAATAATGCCCGATAAACAGCCGATCCACGGAAGCGGTGGAGTCGGCCGGATTCCGAAAGGACAATCGAACGTCGCCGCCCGCGTGATCGGTCCGGTTACGATTCGAACAGGCCGGGATATTAGAAGATCGAGCGGAGATTGGCCGCTACACGGCGTGTTGCTTGGCGTGCATGGGACAATGCCCACGGCTTGCCCGTGGGACGGTTACGTTCTTCGCTGGGGCCGCGCGTGGTCCGAGCACCGAACGTGAAACTCCCACGGGCAAGCCGTGGGCATCCTCACAGGGAACCGGGGTGCCGGCGAGGTAGCCATGAGCGTGAAACTCCCACGGACAAGCCGTGGGCATCTGAACCGTTGCGCTACGACGGACCTGGAATGATCGGTGGGGACGGCCGCCGACGGCAGGTGATCGACCGTGACCACTGCGTGCCTCGGAATGCGATCCGAGTCTTGGAAGTCGTTGAATCACGCGCCGTCCGTATGATCGGGAACGTAACGATCCAAACTCCGCCCTCATGGACCGAACCGGACGCTCGTCGACGGCGCCGAAACCGAACATCCTCGCGCGCCAGATTCAGGATGATGGTATTGCCTACTGGCCTTGTGCCCGGCCACCGTGTATCATGATGGCGACGTAAAAACAGATCACCACCCGCAGGGCAACCGTCGGTCGAATGGCACGGCGGGGCGTTACCTGCGGGCGACCGAAGATCGTATCCAAGCGATGCACGCGAGCGGGACACCATCCACTCCCCGCCGCGTGATCGCAGTCGTTGGGATTGAGAATGAACGAAGACTTCGAACCCAATCGCATGCCAGAATCGCCTGAACGGCCCGTAGGTCCGAGCATCCCCACGTTGCTTGTAATTGTGTTGGTATCACTAGGGCTTGGCTTTGTGTTTAGTCCGGCAGATCCCATTTCCTTTATTTTGCTTTCGTCCCTTCTCTTGTTGCTATCGGTTGGATCTTACTTCGCAGGTATTCGACACGGTGGTAGACGCAGTACCAGCGAATAAGCTTGGCCGTTCGGCACGGCCCGGTTACCGCGGTCGTTCGGGCCGGCACGGCGGTACCGTTTCGCCTCCCAGACTGTCGCGCGGGTGGCCGAGGCCGAAAGATGCCCGGTCTGGTCGGCCCAAGCGCCCCGGCCGGTCACACCTTGCGGCTTGCTCGGTCCTGACCGGCGCGGTAGGCTCAAGAAATGGAATTCGAGTGGGACCCAGACAAAGCAGCGCGAAATTTGTCGAAGCACCGGGTTGCGTTCAGTGAAGCAGCCACGGTGTTCGGGGATCCCTTGGCCATCACCTTCCATGATCCAGGGCATTCCGACGACGAGGACCGGTACCTGACGTTCGGGTACTCGACGGATGGTCGCCTGCTGATCGCGTCCCACACCGATCGCGGCGATCGAAACCGAATGATTAGCGCTCGTGTCGCCACACGACGGGAGAGGAAAATCTATGAAGAGGGATAAGACGACTGGCGAGGATGACGATCTCCGTCCCGAGTATCATCCGGATGAACTCAAGGGCGGAGTCCGCGGCAAGTACCTGGAACGGTACCGAAGTGGAACGAATTTGGCGCTACTTGCACC
>SKKK01000508.1 GCA_007121535.1 Planctomycetaceae bacterium | reverse complement strand
GATCCCGTGGGGCGCTAGACGGATCTCCTTGTCCAGGTGTTCTTCGATCGTGCGGCGGATCATCAGTCGCTTCATCGCGTCGGCATCCACGTCGCCCACCGCTTCGCCGATCCGCAGCGGCTTTTCCAGGTGGCTCAACTCCAGGTACTCGTCACCCTTCTTGCAGCCGATATTCTGGACCAGGCAATCGGCATACACGGCCCGGCCGGTGATCTGCTCCAAGTCGTCGCCCGGTTGGACCGTCACCGTCTCGCGGCGGACATGCGCACCCCGCTGGACATCCAATTCCACCTGAGCACTCCACAGCAACCGTCCCCGCTTGTTGCTGGTGTCCAGCAGCTTGATGTACGCCTTGTTGTGCCCGCCCTCGACCAGCAGCGACGCAACCTCGATCTGCTTGACCAGCTTGCGTTCGTAGGCGTCCACCGCGTCCAACCGGTAAAGCATGTGGTGCTTGTCCACGTGGGTGGCCGAGTAACGCAGCGTGCAGAGTGGATTCATCGCCCCCAGCGCCTGTTTGCCCTGCCCCTGGAGCCCCCCGTCCACGCTCTGCGGTTCGTCCACGATCAGCACGGGCCGGGTGGCCTTGATCAAGTCGATGGGCTTCTCGCCGCCCGTCTTCTCGCTGTCCTTGTACAGGTTGTTCACGTCCTTCTTGTTGATCGCCCCGACCGTCACGACCATGATCTGGATATGCGGGCTGGTGGCGAAGTTGCGGACTTGGCCCAGCTTGGACGAGTCGTACAGGAAATACTCGAACGGCACGTTGGCGTACAGCGTGCGGAAGTGGTCCTCGGTGATTTGCAGCGTCTTGTACACGCCCTCCTTGATCGCCACGGACGGCACGACGATCACGAATTTGGTAAAGCCGTACCGCTTGTTCAGCTCGAAAATCGTCCGCAGGTAGACGTAGGTCTTGCCCGTGCCCGTCTCCATTTCGACGGTGAAATCGCCGGAGGCCAGCGTGCTGGAGGGGGCCAGTCCGTTGCGCAGTTGGATATCGTTCAGGTTGGCGACGATCTCGTCGTCCAGCAATTGCAGCCGGTTGCCGATGCCCAGGTCGCTTTCCATGCCGGTCAACGCTATCTGCCGCCGGCCAAAGGTCTGCGTCACAGTGAATTCCGTCCGGCAGATCTCCTGGCCGCGAAACAGATCGCACACCGACTCGATCGCCGCGTGCTGGTAATCGAGGTTTGGTTCAAAGTGGAGTTTCATGACTTTGTGGTGCCTTCTACGGCAACATTCCACCCCTGTCGTGTCAGGACATGGACTGCGATCTCGATCTGTCGCGGCGTGAACTGTCGTTTTCGCGGACTCCAGGCATACATTTTCTCGACAACTTGCTCCAAGCCGTGCCGGGCCATGTCCCGGCTCAGTATCCAGTGCGCCGTGGACAAAAGCTCCATACCGAAAGGCGATTCGAAACCTTCCACCAGTCTACCAACTCGCTCGAAGCGGTCACGGGTAGCGATGTGCGTCTTCAGAAAGGCATTCGCCTGCTCGACCGCGCCGGGAGCCAGCGCTAATTGTTTATCAGGCGAATCGCCCCCGTCGGCATAGCCAGACAGGTAGTGGCCCTCAATCGCGTGCAATACGTGGCGCAGGTTCTCCGCGTACGGCCCATAGGGTGCCGGTACGTACTTCAATCGTAGCGGCTCGCCGGCCTCTTGCATAAAGTACATCAATTTATGCACTTCAAGCAGTGAGATAAACGGGTCGAGCATGCCTTGCAAATAACGCTGCATCAACCCTATCAGAGCGGCACGGCCGGAGGTCATCTGCGGCACAGCGCCAGCGGGACGCATCTTGTCCGCGTCCGGTGCCCCTTTGGGCTCGTAGACCCGCACGTGAACCTCGGGAAGTGCCGACAAAGCTTGCGCAATGCGCTCGCGAACCTGGGGCCAATCCAAGCCGCCCAGCCCACTGCCCAAGGGTGGCAAAGCGATCGAACGGATGCGACGGGCTCGGATCTCCTCCACCAAGGCCAATAAGCCTGTCTCGATGTCCTCTATCTTGCTCTGGCTCCGCCAATGCCGCTTGGTCGGAAAATTAATGATATAGCGGGGTGGTGTCAGACAGCCGGTATCGAAAACGAACACTGTCCCCGGCCGAACTTCTTGGCGGTTGCACGCCGCCTTGTACGCCCTGAAGTTTTCGGGCCAAGCCTTTTTGAATTGCAGCGCGATCCCGCGCCCCATCACACCCACGCAGTTCACGGTATTGACGACGGCCTCGGATTCGTCCTTCAGAATGTCACCGCTGGTGTATTCGATCACGATCGGTTTTCCTTCCAATCAATAGTACCAACTTGCTTCGATGCTGACACGGGGTTGGTGGCCGCTGGCAGCCAAGACGGCGCCCACCTGTCGGTACATGGCCTGGGAACGCACGCCAATACGTTCGATCAACTTCCAGGGGAAGCTGTTTTCGACGAGGAACTCGGCTTGCTTTCCCTCTTTGATTCGAGCGTCGATCCCAATGCCACTCCACTGCTTGGCCATGATCGCGTCCCAATCGAGTTCGTGCAACTGCGCGAGGTCGGCGCGATCCTCGAAGTAGAATGCCCCCGCATTGGAGAGCGTGAACGCCCAACGCCGCTGGCTTGCGTTCGCCCACCCGACCGCGGCCATCAGATCTGCCTCCAGATGAACGACGGGCTCCTGCCCTCCCCGGTATTCCAGCTCCGGGTGATTGGCTTGGTGAAGCAGGTAAAGCATCACCGACCGCGGGCAGAAATAGAACGGCACGCAATCACCCACATGTAGACCAGGATGGCTTGCGAGGGTCAGTCTTGTCATGCGCCGAGCCTTGATGGACTGCATTGCCGATAGCCGTTCCCGTTCGGTCGCGATGTACGATTTTCGCATCGCACCAAAGGCAGCCATCCGTGATGATGGACGCGAGACGATCCACGTGGCAAATGTGGTAGATTTTGGGCTGCTTGGGCGTCCGCATGGCTTACAAGCCCCCGGCCTTGCTTGGTCTCGGGCAATCCAACGCAATTCCCGCCCGGCGAACTATCCAGGATTTCCGGATAGTTGATTCGCGGAACGGATTGCACGCCGACTCGATGGCCGCGTGCTGGTAGTCCAGGTTGGGTTCGAAGTGCAGCTTCATGGGGGAGGGGGAGAATCTAGGAGTTAGAGAGTTAGCAGTTAGCAGATCGTTGCGCGTGGAGGGTGTTGGTGAGATAATTTGCTACACGGTGGGTGGCGTTTTCAGATGCGCCGAAAGTGGAGGGCGGATTCTCTCCACGGCGTGGAGAGAATTGACCGAGCGATGATTTGCCTTGCGGTATCACGAGGTGGGTTCCTCTTGATCGGGTTTCATCGGTAGCTGTTTGGCAGCATCTTCCAGGGATTCGAATGGATTGCGTTCGGCTTCGGCTTCGAGCAATGCGCGGCGGCGGGCGGCGAACTGCTCGTATTCGGCCTGGGCTCGGGCATCGGCTTCGTCCTTGCTGATCTTTCCCTTGTGACCCAATACAGCGCGTTCGTTGAATTTCAGGAATTCGTCCAGTTTCGTCTCCCAGTCCTTCAGGAACACCTGCTTGCGGCGGCGCGCCTGGTCCTCGGCGAAGTCCAACCACATGGTCACGATGCGGTTCAGTTCGCTGATTTCGTCCTCGTTCAGGTAATTCTTGGCGATGGTTACGTCGGCTTTGCGGACGACACCACCCTTCCAGGCGGTCAATCCCATATTGGGTTGCGCGTGGTCGGCGCGCTGGGCGATCAATTCTGCTGCGGTTTTGCCGGTCGCCGCGAAATGTAGCTTGTTCTGGATCGTCTGGAAGAACACGGTCGTTTCTGGGAGCGTCGGGTCGTAGTCGCCGGCCAAGGCGAAGATCTCCCGCACCCGCAGATACATCCGCCGTTCGCTGGCCCGGATGTCGCGGATGCGTTCGAGCAGTTCGTCGAAGTAGTCCGGTACGGCGAAACCCTTGATTGGGGGGTTCTTCAGCCGCTGATCGTCCATCACGAACCCCTTAACGAGGTACTCGCTCAGCCGTTCCGTAGCCCAGCGGCGGAATTGGGTGCCGCGCGCCGAGCGGACGCGGTATCCTACGGCCAGAACAGCGTCCAGGTTGTAATGCTCGATCTCCCGCGCCACCTCTCGCGTTCCCTCGCGGCGAACTATTCGGAATTTCCGAATAGTTGCCTCCGATGCCAGTTCCCCCTCGTTATAAAGGTTTCGCAGATGTTCGTTGACGGTCGGAACCGTCACCTGGAATAGTTCGGCGATCAACGCTTGACTCAGCCACAACGTCTCGTTCGCAAACCGGCACTCGATCCGAGTCCGCCCGTCCTCCGTCTGGTACAAAACCAACTCGCCACCCGGTTGACCAGGAACCTTCGCCATGCTCTTCGACCTCCGAACCTCGCCCAAAATCCCCTGTACAGCAGAGTTCATTCTGCCCCGTTTGAATTCCTCGATACAAGCTGCACTCCGCCGTTGGCCCAAGCAAAAACGGCTCGTCCGGTGACCTGCTGACCGCCAAATAGGCCCCATTCCGACTTGTTGGCCGTGGACTGGCAGTCCAGGTAAGCGTTCGAGGTGACGTTTCACAAGGAATCCTTGGCGAATCTCCGTTCTTGTGCTTGCTCCAAGCAAGATGGTCTGTTACATCTGACCCTCAGGAAAGTCTGAGTAGTAGGATCCACCAGGGCCCGCAAGGGCCCCATCTTTTGCGCAAATTCACAGGCGCACGACACCCAAGCCTGTATCTGCCTTTTAGCCAACGACGAAAACGAAGCAGTTCTGCGATGGTGTCGCGCCAGGCCAATTCGTGAATGACCACGCCCGACAGGCAGAACAGATTCGAGGGCGATCCATCCGCGGGCATTCCGCAGTCGCCACTTTCGTCCACGTACATCAAATACACGTCATTCGCCTCCTTGTTGGGCTCATAGGCTG
>SKKK01000129.1 GCA_007121535.1 Planctomycetaceae bacterium | reverse complement strand
TATCCTCGGACGTAATCGCTCCAGGCACGGCCGTGGAGGCGTCTTCTGGCACATTCGAAATCGGCTCGGAGTGCATTGCGTTGCGATTGGTACCAGTGCCGCAGTTCTTCTTGGGCGTGCCTGGTTGAATGTCTCACGGCTTCAAGCTCTCTGTCCCGTTGCTGTCGGATGCTTGCGCTTTGGTGGCGTGCCGAGGCGGGGGCCGCACAGGCAAAGATTCCGAGGAAAGCGAACGTTGTCAGTACGAGCACGGGCAATCGAGTCATGGCCAAATCTCCTCTACCTTGAAGCATCTGTTTGAATTCACCAAGCATGCTTTGAGACGAGTGCAACGTCGGTGCCGAACCTGGAATGACGTACTTCTCGCCGAAGACTTGTCGACGAAAACCTATGGTATGCAACGATTTATCTCTATTTTGGAACTCGGTATCCGAACCGCAAGCTGGATGAACGTTGCGGACGGACGTGTCGTCCAAGTAGCCGCAACTGTCGTCAATGTGACGACAGTTGGTGTCGCGTTCATCTTGTGCCTTCCGTGTCGTCTTGACGGCGGATTCCGAGCATGACGGGGATGGGGCGCGGCCCCGTGCGATCCGAGGGGCGGTTTTGCAGTCGCAGGTGGCCTTCGTCGTCTTCCAGCAGCATGATCGTGCTGCCGCCGCCGTCCAAGTTGATGGCGTCGTAGCAACCCAGTTCCATCATCAACTCGGCCAACTCCCACAGGCTCATGCCCTCGCTGACTTTCGCTTGGCGACCATCGACGACGACCAAAATCAGCCAGCGTTGTAGGCGGTCGATGCCGACGGCCGTGCGGGGATGCAGCGCCTGGCCGCCCGCCGCCACAATCTTACCGCGATGGATCAGGCCCCCAAAGCCTGCGGCTGCGTGCCGAACACTTCGAGTTTCCGGCCTTTCGTCCACTCGAACTCGGCCGTCCTCGTCAACCCAAACGTTCCAATGACCGTCTTGTGGCGGGCTCTGTTCCCTGCCGTCACTGACCGCCCATCCCGAAATATCGCAACCCAGACCGGCGATGTACGGCGTCCGGATCCCGTCGGTGGTCGGCGGGATCATCCTCCACGGGTTCGTGTTGACGGCGGCGACCAGTCCTGCGTCGCGGGCCAAGGCACGGGGGTGAGTCAACACGGCTTCGATGGGGCCGTCGCCATCCGGATCGTCGCCGATCACCACCGCCAATTCGAAACCCGGAGCGTGCAGATCGTATCGCAGCACCTGGATGCGTAACGGCCGCGGCTGGGTACGAACGATCGATTCGTGGCGGATCGCCTCGCACCAGGTCGAGCGACTCTCCGTTCGCTGCTCGACCGACTCGTCTGCGCGGGCGACCAGGCTCGGAACGAACAGTATCAGTATCGCGACGCTGTGAATCCACCGATGCGCCATTATTTGTCTCCCTGCTGCTGTGTTCGTTGTTCAGAAGCCTGATACTCCATCCGCTGGAACTCGGCCGACTGCTGCTCGTGTGTCCAGCGGATTTCGCCGTCGAGTTGTTGGCCGAGTACTCGGACATGAAGCGAATGGTCGTCGCGTCGAATCCACTGGTATTCACCCCGATCCCAACGATGGACCGACCCGCGATGATCGGACACGGGGCCTTCGTAGGTCAGGTAGGCCAGGCGATGATCGGGCAGTCTCTGGACCCGGGCCACTTTGCCATGTTCGGGGAATGCCTGCAGAGCCCAGGTCAGCAGGACTTCGCCGTCTTCCAGCATCAGGTCCCAGTGGGTCGGCCGACCGGCGTCTTCGGGCATCTTGTGTAAAAGGATCACGTATCGGGGCATGGCTTCGCATCGTCGGACCGATTCCTCGTCGGCGCTGACGGTTACGCCTCCAATTCGACTTGCACTCCACCGGCGCGGGCCGAACGCAGGCAGGCATCCAGGACACGTTGCGTGTTCATGCTGATCTGCCCCCAGGACGGATCGATCTGGCCGGCCAGCACCAATCGGGCGAACGCTTCGAACATCCTGGATTCCTGGGCATTGGCGTTTGCGTTGCCGTACTCGGTCACCGCTACCTGCCGCGTGTGGTCCTCCATGTTGAAGTCGCAGCACTGGATGTTGAAGACGGAATTGCTGACTTCGAATCGCAGTTCGGGCGCGAAAAACGGCAGGACGAAATCGCGCACGTGAACGTAACCTCGGGTACCGCTGATATTGGCCCACTGCTGATGCTCGGTCAAGAACGAACAATAGAAGCCGGCGCTGACTCCGTCCGGGTACAGCAATTCTCCGGAGAATTCGGTCGGGATCGGTTCGGGACTGCCTTGACCGGCCTGCTGAGCCAGCAATCGCCCGCTGACCGCTTTGGGCAACTGTTCCCGCATGATCCACAAGGTGAATCGCAGATTGTACCAGCCCAGGTCTCCCAAGCAGCCCAGAGGCTCCAGGTTGCTGTGCATGCGGATGTTCTCCTGGAGGAATTCGTCCGAGCCGCCGAAGCTGAATTGGGACGTGATTCGTTTGATCCGCCCGACGCTCTGGCCATCATCCAGCACTTGGCGGATCGCGTCCAGGCGTTGGCTGTGCATGAACATCACCCCATCCATGAACTGGACGTTGTGTTTGCGGCAGACATCCAGGATCTCCCCGACCTCGGTCGCATCCTTGCCCACCGGTTTTTCGCACAGGATATGCTTTCCGGCTTCGGCCGCTTTGATCACCCACGCTGTGCGAGCCCCTGTGGGCAGAGGCAGGTAGACAGCGTCGATCGACGGGTCGGCCAAGAGTTCTTCGTAGCTGCCCAGTGCGCGCGGCTTCTGAGCGAACGGCGCATCGGCCTGACATCGGTCAACGAATTGTTCGGCTCGCGATAGATCCCGGCTGGCGACCGCCCCCAGTTCGCAGGCGGACGCATTGCGGATAGCTTTCCAATTCTTGTGCGCGATCAGCGCGGCGCCAAGAATGCCCCAACGGCAAACACGATCGGTCATCGGGTCGACTCCTCTTGATCTGTGAACATTAGCGGATGGTGACGTCTTCCGTCGCACGCCTAAGTGGCGGTAACGAAACTGGTCCGGGAGACCTACGGTCGGCGGTCTCGGCGGGGTCAGAGACCCGCGCCGAACCGGAGACCCGCGCCGAACCGTTTCGTTACGGCCTCTAAGTTAGGGCGGTCGACGACGTTTTGTCAATCACCGGCGATGAGTGTGCCAGGAAAGGGTCAGCTCCCTTTTCTGACAAAGACTAGACAAACGAGATGCCTTGAAGCAAAATCATTCGAAATGATGAGCACTCCAGCGTCGATCTATTCCAAAGTTCGCAACGTCTTGCGAACGGCGTTGGGTGTTGTCAGCCGACAGATTCCTTGTGATCGAAAGGAAACAAGCGATGTGGTTCTTGGCCCAAAACGACACAGTGCCCGCAGTGTTCGGCATGCTGGTTATGTTGATCCAGTTGGCGTTTTTCGTCGCAATTTTTGCGGGCGCCTGGAAGGTCTTTGAAAAAGCAGGAAAACCGGGGTGGGCGGCGATTATTCCGATCTACAACGGCATTGTCTTGCTGGAGATCATCGGACGACCGATATGGTGGATCGTGCTGATCTTCATTCCGTGTGTGAACATTGTCATCAGCTTGATCGTCGCCATCGACTTGGCCAAATCGTTTGGGAAGACGGAGGTTTTCGGCGTGGGCTTGTGGTTGTTGGGATTCGTATTCATTCCGATTTTAGGCTTCGGCAGCGACCGTTACGTCGGTCCCTCGGCGGGCGGCTAGTGCGTTGTCCAGGCGAAATCTTGGGGTCGCGATGAGTGAGCGGCACGGGGCTAGCCGCCGGTGGCGTCCACAACCGGCGTCCAGAACCGGCGGCTAGCGCCGTGCCGCTCACAATCCGCATTTTTCGGCTAGAAACGCACTAGCCCGAGCTTCCATGAACGAGCAGACGGATATCGACGTCCGGCTTTGCACGTCGAAGGTCGTCTGATCACGGTTCCGATCGAGACGACTGTGTCGACAAGACCGCTGTGTGTGAAGACAGAGCCTTGCGTGGATTGCCGGGTTTCATGCGGAACAGCCTTCGCGCAAGGCCCTATTCTTTTCCTGTCTTTCCCCGTTCGCTCAATATCGCTGGCTTAATGCCGTTGGGCCATTTTCTACGCTTGCGAAGACTAGCATTTGCAGCGTAGGATAACGACTTATCCTGGGGCAAACTGCGATCGGTCTCGATCGCCCACCTACCTTTCCGTCGGAGAACGGACTCATGCGACGTTTTGTTATCTTCACCTGGCTTGTATTCGTCACGACACCGCTGGTGCATGCCGCGAATCCGTGTACGAACGGCTCCTTCGAACAGCTTGGTCCGGACGGGTTTCCCGTCGATTGGGCTCCGGTCGGTTCACAGGTCGAGGTCGTTTCGGAGGCCCGGACCGGCAGTCACGCGGTCCGGTTGCTTCGCACGGCCGAAACGGCTGACCGGGAAACCGGCTTGAACCGCGCCGGTCGGTTGGGAACGGGCCAGGGCGGCGCGATGCTCGAGATGCGTCGCGGCGGGTTGGAGTTCTGGTACAAGGCCGTATCCGCCGAGAATGCCGATCTGTGCGTTTATGCGATCCCGATGAACGCCAAAGGGCTCGAAGGCACCGGTTCGCCGCGCGCTCGATTCACGGTGCCGGAGGATCACATCGGGGACGGGCAATGGCATCGCGGCCGACTGAAGTTCGACTTTACCACAAACCCGGACGTGCGTTGGGTGCAAGTGGCATCCCGGATCGTCGGGACGGCCGGCGAATTGATCCTGGACGACTTTGCTTACGTCGATCGGGTCGGGGTCATCCTGCAGATGGGCGCGATCCGGATCGAAGAGGATCGCGACCGAGCGGGTCAGCGAGCCGTGGTGCGGGCACGGATCGAGAACGTCGGAGACGCCGATGCGCAGGACGTTCGCGTCGTCTTGCAGCC
>SKKK01000434.1 GCA_007121535.1 Planctomycetaceae bacterium | reverse complement strand
GAAACGGTGGCTAGCGCATTGTCCAGGCGAAATCTTGGGGTCGTGATTAGTGAGCGGCACGGCGCTAGCCGCCGGTGGCGTCGAGAACCGGTGGCTAGCGCCATTCCGCTCAGCTACTGCTTTGCCGATCCTTCGTTCTTGGCAATTTGTTGACGGAGCACCTTGTAATCTGTCTTGCCGGTGCCCAACACGGGAATGCGATCGATTTGCCGAGTTTCGTCCAAGCGCATGACGCCTCGGAACCCGGCTTCGGACAGCACCGCGTTGGCGTCTTTCAGGGAAATCGGCTGGGTGCTGAACAGGACGATCCGACGACCATCCGGCGTCTCGACGCCCTCGACCGCCACCTGCGGACCGTCCTCGGTGGACGGATAGCGGCGGGCCAGCGGATCTTCCAGAGCGGGCAGCGAGATCATCTCGCCGCCGGCCTTCAGGAACCGCTTCAGCCGTCCTTGAAAATGGATGAACTGCTGGTCATCCAACTTTACCAAGTCCCCCGTGTTGTACCAACGGTCGCCATCCAAGTCGACAAAGGGATCGGGACCGGAGTGGTTCAAGTAACCGCGAAAGATCGTCGGACCGGCGACCAACAGCAAGCCGGTCTGCCCGGTCGGCAGCGGCTGGTGTGTGTCGGGATCGACGACGCATGCCCGGACGCCCTCCAGCGGCTGACCGACGGTGCCCGGTTTCTCCTTCCCCGGCCGACCGACCGAAACGACGGGCGAGCATTCGGTGATCCCGTAGCCTTCCAACACGGCGGCCTGAGGCGCCAGACGGGCGCAGTTTTCGCGAACGCTTTCGGGGCACTTCTCCGCGCCGGTGACGACGATCCGCAACGTGCGGAAGTCTTCCGTGGTAGCGCGAGACAACATGTAACCCAAGAAAGTCGGCGTGGTAAACAACAGCGAGACGCCGTACTCGGCGATCGTCCGGACCAGACCACGAGCGTCGGTGGGGTCCGCGTGGTGGACCACACGGATGCCCGTCAGCACCGGGCACACCAGGTTGCCGGCCAGCCCGAAACTGTGAAACGGAGGCAGGAAACCCAGCAGGACGTCCTGCCGCGTGAACCCCAACGCTTGGATGCCGCTGCCGATGTTGGCTCGCAGATTGGCGTGAGACAACGGGACGGCTTTGGGAGCGGCTTCCGAACCGGAAGTAAACAGCACGACCGCCGGATCGTCCTCGTCGACCGCCGGCACGTCGTGCAGGAACGAGCCGAGGCGCAGGTAGGTGCGGGCCAATGTCATCGCGGCTTCCCATCGGCCGATCCCCGCTCGCAGATCTTCCAGCAGCACGAAGTCCACCCCTTCGATCTCGATCCCCAAGCGATCGATGAAGCGCCGCGAGCTGATCACGTGGCGGATCTTCATCGCTTGGATCGCGTGGTCCAAGTGAGCCGGTCCCGTGGTCCAATTCAGCATGACCGGCAGCTTGCCCGACAGATGCAAGGCGAAGAAGACCACGTCCGCCGCCACCGACGAGGGCAAGAGCACGCCGATCGCGTCGCCGTCCAGCCGTGAGAATCGCTTGCTCATCAGCGACGCTCCGACCAACATGCGACGATAGGTCAACACACCCGACAGACGATCGGCGACCGCCACGTCGTTCGGATGTGCCCGGACGCGTTGGACGAAGGCTCGTCCCATGGTGTCGTCCAAACAAATCGCTCGATCGTCGCCCGAATGAGCGCGTGTCCAAAGCGACGGGACGGCTTCGGAACCGCTGCCGTCGCCTGTCAGCATCCCTTCGGCCAACGCCCATAATTCGCCCAAGGTCGCCGCGACGCGATCCGATCGAAATCCAAATCGCTGCTCGATGTCCAAGGCCACGTCCATTCGGTCCAAGCTGTCCAAGCCCAAGCGATCCAGCGAGGTCGTCGGGTCGCGCTCGCTGTCATTCAGTGGCCGCTGCAGGTGCTCTTCGACCATCTCGTTGACGGCTTGCCGAGTGGCAGAACGGATCTGATCGAAATCGATGTCCAACTGCCGCCGATAGCTGGGAAAGTCGTAATCTCGCCGCCGCGACAGGAAGTGGTAGGGGACAAAGGTTGGCGTTTCGGGGCCATCCGCGTTGTACCACTCTTCCAGGAACGGGTTCAGTTGCTCGCGCGTCGCGTCGGGCAACTCGTCGCGCGGGACGACCTGGATCTGCATGGTCACCCGGCGACGCGGCAGGAAGAACACCAGATTGGCCAGCATCCAGAGCAGGCCGCGGACCATGCACCAGCCCAGCGGCGGTTGCGACGCGGTCCGTGCCCAACTGAACATGCTGCCCCAGACGCCTCGCGTGCGAACCAGCACCACGTTGGCATCAGGACAGGCTCGCAGCAGTTCGGCGGCGGCTCGCGATGCTCCGACCGTTTCCCGGCCTTCCCGCTGCAAGCGACCGGAGGGGTAAATCAGGATACTTTCGCCACGCCCGACGGCTTCGGCCACCTTTTCGATCATGTCCAACGTCGTCTGTTTGGCCTGGCGACTTTGCGCAGACAACTCAGGGACTTCCACCGAACCCAATGCCCGCATCACCGGATAAAGCACCGGATTGCGGTAGGTCCCCGTGTAAACCAATGGCCGGAGCGGATCGCGCAGACGCAGGTGGCTGAGTACCAACGGAGGATCGATGTACCCCGGATGATTGGGCATCACAATCGTCGGGCCATCCAGGTCGGGCAACGCGTCCGCTCCCTGCACCTGGACGCGGTACCGAAGGCGGAGCAGGCACCGAGCCATCCACCAGAATATTCGTTGAAAAAAGCGCTGCATGGTTCATCGCTCGAACAGAGGTCGGGTCACCGAGGCGTTCGACCGATGGTAGAACGCCCACCAGCCCCTATCCTAGCCCGACTTTCCAAGTTGCGAAAGCCGACCTGCCACAACTCTTATCGCAACAAGGGTTGGTTGACAGCAACCGCTGGAAAGCGACAATCAAGTCCGTTTTCGAGCCCTGAGGCAACTCGCAAGAAGTAATCCACCGCGCTCGGCGACGGTCTCCGACCTCGCCGAAAACTCCGCGGGCCATGGATCATTTGCCCGGCGTCACCAGCATCAAAGGGGTGTGACCCGAATCGGAGAGTCTGCATGTCCGGAATCAACTTCAACACGGCCAACCAGACGTTTCGGCAGCTTATGGGAAACGGCCTCACCTATCGCGTACCGCGGTTTCAGCAGGACTATAGCTGGACGCAGGATGAGTGGGATGACCTTTGGCAGGACATCCAGGGGACGTTGGACGGTGGCGAACCCGCACATTACATGGGCTATCTCGTGCTCCAAACCAGGGACAATAAGACGTTCGACGTGATCGACGGCCAACAGCGAATGACGACGCTCAGTCTCATGGTCCTGGCCGTTCTGCGAGGACTTTTGGATCTCGTCGAGTCGGGGATCGAGCCGGATAACAATCGACGTCGGATCGAGCAGTTGAGGAATTCGTACATTGGCTTCCTCGACCCGGTGACACTCGTCCCGCAGAACAAGCTCACGCTCAACCGCAATAATGACGGCTACTACAAGGACTACCTCGTACCGCTTCAGAAACTGCCGCAACGGGGCCTGCGGGCTTCGGAGCATCTGTTGCGGAAGTCCTTCGAGTGGTTTTGCAAGCAGGTGCGGGACTCATACGCTGTCGAGCGTCAGGGAGCCGAGTTTGCCAAGTTCATCGATGGAATCTCGGACAGGCTGTTTTTCACAGTCATCACAGTGACGGATGAACTGAACGCCTTTAAGGTTTTCGAGACGCTCAATGCCCGTGGGGTGCGACTGTCGCCGACGGATTTGCTCAAGAACTACCTGTTCTCGGTCGTCCATCGGGAGAGTTCGCATCCCGGGGAGATCGAAAGCTTGGAGCGGCGTTGGGAATCGATGGTAGGCCGACTTGGGGGCGAAAGCTTTCCAGTCTTTCTACGAGCCCATTGGAACAACCGCCGGAGGTTCGTTCGCGAAGCTGACCTGTTCAAAACGATTCGCGCCGAAACCCCCTCGAAGGCAAGGGTGTTCGAGTTGATTCGGGAGATGGAAGAGGACGTCGACATCTATGCATCGTTGTCGAATCCAGAGGACGCATTCTGGACGTTGGAGCAGCGGCCGTACGTGCGCGAATTACGGATGTTCGGCGTCCGCCAGCCCTGGCCTGCCTTGATGGCGGCACACCGAGTATTCTCCGTCGATGGTTTCACAGCCTTTCTTCGGGCCACCAGCATGATCGCCTTCCGATACAATGTCATCGGCAGTCTGGCGACGAACGAGCAAGAACGTGTTTATAATTCGGTGGCATTGCGGATCGCATCGAAGGATCTCGCGTCAACAGCCGACGCGATCCGCGCG
Source organism: Planctomycetaceae bacterium (assembly GCA_007121535.1). Taxonomy (GTDB): domain Bacteria; phylum Planctomycetota; class Planctomycetia; order Pirellulales; family Pirellulaceae; genus SKKK01. The sequence goes on along the minus strand of SKKK01000434.1, from coordinate 601 downwards.
CTCGGCACGATCTACGTAGCCGAGAATCCGTTTCGGCAGGCATTTGCCGAAAAAGTCCTCCGCACGACTTCCTCACGAAACCGGCATATTGTCCGCTACATTCTTTTCTGTCTGGAGCGGCACTTGACCGGGCAGGAATACGATATCGACAATCCCCAGTATACGGTCGAACACATCCTTCCAGAAAACCCGGAGAGGAATTGGCCGGGATTTACCGACGATCAGGCGGCGGAGTTCGTCTATCGGCTCGGCAATATGACGATCATGGACGCGAAAGCGAACCGCGAATTGGGCAACGCCGACTTTGACGCAAAGCAGACGGTGTACACAGAGAGCCCCCTCGAAATCACCAGGAAGATCGCGACCGACAACTCCGACTGGCTTCCCGATCGGATCGCGGAACGGCAACGCTGGATGGCCAAGCAAGCCACTTCAATTTGGCGAGTTTCACAATTGGGATGAAGGTTAGTGCGTTGTCCAGGCGAAAGATGCGGATTGTGAGCGGCACGGCGCTAGCCGCCGGTTCTGGACACCAACGGCGGCTAGCGCCGTGCCGCTCACTCATCGCGACCCCAAGATTTCGCCTGGACAACGCACTAGG
>SKKK01000579.1 GCA_007121535.1 Planctomycetaceae bacterium | reverse complement strand
GAGGCCGGGTTGCCGGTGCGAGATCGGGTCGGTCGTACAAGTACTGGAACATCAGGAAATCGACCATTCGGTCATATGCGGTACCGACTTGGTTCAGACTGTCCTGGACATAATCGGTCAGCAGATCGCGAACGCCTTCGACACCGTGTTCTTCCAACACATGCGATGCGATGGCTTCCAGTTCCGTCTGTTGGGTGAAAAAGGCCGCTTCCGCAGGTTCCAGAAATTGGCGTACGTCTCGCATGACATCCTGATACCGCAATTGATTGGCCAGATTGGCGACCAAGCGATAATTCCAGGCGACTTGACGACGATCGATCCGTGTAAGATCGGGTGCGGTGGTCCAGGCGTCGGGCAACTGGCGGACGGTTGGGTAGATCGGTACCAGGCAACTTGTTGCGGCGGGACCGTGGGCGAACCATGCAAGGCTGCCGATCGGTTCGGGAACGTGCTGGCGTGCTTGCGAGATGAACACGAAATTGCTGGTGGGCGTGCTGATGGTTCGTTCCGGTTCGATCCCCAGCAGATCGAACAACTCGCGAGGCCCCCATGGCCGGGCCAGGGGACTCTTTTCGCCGTTCACCTGGAACGCCGGATGCGCGGTCAAGTCGAAATGGCTGTCCTCGTAACCATCTCGCATCACGGCCATCAAGCCAGCCACCGTGACCGGTTGATCCGGTTGGACAGAAAACGGAAACGTCTCGGAACTCGCGTCGCCATGGAACTTCAGGTCTCGAGACGGCGCCAGCAACGACAGGGCTCGCCATTCGCGCAGCGCGTGCTCCCGCTCACCTGTTCCCCCATAGACTTCGCGCCAGACGAACGGCTGGCCTTCCTGCCAAAAGCCCATCTGCTGGGCAAGGGAGTGGATATTGGCCGAAGCCAGGAAGGCATCGGGGTTGTCCAGATCGACTTGGCCGATCCGGCTGCGGTTGGCACTGACCCCCACCGCGTCGTCCGGCACGCGCTGGGCGCACCAGACGCCACCAGGTCGACCGGAATCGGCGGTCCAGCCCTGTTCGGGACCGAAGATCTCCAACAGCCAAACCTCCTTCTTGTCCGCGATCGGCAAGGCGACTCCCGCGTCACCCGCCCACGTGTACAAGAACCCGTATTCTTCCACCATCGCTCCGATCAACTTGACGGCCTCGCGAGCGGTCCGCGCTCGCATCAAGCCGTTGGCGATCAACGACGTCGTCCAGTGCCGGCTGTACGGGCCGACCAGCCCGGCGCTGGAGGTCAAGCCCTGCCGCATCGGGATGAATTCCAAGGCGATACTGACTCCGTGCTCGTTCATCCCACCCAGAGTGCCCTCGCCGAACACCAGACAGCGATAGGTTCTTTCCGGCGGCGAAAGATGACCCACAATGGCGCGGCCGCTGCCTACCATGGGCACCGGTTGATCGCCGTAGTCGTCGGCGGCGGGGACCAGATACACCCTTCCCATCTGGTTGCCGTCACACGAACTGCTCATCAGCACCGCACCGTCAGCCGTCGCTTTCCTGCCGACCATGATGGTCGTACAGCTCGAACCATCCCGCTGGCTGCCGAACACAGCCACACAGATCGCGAGCACTAGCACCTTGGTCTTTATTCGAAACATGCCTTTCATCTCCCACATCTTGTTCGTTTGGCCCCTTGTAAGGATCGCGAAATCATTTACTGTCGGATATCGTCGAGTGGTACGCAGCGCGAACGGGGTCGGGAGTCGTTTTCGGGCAACGATTCACCACATGGAAAGCGGGTTCTCCGAAAACGACTCCCGACCCCTTTCGCCCGATTCCACCAAGAAATATCTGGCCGGGTGCTTGCCGTTCCGACTCGGCCTCATCGCATTCCCCAATTGTGCCGCGCACGATCGCCGTCGGCTAGACCACGTCAAGCAATTTGCCGACCTTCTGCGGCGTCTGGGAAAATGGCTGGCAGCAGGGCGGGAAGCAGAACATGGTCCCGGAATCATTCAATGTTCCGCAGAAATTGACTCGAACAGCACCAATCTTTCTGCCATCCATCTTTCTGCCCGAAGCGAAGCCGACGGTAAGCAGTTTGCGGTCGAGCGACGCCCACGGGCACGATCGAAAGGAACTCAAACCGTCGTCGGCCACCTTCAGTCCAAGCAGCATCGAGCGCAACGGGCAGGGGACGATCCGCATGCTTGAATTCAGGCTGCTTCTCATGGCTGGCGGCCTTTCACGGTGTTTGACACATCTCGCTGATGATCACGAAACGGCGGATGTCAAACGAATGCAAATGGTGGGTGGCAGCCATTGCACGCCCGATATGGTAACGATCATCCGGGTGACAGCACCAAGCAACATAACGCATGGGAACCGATTCGGTCGAGCCGTTCCCGAGGGCGTCATGGAATAGGTTTGCCCCATACGGCTGTCGTCCAAACAGACGAGTCCCAAGCCGGGAACTTGACCAGCACGGTTCCCGCGTGTCAGAATGTGTTCGTTGCTGTGGTTCCGGGGTACTTGGCATGCCTCAGGCCGGTGAATGGTTACCCTGTTGCGTTTGTGCGGCAACGGCTCGAAAGGTTTTGAAAGGCAGTCATCATGAAACAATTATTCTGGACGTTGTTCTTTCTCGTTGCCGTGACAACCGAGCGGGCCTGCGCCGGCGCGGATGCCGAGGCGGTTTACGACAAGTCGGGTGTGGCGGGGGGACTGGTGGTTGAGCTGGGCATGGACGATGCCGAGTTCACGGCCCGGTTGGCAAAGCCCGAGGGCGTCACGGTGCAGACGCTCGTCGGCAGTGCGGAACGCGCGGGCCGGGTGAGAGAGCGATTGGCGAACCGGAGCCTGTACGGCAAAGTGACCGTCGAGCACTTTGAAGGCCGCACGTTGCCCTATGCCGATCATCTCGTCAACCTCATCGTGCTGCATCCATCGGCTGCGGCCGACGTACCGAAGAAGGAGCTTCTGCGCGTGCTGGCGCCCGGCGGAGTGTTGTACCAGATGCCGGGTGAAGCCGGCGGCGCGGAGCCGCAAGTGGTCCGCAAACCGTGGCCCGACGAGATCGACCAATGGACGCACTTCCTGCACAGTGCGTCGGGCAATGCCGTGGCGCGCGACCGCCGCGTCGGTCACGCCAGGGCGCTGCAATGGGTGGCCGACCCGATGTTCTGCCGCAGCCACGAAATCGACTCCAGCCTGCCGGCGATGGTGTCGGCCAACGGGCGGCTGATCTACATTCTCGATGAAGGGCCCATCGGCGTCACCGACCCCAGGTTTCCCGCCCGCTGGTCGCTCGTGGCCCGCGACGCCTTCAACGGTGTGCTGCTTTGGAAGCGGCCGCTGGACTCGTGGGGCTGGCAGACGTGGCGACCGCAGATTCGCGAGGCCGACTGGCGCGTGCTGCGAGGTCAGCGGGGCGGCGTGCCGCCCGAGGTGCAACGCCGCTTGGTGGCCGTCGGCGACCGTGTGTACGCGACGCTCGGCTTCCAGGACGCCCCGGTCAGCATCCTGGACGCCGCTACCGGCGAGGTGCTGGCCGAATGTGCCGGCACCGAGGGCGCACAGGAATTGCTGGTCGACGGCGATACGATGTTTGTCCGCGTGCAAGCGGGCTCGGCCGACCAGGCCAAGCGTCGCGGCCAATCGCCCGGCGCCAAACTGATGGCGGTCGATGCCCGGAACGGCGCGATCCGGTGGTCGGAAGAGTTGGGCAACATCAACCGCTCGACGCTCGCGGCCGCCGCCGGGGTGGTGGTGTTCCATCGTGGGCCACGGCTGCTGTGCTACGAGCAGGCTACCGGGCGGATGCGCTGGCAAGCGGAGTGCCCGCCGGGCAACATCGTCGTCATCCACAGCGATGCCGTACTCACCACGGGCCGCGAGGGCACCCGAGCATTCAACCTGGCCGACGGCGCCCTGCTGTGGGCCGGCCCGCCCACCGGGCGCGACCTGATTGTGATTGACGATCTCGTGTGGCGCATCGAGGAAACGCCGGGCATTCTCCAGCGGCGCGAGGAACACTGGCCGACCATTTCGCGGCAGGCGGGTGCGCGGTTATCGGGCTACGATTACCGGACCGGCAACCGCCGTCGCACCATCGATATTCCCAACGCCATGTCGCCCGGCCACCACCTGCGCTGCTACCGCAGCAAGGCGACCGAGCGGTTCATCGTGTATCCGAAGCGAGGCGCCGAGTTCCTCGACCTGGCCGGCCAGAAGCACATGCGGCACGACTGGCTGCGCGGCTCGTGCCTGTACGGCATTTTGCCGTGCAACGGGCTGCTGTACGTGCCGCCCGACCAGTGCTACTGCTACGCCGGCGCAAAGATGAACGGCCTGGTAGCCGCCAGCGCAACCGAGACCGGCGCGGCTATCGACCCGCACGCTCCGGAGCGATTGACCAAGGGGCCCGCGTACGGCCGCCCCGCCGGCGCGACGGCTGGCACGGACGATTGGCCCATGCACCGAGCCGATGCGAAGCGAAGCGGCGCGAACCGCCAAGCCGCCGTCGCACGCGAGCCGGAACAGAAATGGGAAGCCGCCATTGGCGGCCGGCTCACGCAGCCAGCGGTGGCGGCCGGCATGGTCTTCGTGGCCGCGGTCGACCGGCACACGGTCCACGCCTTCGACGCCGCAACCGGCGAGCCGCGATGGCGCTTCGTTGCCGGCGGGCGGGTCAATTCCGCCCCCACTTACCACGACGGCTTGCTGCTGTTCGGCAGCAACGACGGGCAAGTATACTGCCTGGACGCGGCCACCGGCGAGCCGGCGTGGAGGTTCCTGGCCGCGCCCAACGATCGGCGGATCGTCGCCTTCGGGCAGGTTGAATCGCCCTGGCCGGTGCATGGCACCGTACTCATGCTCGACGGGCTGGCCTACGTGGCGTCCGGCCGGTCGACGCTTATCGACGGCGGGGCGCACTTTTACGCGCTGCGGCCGCGCACGGGCGAAGTGGTCCACTACGCGCACGTCG
>SKKK01000124.1 GCA_007121535.1 Planctomycetaceae bacterium | reverse complement strand
GCGGCGTTACAAGCCGATCTTCCCGCACGGCGACGGGATGGACCGGTTGGCTCGCATCCTGGATGCCGTCACCGATCCGGTCAAGGAGGACGTGGTTAAGTCGGTGGTGGAAGAAGTCACGGGCCAGATCTTCGAGCCGGGCGACAATTGGCGGCAGAGCCTGTTCCACCACCTGCTGAGCAACGAGTACGTCTAACAGATGATCAAGGGAATGACCATGCCGTCTGGCCCACGGCGCCGGCCGACGCGGGGACTCGATTGTTGTTCAGCAACCGGCTGCTGGAAGACGCCGGCGACAGTTCCACGGGCCGGTCGGCGAAGTGGCTGCGCGGCTGGCTGTGCCGCCACTGCGGCGCGTTGCACCGGGTCGCGGCCGAGCGGTGCCTGGCCGACGGTTGCGGTCATCCGCAGCCGCTGCTGCCGCTGTTGACCTTTGGGCCGAGCATTTCAAGCTGCCCGTCTTGCAATTCGCAGACACTGCAAATCGGCGGACGCCGGGCCTTGTCTCACACCAGCGCCGGCCGCCCCGAAAGGTACCACCGTGCTGCCGGGCGGCCTATCTTGCTGAACGTAGCCTTGCAGATGCGCCCAACGCAGCCGCTACGCCCAAAGAACCACGAAACCTTGCGCACAGAATGGACAGCTACCCTCAACCTACCTTCTCCCACCGAGATCGCTTTGCGCCCCAATCGGGGGCGGCTTTGCCTACAGTTTAGCACCGTTCGAGAAATAACTGTCCGATGTTCCCTCGCCCCTCGTGGGAGAGGGCAGGGTGAGGGGCAGAAAGTGCGTCAGTTATTTCTCGAACGGTGCTTAGCACCATGTGCGGCACTCGACCAGCCCCCATGGTTTGCAAACGGCGGGACCGTACCGGGGGGCGACGCCAACGGCAGATATCCCACCCGAGCGAGCAGGCGTTTCTAGGCCTTTCTAACGTAACGAATTCTACCACATCAGGTTCGATGGATCTAGTAATTGGCGCCGCTTCCAGATGTGTGACAATCAACGTCTGATGAAGAAGCTAGTCACATACGTCAGGAGGATCACCATGCAGGCACTGGAAACCAGACAACCAAGCACGTTGAAGTTTGAGAAGATTGTGACTTCTTCCGATCTGATGCTGCCGGTATTCGAGCGGGTCAGCCGAGTGGCGGAGGTCGACACCACGGTGTTGATCCGCGGCGAATCGGGTGCGGGAAAAGAACTGATTGCCGAGGCGATTCATGCCAACAGCCCCAGGCGACATAAACCGTTGGTGGTCATCAACATGGCCGCCGTGCCGAAGGACTTGCTCGAAAGCGAACTCTTCGGGCACATGGCCGGAGCGTTTACCGGTTCGACGGCGACACGGACGGGACGGTTCGAAGCGGCCGACGAAGGCACGCTGTTTATCGACGAGATCGGCGATCTGGCGTTGGAAGGTCAAGCGAAATTGCTTCGCGTCTTGGAAAATCGCTGTGTCACACCCGTGGGCAGCAACCAGGACCGGCACATCGACGTCCGCGTGGTGGCGGCCACGAACCGCAATCTGGAGCAGATGATCCGCGACGGCGAGTTCCGCGAGGAGCTGTACTATCGGTTGAACGTGGTGTCGATCACTTTGCCGCCGTTGCGAGAACGGCCCGAGGATATCGAGACCCTGGTCCATCATTTCCTGGACAACTTGTCGCGGATCTACGAACAGCCCGCGCCGGTACCCGATGGGGAACTGATGCATTACCTGAAATCCTACCGTTGGCCCGGCAACGTCCGCCAATTGCGCAATTGCGTCGAAAGCATGTTCGTGCTGGCGGATTCCCCGACGCTGACCATGGACGATCTGCCGGCGATGATCCGCAACGACAGGTGTCAGGATCTCCAGTTCGACATTCCCGAGGGTCTGACTTTGCGGCAGGTCGAATCCGCCATGGTTCGCCAGACCTTGGACCGCTGCCAGGGAAACCGTACGCGCGCGGCCAGGTTGCTGGGCGTCTCGGTGCGGACGCTCCAGCGGCAACTGAAGCGATGGGAACGTGTTCCCGCGTAAAAATCATCGAGTGTGATGACCATCCGGTATCGGCTTTCAGCCGCTGTGTGCGAAAGCTGGTGCACAAACTGAAGGCGTGCAAGGACAATCCGCGAAACCGTGCAGCAGCGCGATTGAAAAGCGGCGAAGGCGCGCGGCAATGCGTGACGCCGCTTGGCTGCGACAGCCATGACAGGCTGTCGGGCCGCCGCGTCAAAACGGCGCAGGTCGTCACAGCGACGCCGGGGGCGGCGGGACGACAGCGATGCAGCTTAGAACCCGATCGCCCGCGTCAACCAAATCATGGTCGGTACCGTCACCACGCTGGCCAGCGTACTGACCAGGATTGTGCGAGAGACCAGCGGCACGTCCCCGCCGTACTTTTCCACAACGACCGAGCACGTCACGGCCACAGGCATCGCGGAAGTGATCACGAAAATCGTCCGAACATCGGGCGCCATCTGCAGACCCGCCATGTCTGCCACCCAGAGGACCAATATCAGTGCCGCCGGCACGGCGATCAGCCGAATGGCCGAGTTGGAAATGACCCGCAGGTTCCACGCGCCGCGGGTTCCGACGCCGGCCAGCAGCGATCCGGTCGCGATCATCGAAAGCGGCACCGTGACCTCGCCCAGAAATGCCGCCGCCTGTACGATGACGCTCAACGCGGCCATTGAGACGCGGGCATCGGTAACATCCAGCTCTTCCAGCGTCTGCGTCCAAGGAAAGGCCAGGGCGACTGCAATCCCTAGAATCGTTGCCAGCAGGCCCGGGTTCAATGCAAGATTCCGCAGCGAAGCCACATCCGGTTTGCCCCCTCGTACGACCCAGACACCCACGCTCCAGAACACCAACAGCGCCCCGACATTGAAAAGCAAAACCGTTCGCTCGCCTTGCTCGCCGTACAGAGCGATGGCGATCGGCAGCGGAATGAACAGCCAATTAGGGGTGCCAATCGCAAAGGCGAACGAGCCGCGATCCGCGTCATGGCCGGTCTGCAGCAACGGGGACACCAGGTAGCCGATCAACCCGCCAAAAAGAAAGATGCCGGCGCCAAGCACCGGCAGGTACCAGCTTTCCGCCAACGACGGAGCGTCGACGCTGCGAAGCATGGCTGTGAACACCAGCGCCGGAAAGGCGACGTCGACCACGAAAGCACTGAGTTTCGCTGTCGTACTTTGGTCCAGCAACTTGATCTTGCGCACGAACAGGCCCGTGAGAATCACGAGCGAAAGCATGACAATCGTCTCGATGACGCGGACGACTTCGTCAGTCACTGCGACGGCTCCTCATTTCGGGGTTTGGCACCAAGGTTAGCTGCGTTAGGTACGTACGAAAATCGGGTTTGCGGACGGTCAGGCCCGCGGTACACGACTCGCCGCATCGCCGAACCAACGTGCAATCCGCGCGCCGCGAAATCCAGCCACCGATCTTGCGGACCCTAGGTTAACCCCGCAAATGGCTCCCTGCACACCTGATTCTCCTGACCACCACGTCTTCGAGATCCGTTATCGGATTTCTGGCGCAACATTTGCTGCTTGGATTGCTGATTGGAAAGAACTGCGTTTTCAAGAGAACCCGAGATTGGCAAGACGAGGAGTCGATTATGTTCATGGAGACCATCTACACGCCGGGCGTGGCTCATTTGTCCTATGTCGTTGGCGACGGCGGCCAGGCGGCCGTGGTCGACCCGCGCCGCGACACGGACATCTACTTGGAAGCCGCCTACCGGCAAGGCGCGAAGATCACGCATATCTTCGAAACGCACCGGAACGAAGATTACGTGACCGGCGCGGTGGATCTGGCAGCACGCACCGGCGCGGCGATTCATCACGGCAGCCAACTGGACTTTCGCTACGGCCATCCCGCGAACGAAGGCGACGATTTTCAACTGGGCGATGTCAAACTTTCGATCCTGCATACGCCCGGGCACACCTTGGAGAGCATCTCGGTCGTTTTCCGCGACCTGGCGTTCAGCGAAGATCCGCTGGGGGTCTTCACCGGCGATACCCTGTTCATCGGCGACGTGGGGCGGACCGACTTTTTTCCCGAGCGGGCCGAAGAGGTGGCGGGCATGCTGTACGACAGCATCTTCCAGAAACTGTTGCCGTTGGGCGATCACGTGCTGCTGTGGCCGGCGCACGGCGCCGGATCGGTTTGCGGTTCGGGCATGGCCGACCGGAACTTCTCTACGCTGGGCTACGAGCGGCAGTACAACCCGGCGTTGCGGAACGGGGATCGCCGCGCGTTCATCGCCCACAAGCTGGCCGAAGAGCATTTCTACCCGCCTTACTTCAAGAAAATGGAGAAATACAATCTGGAGGGCCCCCCGCCGCTGACCGAGCTGCCCCGCCCCAAACCGCTCGCCCCCGACGACTTTGCCCGGGCGATGGACAGCGGCATGCAGGTGGTCGACGTCCGCAGCCCCGAAGCCTATGCGGGAGCACACATCTGGGGAAGCTTCTCCTTGCCGCTGGCCATGGTCCCCGCCTTCGCCGGGATGTTCCTGGAGTATGACTATCCGGTGGGGCTGGTGGTGGAGGATTACGCCCAGATCGACGATGCAGTCCGAGGCCTGGTGCGCATCGGGTACGACAACATCGCGGCGTACCTGGCCGGAGGACTCCATGCCTGGGAAACCAGCGGACGGCGTTACGGCAAGATCCCGGCCATTCACATCACGGACGTCGAGCAGCGAATCGACGCGGGCGACCCTTTCACGCTGCTGGACGTGCGCAGCAAGGAAGAGTTCCAGTCGGGCCACCTGCGCGGCGCAAAGAACGTGTACTTGGGCGACTTGCCCAGGCAAATCGATCGGATCGCCGACGGACATCCCGTCACCACGTACTGCAACAGCGGCCAGCGAGCGATGATCGCCGCGTCGTTGCTGAAACGCCGAGGCATCGATCTCGTGGAGAACTGTCTGGGCTCCATCGCGGCATGCAAGAGCCTGGGATGCGAAATGGAATGACCGATGCCAAAACAGATCCTACTGTATGCTGTCGTAATGCTCGCCGCCGTACCGCGCGGTGCGTTGGCCCAGACGCCACAGGTTGATCCCGGCACCACAGGACCGGCCTGGTCGCCGTACCTGGTCGGGGCGCTGATCGGTGTGTTGAGCATGCTGACCTTTTACTTCAGCGACAAGCCGCTGGGCACCTCGACGGCCTATGCCCGAGTTGCCGGACTGGTCGGCCACCTGTTCGCTCCGCGCCACACGGACGCGTTGCCGTTTTATGCCAAGAAGACGCCCGCGGTCGATTGGCAGGTGATGCTGGTGGCAGGCCTCGTGGTTGGAGGGTTTGTCGCTGCCTGGACCGGTGGCGAAATCACCGGTCGCTGGCTACCGCCGTTCTGGGTCGAGCGGTTTGGTGAGAGCGTTGCGCTGCGGTTGATCGTGGCCTTCCTGGGCGGTGTGCTGATGGCCTTCGGCGCGCGGATGGCGGGCGGTTGTACCAGCGGGCACGGCATCAGCGGCACGCTGCAACTGGCGGTCGGCTCGTGGATCTCGCTGGTCGGCTTCTTTGTCGGCGGCGTCGTCACCGCCATGCTGCTGTTCTACGTCTGAACTCCCAGAAAAGAAAGATGGTCAACATGGCAGGCAAACCGATGGACAAAATGGACGCAAAGGAATTACCCCCTGCGGACGCCGGGTCCAAGAACCAGGCGAACCAGCTTGTGCTGGGGCTGCTGTTCGGCGCCATCTTCGGCTTCCTGCTGCAGAAAGGGGGCGTCGGCAAATACGAGATCCTGATCGGCATGCTGCTGCTGCAGGACTTTACGGTCCTGCAGGTCATGCTGTCGGCTGTCGTGGTCGGGATGCTCGGCATTTGGGCCATGCACGCGGGCGGATTCGTCAAGTTCCATGTCAAACCGACTCGCTACGGGGCCAACGTACTGGGCGGGATCGTGTTCGGTATCGGGTTCGGGCTGGCGGCCTATTGTCCGGGAACCAGCGCCACGGCGCTGGGCCAGGGCAATTTTGATGCCCTGGCGGTCATGCTGGGGATGCTGGCGGGGTCGTACCTGTTCGCCGAGGCTTCGGGGTGGATCGACCGCACGGTAAATCGATGGGGCGAGCGCGGCGAGTTGACTCTGCCTGAACTCCTGGGCATCCGCCCGGTGGTCTTTGTCCCGCTGCTGGCCGCCGTCCTCGTGCTGTTTCTCGTCGCCGTCGACTTCCAGATCGTTCCGAGGCTCTGAAGAACCAGCTACCATGAAGCGACTTGTGCAACTCTCCTGGAAAGACCTCGCGAAGGATTTGGCGCGGGAGATTCAGCAAGATGATGTGTTCAACGGCGCCGCGGCCCTCGGGTTTTATCTGACCTTGGCCGTTTTTCCGGGTTTGATTTTCCTGCTGAGCCTTCTACCCTACCTGCCCATCCCGCACCTTGACGATGCGATCATGGACCTGCTGGCCAGGGCGCTGCCCCAGGAGGCTGCAGAACTGCTGGAGGGAACGGTGCGGCGAATCGTCTCGGCAAAACAAGGCGGGCTGCTGTCGTTCAGCTTTCTGGGGATGCTCTGGGCAGCCTCGACGGGCATGATTGCCGTCATGCAGCAGTTGAACAACACCAACAATGTGCCCGAGGCGCGTCCCTTCCTGAAGGCGCGGGCGACGGCCATTCTCTTGACCCTGCTGTTCGGCTCGCTCGTGATCGGCCTTTTCGGGTTGGTGATCATGGGGGGATTTTTGGAGGTCTGGATCGCCTATTTGGTCGGCCCCAGACCGGCGATGCTTCACCTGTTCACCTTCCTGCGGTGGGGCCTGGTCCTCTCGACGCTGCTGCTGGGATTTGCCCTGATCTACTACCTGGCGCCCCATGTCGACCGGCCACTAAGGTTGGTCACCCCTGGGGCGGTCTTCGCTGTGGCGGTGCTGCTCCTGGCATCGCAGGGCTTTCGTATCTACATCGAGCATTTCGCGGACTACGAGGCCACCTACGGCGCCATCGGCGCCGTGATCGTGTTGATGTTCTGGTTCTACCTGGCTGGCCTGGTGCTTTTGGTCGGGTCGGAAATCAATGTCGTCTTCGACCAGCACCGGCTGGGGGCCAGTCCGGAACCAGCGGCGCGACCGGAGTCGCCGCGCACGGAATAGACGGTCCGCTGACCTGTTTGTACGTCGCACTAACGAGGCGTTCGCGGATGCCACGATTTTCGCATCACCTGCGAGACTTCGCCGGCCGCGTCAAACAGCTCGACCAGCGCCCGGACGGCTTCCTCCGCCTCCGGGCCCGTCGCTGACAGCGTCAGTCGCGTGCCTTGCGTGGCGGCCAACAGCATCAGTCCGAGAACGCTGGCGGCGTTCTCCGATTGGTCGCCCTTGTGCACCGTAACCTTGGCCTGATACTGGCCCACAAGTTCCGCAATGGCGGCACACTGCCGCAAGTGCAGTCCTTCCGGGTTGCTGACCCAAACCGTCTGCTCGCAATGGGAAGAACGCGGATCCGGGTACCGATTGACGGACGGACGCGGTTTCATGACCGGGCCCAGGTCCCTGCTGCTTTCCGAAAACGGTTCCGAATGGACGCGGACATGCGTCAAACCGAGATAAGATTTCGTTGCGACACTTTCCCACAGTGTTTCTTGGACGAGAACGTCTTGGACGTCGGGCATTTCAAGCCTCCTGCATGCGATTGGAATCCGGGTCTCGACAAATTGCCCACAAACGTTGGTCTCGGTGAATCACCGATCCATTGTCCTGGCTGGACAGCGAACGACACAATTTGCGATCTGTCTTGTTAACTTATCGCACGCAGCGGGCCCTTGTGTATCCCGCAAGTCTTGGTTCCGGACTGGCGAAAATCACCACCCACAGATGGGCTCTTTATTTCCCCTCGCAAGTGCCCTCGTCAAGGCCCCTTCGCATCTGACGATGCGGTTACGGTGCCGAGACCGCTGGGATCGGCATGGGCGGCACAACGTCGCAAACACACCATCATCATTGAGTCCGGGCTGCCGCCGCCGCCGCTTGGGCACGACAGTTGCACTTCACGATCACAGGCAACAGGCACTTGTCCAGAGGAGAAACCAGCGATGAACGGCGAGAAGATTATTGGAATCGATCTGGGTACGACAAACTCCGTGGTCAGCGTCGTCGAGGCCGGTGAAGGGAAAGTGATTCCCAATGCCGAAGGCAATCGGTTGACGCCCAGTGTGGTCGCGTACACCCAGAAAGAAGAGACGCTGGTCGGCGAACCGGCCAGGCGGCAAGCGGTGACCAATCCCACGCGAACGGTTTATTCGATCAAACGCTTCATGGGACGGCGCCATCACGAAGTCCAGGCCGAGGAAAAAATCGTTCCCTACCAGGTGGTCGGCGACTCTGCAGAGTACGTCCAGGTGCAGATGGACGGCCGTACCTACACGCCGCAGGAAATCTCCGCCAAGGTCGTGCGGAAGCTGAAAGAAGCGGCTGAATCCTACCTGGGCCACCGAGTCAACAAAGCGGTCATCACGGTGCCCGCCTATTTCAACGATTCGCAGCGGCAGGCGACCAAGGACGCCGGCCAGATCGCCGGGCTGGAAGTGGCGCGGATCATCAACGAGCCGACGGCCGCCGCCATGGCGTACGGCCTGGACCGGGAGAAAGAAGAGAAGATCGTCGTCTTCGATCTGGGAGGCGGGACATTCGACGTGTCGGTGCTGCAGGTGGGCGGGACAGGCGACTCGGACGAAGCTCGCATCTTCGAAGTGCTGTCTACCAGCGGCGATACGCATCTGGGCGGAGACGACTTCGACGAGGACCTGGTGAATTACGTCGCCGACGAATTCCACCGCGAACAAGGGATCGATCTGCGGAAAGATCCGATGGCCCTGCAGCGGCTGACCGAGGCCTGTGAAAAGGCCAAGAGGGAACTCAGCAACGTGCCTCAGACCGACATCAATCTGCCTTTCATCACGGCCGATGCTTCCGGACCCAAGCACCTGCTGCAGACCATCACGCGGGCCAAGTTCGAAGAACTGATCGACCATTTCATGCCGCGGATCCGGAAACCGTGCGAGCAAGCGCTGGCGGATGCGAAAATCCAAACGGCCGACATCGACGAGGTCGTGTTGGTCGGCGGCTCGACCCGCATCCCGAAAGTCCAGCAGTACGTGCGACAGTTTTTCGGCAAGGAGCCTCACAAAGGAGTCAATCCGGACGAGGTCGTGGCCATCGGCGCCGCGATCCAGGGCAGCGTCCTTGCCGGCGAGCGTTCGGATGTGCTGCTGCTGGATGTGACGCCGCTGTCGCTGGGCATCGAAACCGAAGGCGGGATCTTCACCAAGCTGGTCGAACGGAACACGACCATCCCCACCGAGCGCAAACAAACGTTCAGCACGGCGGCGGACAACCAGACGGCGGTGACCGTCCAGGTCTATCAAGGGGAACGACCGATGGCCCAGGACAACCGCATGTTGGGCCAGTTCAACTTGGAGGGTATCCCCCCGGCGCCGCGCGGCCTGCCGCAGATCGAGGTCAAATTCGACATCGACGCGAACGGAATCCTGAATGTCTCCGCGCGGGACCTGGGCACCGGTAAGGAGGCTTCCGTGCGCATCGAACAGTCGGCAGGGCTGCAGGGTCAGGAGATCCAGCGGATGCAGCGCGAAGCCGAAAAGTATGCCGCCGAAGACAAACAGCGGCGTGAATTGGCGGAGGCCCGCAATCAAGGAGAACACCTCTGCTACCAATTCGAAAAACTGATTCGCGAGCAGGGCGACAAGCTGTCCGAGGCCGACCGCCAACCGCTGATGCGGGCCGTCGAACGGGTGCGCGAGACGTCACAAGGCCAGGACGCGGCGGCCATCAGGGCGGCGATCAGCGAACTGGAACAGGCATCGCACGCATTCAGCCAGTCCCTGTACGGCCAAGCAGCTTCGCAAACACCGCCTGGGACAGAGTCCCGAGCGGGACCGCAGGAACCGTCCGACGAGCCGATCGACGCAGAGTTCGAAGTAAAGAAATGAGTCGACCTGATATGTCCACGAACCACGAACCTTCCCCCCCGGAAAACGGCCGCAATACGATCATCACCGTACTGGCCTGGGGTGTCATCCTGGCCATGACCGCGCTGATCATCGGCGCGCCACGGAACGATCTCGATCTGGAAGCGGAAGCCGAAACGGGGCCGTTGGGGCAGACGCTGTTCACGTTGCAAGCCCAATACCTGCTGGGAGCGGCACAATTGGCCGGCGATCAACAGCTTGGACCAATCCAAAGGACGCTGGACCGTTGGCAAGCGGCGACCGATTGGCAACGAATACGCCTCGCGGTGTTGGTGGCAGAAATACAAGATGCTGAAGCGGCCTTGCAGCGATTGCGCGAGGTGCAAGAGGGTCAGGATGCCGAACCGGATGAAGGCGCCTCGGTCGAAATCCTGACACGGATCTTCGAAGACTACTCGCAGGACGATTGGTCCGCGCCCTCGGTCACCCCGGAAGAACGCGACCGATTGAAATCGCAACTGGGCTGGTTCGGCAAGCTGGCCTTGGCGCCTGCCCAACAGCAAGAGCCGCTGCGCGAACAGGTGGTTGCCGAGGCCCGGCAGACGTTCTTCTCGGTCATCGCCGCCGTCGTGGCCGTGGGAATCGTGGGGATGCTGGGGCTGTTCGTCCTGCTGGTTTTCGGATCGCTGCTGTTTAGCGGCAATTTGTCCGGTCTGAACGTCGATCGCGGCTATGGCGGGGTGTACGTCGAAACGTTTGCCGTGTGGCTGGTGCTGTTTCTGGGCCTGAGTCTTGTCGCCAGTCTCTGGCTCGGCACCGAACACTTGGCCGCCGTCGGGATCATCTCGTTGGGGGGCAGCCTGCTGGCGCTGGGCTGGCCGCTGCTTCGCGGCGTGTCCGGGCAGCGACTTCGTGAGGACATGGGCTGGACGACGGGCCGCGGCCTGGCCAGGGAATGCCTGTTTGGATTGGGCTGCTACGCCATGGCCATCCCCTTGATCTTGATCACCGTGGTCCTGACGTCGCTTGCCGTCGGACTGGCCGGAGCCCCCGGCGAATCGGGCGGTATGCCTGTGCATCCGATCGCCATCTGGCTTGCCGAGGCGAGCTGGTGGCAGATGGTGCAAGTGATCTTTTTGGCCTGCGTCGTCGCTCCGGTCGTGGAAGAGATCATGTTCCGCGGCTTGCTGTACCGCCACTTGCGCGAAGCGAGCGATTCGCCCCGCGTTTGGCCGAGCGTGGTTTTCAGTGCGGTGGTGACAAGCGTGTTGTTCGCCGTGCTTCATCCTCAAGGCCTGCCGGCCGTACCAGGCATCGTGGGCATCGCCCTGGCCCTGGCATTCATGCGGGAGTGGCGCGACACGCTGGCGCCCGCCATCGTGGCTCACGCCCTGAACAACGGCGTCATCATGCTCGTCCTGATCGCCTTGTTGGCGCACTGATGTGAGGAAGTCAGAAGTCAGAGGGCGGAAGGCGGAGAGGATCGGGAGCGCAAGGTGCAAGTGATTATTGATTTCCGATTTCCGATTTCCGACCCACCGACACACCGACCCACTGACCCACCGACACACTGACTTCTTGTCGCAGCTTGCTGACATACCGTCGCCGCGGCGCGCCGGGAGAAATGCTCACGAAGGACCTGAATCACGGCGGCAGGTTCGCCGGATGGCTGCGATGATGTCTTTCGCGGCGGCATGCTTGCTGACACAGTCGTCGACGCCGGCGTCGAACATCCCGCGAAGCGCGGCGCCTTGCTCGTGCAGCGTCAGACCGACAACAACGGTGCTCGCATGCCGCTGCTTGATTTGCCTGGTCGCCTCGATTCCGTTCATGTTCGGCATCTCGATGTCCATCACAATCGCATCGGGATGCAGGGTCTCGACCTGCTGAATCGCCTGGGCTCCGTCCCCAGCCAGACCGACGACAACCAAGCCCTGCTGCCGATTCAGCAGTTGAGCCAGGCCCTCGCGAACTACCTGGTGATCGTCGACCACCAACAGACGAATGTCGCCTGGTTCGTTGTCCGGTTTTCCGTTGAATGCTGATTCAGTCACCTCAGACTCGCTGCTCCCCGTCGAAACTTCCGTTACTTCCTCCACAGGTATAATCATGCGGAAGCATCCTCCGCCAAGTCTTCCTTTCTTGATCTCCAATCGGCCCTGCAGGGCCTCCAGTCGTTGTTGGATATTGAACAAGCCAAAACCCTCCGGCTGTTGGATTCGAGTCGCAACGCAATCGGGTTCGAATTCCCCACCGTCGTCCTCTACCTGGACGGACAAAGCCCCGCTGTGGAACGAGAGTTCCAACCGAGCCTCCATCCTGCCTGCGTGCTTGATCACATTCAACAGCAATTCGCGTACCGCTTGAAAGAGAAAAACTCGCAGATGTTCCGGGACGGGGGGCAGGCTGGTCGCGACGTTGACGGCGACCTTCAAGTTGTGCTTGTCGTAGAACCATGCGCCCAGCCATTCGATGACTTCGGCAAGCGTCCCCTGCTGGAGTACCGGGGGGCTTAACTCATAAGTCAGGTTCCGCGAGGTGCGCAGGCACTCGCCCAGCAACTGATCGATCTTGTCCACGTTTTGTTCGATCTCTTGTTGCGGACCTTCGACCAGCACGGGCAGGCGAAGCTTAGCGCCCAGCAGCAATTGTTGCAGGTCGTCGTGCAAGAGCATGGCCAGTCGCTGGCGTTCTCGATGCTCGGCCTCGCTCAACTGAGCCGCCAAGCGTTGGAGGTCTCGGGCTCGTTGTTCGGACACCGCTGCCCGCTCGGCGACTCGTGCTTCCAGCGTTTCGTTCGCGGCGCTGAGTGCTCGTTCGACGTGTTTCCGTTCGGTGAGATCCAGAAACGAGCCGATGATCTGGCGCACGGACCCGTCGTCAGCGCGCGAGAACGCTCCGTCGCGGGACAGGTACCAACGCCAATCGCCGCCTTTGCATCGGAAACGGTATTCGATCTCATGGATCTCGCCGTCGGCGGCCTTGCGCAACGCCTGCAGATGGGCTGCGATGCGCGGTTGGTCCTGGACGTGGAACAGCGCGAAGAACTCGTCTCCGCTCATCGCGCGGAGTTCGTCCAGCGAATAGCCGGTCAGCGAGGCATAGGTCGGATTGACAAAGACGTTCAGCCCTTCCTCCAGATCGTAGATGTACAGTCCGTTCAGCGACGAGACGAGTATCTTCTCGACAAAACCCATATTCTCGCGCAATAACGCCTCGGCTTGCTGACGAGCTGCCAACTCGTCGCGCATCTGGTACTGCCGCCGCCGTGCGTCGACGGCCACCCGCACGGCGCTGACCAGCGTCGCCGAATCCAGTGGGCGTTGGAGCACGACCAGGTAGGTCGTTCCCCGAATGCCTTGCAGAACTCGCCAGTGGTCGCCGTCCGGGCGAACGTGCGAGGTCATGATCAGCAGGGGCAAATCGGACCATGCCGGCTCGTCGGCCAGCGTGGCGCTGATCCGTTGGCGTCTTTCGTCGTCGATCGCTTCTTCGGTGATTACCACTGCGGCGGCGCCCCGCACGATTTCTTCGCACAGTTCGTCTGCGTCGACGCAGACTACACTGTCCAGGTTGGCGGCGGCCAGCGTCTGGCGGACGGCCGCTGCGTCCTGGCCGAACGGCGCCAAGACCAGCACCCGCTGCGCGCTTCGATCCGCATCTGCCGGCGTTCCGGGCGAGTCAACGGTGGTCGTGGTCTCGGACATTTGGCGGCTCCCTTTCGGCAAAATGCGGCAGGCCCGTCAGGAGCCCCTGATACTGTCGAAGCGGCGGACCGATGCCGACCCCGTCCGAACTGAATCGAAGGTCGTGAAACGTCGAATCGTGGGGGCCGCTGCGCCGTTTGAACACCGAGATCGCCCTGTGCATATCTCCCGCATGCTCGAACGTGTGAAAGAGCAGAACGGAATCGGCGATGTAGCTCAGATCGAACGGCGCGTACCGCGGCCCGCCCGACACGCCGCATTGCGTCATCACCATCAATACGGTCACCCCTTGTTGGCCGAGGAAACTCAGCAGCTCGTGCAAGTGCAGCGTCAGCGACCGCTCGTCGGGCATCGCGTAAGCGTATCCGGCCAGGCTGTCGATGATCACCGTCCGAACGCCCCGCTCGAGGATCGCTCGGCGGACGTCGTCGGTGAACTCGCCCGGCGTCAACTCCGCCGGATCGATTTGCCGGATCTCCACCAGCCCCCGGTCGCACTGCGTCTGCAGGTCCAGATTCAGCCCCTTGGCGCGCTGCAACAAAGTCTGTACTCGCTCGTCAAACACGTACATGGCGGATCGCTCGCCGCGGTCGGCGGCCGCCACCGCAAACTGAGTGGCTACGATCGATTTGCCGTTGCCCGACGGACCGAGCAGCAAGACCGCCGTGCCGCGATCCACTCCGCCACCGAACATGGCATCCAGTGGCGGGATCCCCGTAGAAACGGTTTCGCCTAGGAAATCATGGCGATGCTCGGCGGCGACCAATCGCGGGTAGACGACAAGGCCCCCGGTGCGGATCTTGAAATCGTGGTAGCCGCTGGCGAACGGCTGGGCTCGCAACTTGGCGACCCGCAGTCGTCGCCGGTCGGGGCCGTAATCGACCGCCAATTGCTCCAATTCGATCACCCCGTGCACGATGCTCTTGACCGGCTGCTGTGCGGCGCCCAACCGGTCGTCGCACAGCAACGTCGTGCACCGCCGCCCCGCCAGGTCCTCTTTCAGAGCCAGGACCTGCCAGCGAAACCAAGTCGCATTGGCGGCCAGCAGCCGGATCTCGGACAAGGAATCGATCACCAAGCGCTGCGGCGACACCTGATCGATCACCTTGTGCAGCACTTCCATCGTCTTGGGAAACTCGACCTCCGTCGGATGAAACACCGATTGCTTGGGATCGTCTCCCAAACATGTACGAGCGTCCAGATAGTGAATCGTGACTCCCTCCAGCGACCAACCGTGGGAGCAGGCAATCTGGCGCACCTCGTCTTCCGATTCGCATGTCGTCACGTACAGCACCCGCTCGCCCTGCTCAGCACCCGCCACGCAAAAATGAGTGCCCAGCGTTGTCTTGCCCGATCCGTGATCTCCTTCGATAAGATAAGCACGGTTGCGGGGCAGTCCGCCGCCAAGAATGGCATCCAGACCCGCAATGCCGGTTGCGGCAGGATCCTGCTGATCTGCCGATGGCGGCAACGCTCCGGCATCGGCGTTTGGCTCCGCCCGTTGATTTTCCAGTTCACTAGCCATCGAAAGGTCCTCCGGATGATTGTCACATCGATTCAACTTCCCTCGAAAAATCGAAGGACAGATTCTACGCGCCCCTTATCCTTTGACTCTGTACGTTGGATCCGATTTACACAACTTGTCCTGCAGGACGCCGCCGTCCGTTTGATAGCCGTGACATTGGGTTTCGTGCGCCAGACGGGTGGCACTCTACCATCCTCTGCCGAATAACGCAAGATGCCACGCGTGGGTAAAGGCAGAAAAACAACCCATCGCTGGTGTTCTCGCGCGCGATGTTGTTCGTCCGGACGCGATCGGCCAAGCCGGTGCCCGGATGCATTCCGTGCCCGCGGCAGTTTTCGACGAGCTTGCCGCTCACGGTGACGCCGCGCCCGCGATGTACCGAGATGCCGTCAGCGATATGATTGCGGATCCAGCAGCCCTCGATGGCCACGATCGGTGCGGTGGTCGAGTGCCAGCCGCGGGTGCGATTGGCGTAAACGCTGACCTCCTGCCCGAGTTGGAAGATCAAGGCGTTTTCGACCTCCACTGCCATCGCGCCGGCCTCGGCGGTAGTGGTCAGAGGAGTAGCGATTTCCTCCGGCCGGAACGTACACTTGGCCACCGCTGCGGGGAAGTGCGTCGACGGCTTCCTGAATGCCGCTGGTGAAGCTGTTCTCGGCGTCGAAATCGGTGGCGCTGCGCGCCGCGGCAGGCCCCGCGCCGTGGCGGATCGCGCGCCGTGGCGGTTGCGGCGGATCGGCAGCGTAGGACGCGTCGGCATCCAACAGCAGGTCGCCCTCGACTTCGTCGAAATGCCAAACATGGATCGGTTCGGGCCGCTCGGCGGGCCCAACGCATGGCTACAGAACGGTGTCTTTCGGGCACGGACGCCTACGTCTGCGTCCATCGTACCACCCAATTCACTCAGGGGCCAGGGTGTCGCGAAACAGATCACTCGATTGCGCAGAATATCGTAAACAGGAACGTGCTGCTGTGTTAGGCTGAACTTCGTGCCGACCGCTGGTCCGCCTGGCCGCGCCTTCTCAATGGCCTCCTTGAGACACTTGCGATTCTCGGCACCCCCCATACCCAGAATGTATTCGTAGGGGCTCTCTTCCAGCAACTTCCGGTTCTCGTCGCTCAGGAGTCCCGCAT
>SKKK01000003.1 GCA_007121535.1 Planctomycetaceae bacterium | reverse complement strand
GACTCTTTTCGTTCACAATCGAACAAGAGCGGAAAAGTGGGCCGAACCCCTTTTATTGAACCGGGAGACGTGAAAATGAAGCGACGGCAGTTTCTCTGGACAAGCGCCGCTGCCCTGCTGGCCGCAGGGCGCTCGGCCGCCAACGACGCCGACAAATGGTCCCTGCGCATCGGTGTCACCGATTGGGATCTGTTGGGCATCCATTACTTCCAACACAGCACGCCTCGACCCGAAGCCGTACCGTTGGCCAAGAAACTGGGCTTCGATGGCTTGGAAATCAACCTGGGGCGCCGACCCGATGGGTTGCCGCTGAGCGACCCGGATCTTCAGCAGCAGTTCTTGGACCAGTCCCGGCAGCATCGCTTGCCCATCTGTTCGACCTGCCTGGACATCCTGCATCAAAACTACCTGAAGTCCGATCCGCTGGCGATCGATTGGGTCCAGCAGGCGATCCCCATCTCGCAGCGTCTGGGAGCGCGTGTGGTGCTGCTGCCGTTCTTCGGTCAGGGGGCCATCGAGAATCGGAAAGAGATGGATCGCGTGGCCGATATCCTGCGCGACATCGCCCCGCAAGCCGAGCAAGCCGACACGATTCTGGCGATCGAAAACCTGCTGAGCGCGCGGGACAATGCCTACCTGCTGGACCGCATCGATTCCCCCGCCGTGCGTCTGTACTACGACGTCGGCAATTCGGTCAGTCAAGGCTATCCCGTGCTCGAGGAGATTCGCTGGCTGGGTACGGAACGCATCTGCCAGTTCCATCTCAAAGACAATCCTCATTACCTGGGACAAGGCGAATTGGATTTCGACGACATCTTCGCCGCCATCGCCGAAATCGGCTTCCATGGCTGGGGAGTTCTCGAAACGGCTTCGCCCTCCGGAGATCCTCAAGCCGACATGCGACGCAACTTGCGTTTCGTTCGTCAGACCTTGCGGCGATTGGCTGCCAGCAGCGATTGACGAATCCACTTCCCTCCCAAGATGAACGTGACTTCCATGACCCATGCTTGGATTGCCCAACGCACCAGAGCGTTTGACAGCAGCGGGATTCGCAAGGTGTTCGATCTTGCGGCTCGCATGCAGAATCCCATCAACCTCTCGATCGGCCAGCCTGATTTCCCCGTGCCACAGCCGGTTCAGGAAGCGTGCATCCAAGCGATCCGCGACGGCAAGAACAGCTATTCGCTGACCCAGGGAACGCCGATCCTGCGAGAGAAACTCCAAGCACAGATCGATGCCGAGTACGGCCATGGCGACCGCAAGGTGTTCGTCAGCTCCGGGACCAGCGGCGGATTGGTGCTGGCCATGCTGTCGCTGGTCGATCCGGGCGACGAGGTCATCCTGTTCGATCCGTACTTTGTCATGTACGAGCCGTTGGTCAGCCTGGTGGGCGGTCGCGCTGTGTTGATCGATACGTACCCCGACTTTCGGATCGATCTGGACCGTGTTGCGGACGCGGTCACTCCGCAGACCAAACTGATCCTGCTGAACAGTCCGGCAAATCCCACCGGGGTGACCGCCACGGCGGACGAGATCCGCGGGCTGGCGGAATTGGCCCGGCAACGAGGGCTCGCTTTGCTGTCGGACGAAATCTACCGGGCCTTCCTGTACGATGAACCGTTCGATTCGCCAGCGCGTTACAACGACCAGACGATCGTCATCGACGGGTTTTCGAAGAGCCACGCGATGACGGGGTGGCGAGTTGGTTTCGCTCATGGCCCCTCGGCGGTGATCGATACGATGGTCAAGATCCAGCAATACAGCTTTGTCTGCGCCCCGCATCCCACGCAATGGGCGGCGGCCACCGCGATGGACCTGTCGATCGAACAGCACGTCGACGCGTATCGCCGCAAACGTGATCTCCTGTACGAAGGCCTGGCCGATCGATACGAACTGGTGAAGCCCGGCGGCGCCTTTTATGCCTTCCCGAAAGCTCCCTGGGGCACGGGCACCGAATTCGTCACAGCCGCCATCGAAAACAATCTATTGATCATCCCCGGCGGCATCTTCAGCCGCCGCGACACCCACTTTCGAATTTCGTACGCCGCGGCCGACAGCGTGATCGAACAAGGAATCGAAGTGCTCCGTCGCTTGGCGAACGGTCCTTGAAGTGTCCTTCTTGGTTGCGGCCGAGCGAAGCGAGGCCGCGTTAGGCATCACTTCTGCTCGAACTGCGCCAACGGCGGCGTGCCCGAGCGGATGGTCATGGCTACTGGGCGGCACGCGGATTGACACAGTTGTGTCATCGTTCAACGGTGCCAACCAAAAGCGTCGCCTCAAGTGCTTGTGATCAAAAGACTTTCGATGATGGCGTCCATCGAAGCGGAGGGCACGGGACTCGAACCCGCAACCCCTGACGGGGCACCTGTACTCCAAACAGGCCGCTAGCCAATTCGCATACCCTCCCGGTCGTCAGAACACGACCCCGTGCTGTGTGCTCGCCAAGTCGTGCTCCGGTGGCACTTAGTCTATTTGGTCGCCACACACAAGTCAATCGGGAACGATTCAGTTCGGTGGATACGGGTGCCCGTCGCGCGAATTTTACCAAATCCACTTGACGCCACCGATGGTTTTCGGATAAATTGTCGGGATTGTCGCTGGAAGTGACTCCCCTCTTGACTGCAACCGGAGGCGGCGCGATGTTAAAGAATCTGGGCATCGTCGAGGTACCCTCGAAGAATCACTCCCCCGGTGGTGGGGGTCGTCGATTTGCGGTTCGCCGCTTCGCAGGACAAACGCTCCTGGAATGGGTGACCCGCCGCATGACCGAAGCATTGTTGCTGGATCATGTCGCGGTCGTTACAGACTCCGAACACGGTTCGCAGTTGACGAACTCGTTGCCCGTTGATCTGTCCTTGTTCATAAGCGACCCCGAACACGATTCGGTAACGCGTCTGGCCGCCGCCGTTCGCCACTACCAACCCGGGGCGATCGTCCGAGTCGACCTGGAACATCCATTCATCGATCCGGCAATGATCGATCGATTGGTGGCTCGAGCCGAATCGTATGGCTGTTGTGATTACATGGGGTACTGCTCCACGCGAGGAGGGTCGGCACTATTGGCTCAACTGGGCGTTTTGGCCGAATGGTGCCGAGCCGATGCGGTCCTGTTGGCGGACCAAAAAGCTTCCCAGACCGCCGAACGCGCCCATTTGACGCAGTTTATCTACTCGCGTCCCGACGTATTTCAGTTGAGATTGCTGCCGGTTCCCAAACCGCTGGATCGCAGCGATCTGCGGTTGTCTCTAAGCGTCGAGGAGGATTGGGATCACGCTCAGTTGATCCTGGATGCTTTGGGACCGGAAAACTTGGATTGGCAACGAATTACCGACCTGTTGGACGAGCAACCTGCGATTCGCGAGCGCATGGCAACGCTGAACCGCGAAACGCAAATGGTCTGAACCACCGTAGGAAGCTCCGTCCGCACCTCCAAAGAAAGGAATCTTTGGAATGATCGTGGAACGGATACTCGCATATCGCAAACTTCCCGCCTCGTCCGCCACGAGCGGTTCTTTCGTACCGCTGCCTGAGGAAGCCTGTCGTGCCCCGGTTCCCATGCTACCACCGATCTCGGCGCTGGTCGTGGATGTGGGTGGAGTCATCTACGATGATACGTGCTGGTGGCGTTGGCTGGCTCAGGTGCTTAGCCATGCCGGCGTTCGTGTTCGTCACGAGGTGCTTTGGGAAGACTGGGAGTCGGAATATCTCCGCCTTGGCACGTGCGACGAGCCGACATTTTGGAAGTCGCTGCGCCAGTGCTTGCATCGACTGGGCCTGACCGCCAGTTGTTGCGACGAGATCCGGGCCGCAGCCAGCGCCCAACGAAAGCAATGGGAAACTTCGCTGCTGGCTTTTCCCGGTGTCCAGAGTACGCTTCACGACTTGTCACAGTTGCAGGTTCCCATCGACGCCATCGTCGGAGCGTGTTCGACGAGCGAGCAATTGTGGCGGCGTCTTCGTGTACTGTCACTCGCGTCCTACTTTCATCATGCGGTCTCGGCAGGTGATCGCGGCTGCTCGCTGCTGGACACTTCGTTCTATCAGCAATTGGTCCAACAACGGGGCTGGGACGCCGAAAAAGTTGCGTTGGTCAGCAGCAAACCCCGGCATCTGCACGCGGCGCGGCGATGCGGATGGATCCCGATCGCCGTAAGTTGTCTGGGCAACTTCCGAACCGATTTTTGCTTGGGCCATCTGGCCAACCTACCCGGCCAACTGCGATATCGATGCACCCGACAGGCGGCTTAATTCCTCCGGCTACCTGCGGTACTCGTTGGCCAACCCTTGGGCGTCTTCCTTCAGGCGGCTATGGTCGCCCTGCCGCCGTCCCTGCCCCTGGACGACGGGCAGCGGGTACGTATCCAAGATCGCCTTCAGGCGGCCCAAGACCGTCGGTCGGTCGTGCGCCAGATTCTTGGTTTCCAAGGGGTCGTCTCGATAGTCATACAACTCGTAAACGATTTCTTCGCCTTCCTGCCGTTGCGCCGGCCGATTTCGCCATTCGACCAGCCGATAACGCTCGGTACGGATGGATCGTCCCATCTTTTGCCGGGGAAACAGATGAAAGGCGTGGTCTCGCAGACGCGTGCCGGGGTCCTTCAGTACGGGTACCAGACTGATTCCATCGATGGGCTGGGGACCGGTGGCAGCGGGCAACCCCGCCAATTCGGCCAACGTCGGGTAGATGTCCACCGAACTGACCAGGTGCCGCGAACAGGAACCGGCCTTGATCACTGTAGGCGCCACGAGCAACAGCGGGATCCGATTGGCCTGTTCGTAATTGGTATGTTTGGTCCACATCCCCAAATCGCCCAAGTGGAAACCGTGATCTCCCCACAACAGGATGATCGTTGAATCGGAGAGTTCTTGTCGATCCAGTTCATCCAGCACTTTCCCGATCTGGGCATCGACGTACGAGGTGCTGGCGTAGTACCCGTGAATCAAAGTCCGCTTCAGATCGTCGGAAAGATCGCCTTGCTTGGGAACCGGGAAATAATTTCGCATTTCGCCACCCGCTCCGTCCTTGCCAGCATACTCCGGAGCGCCTTCCGGCAGTTGCTCGTACGGCGGCAACGGAAATTCGTCGCGATCGTACATGTCCCAATAGCGTTTGGGCGCCGAGAACGGTAGGTGCGGACGAACGAACCCGACCGCGATGAAGAACGGCTCGTCTTTCTGTTCCAGCAGATCCTTGGCCGCTCGGAGTCGCTCGATCGCATAATTGGCAACTCGACCATCGGCATACGCATCATCGGGGACATCAGGCCATTCGTAGGCCGCACCGCGCGGCAGGCTGCCGGCCCGGTCCAATTGCCGGTTGGTAAACATCGCCTCTTCGCGTGTCAATTTCCCGCCCGGCGTGCTGTCCGGGTCGAGGTATTCAATGACTTTGTCGTGATAATGGGCAGCCATGAACGACGGCGGATCGCCACGGTTGCCATGCCCGATGTGGAACACCTTTCCCATGGATTCCGTGCGGTAGCCGTGGGCAGCGAAATGCTGAGGCAACGTCACCGCGTCGGGATAATACTCGCGCATGTTTTGACCCAACGAATAAAGGCCCGTCGAACTGGAATGGGAACCCAACATCAGATTGAATCGGGACGCGGCACAGATGGCGTGATTGCAATAGGCCAGATCGAATCGCATCCCGCGAGTCGCCAGGCGATCGAGATGGGGAGTGATCGCAAGCCGGTCGCCATAGCAACCGAGCGTCGGCTTCAAGTCGTCCACCAGGATCAGCAACACGTTCGGGCGTGACGCGTGCGGTGCCCCGGCAACCTGGGCTCTTTTCGACTGTGCCGTTGCCCCGTCAATCAGCCAAGCGGGGCCGATAAGAACGAAGATAGCGGTCAGCATCCCGACGCACAGGCGAAACGTACAGATCGAACGTACCTTTGGCATTTCGATGATCGACTCCCCCCGGCATTTTCCTTTCGTATCCCCCTCGAACGATTCTCGAACCGCCCTTTGGTTATACCCAGTTTCGACTCTTCCCGTAAGTCGTTTGAGCGTGGTGGTCGCGTCCTACCCAAAACGCCGCGCATCGTAACCCGAAGCGTGAGCGAGGAAATATGCCTGGTTTTCCGTGCTCAGGCGGGCGACGGTGCTCGTTGTCGACGGTAGCGGTAGTAGGCGGCACAGGCGCCCTCGGCGGAGACCATCGGGGCGCCCAGCGGTTGCTCGGGGGTGCAGCGAATCCCGAATGCCGAGCAATCGTGCGGCTTGCTGTGTCCTTGCAGGACCTCGCCGGCGATGCACTCCGAGGGTTCTTCGGCGACGATGTGCTGGACCGCAAAGCGGCGATCGGCACAGAATCGGGCGTAGGCTTCGTTCAGCGCCCAACCACTGGCGGGGATCGTTCCGATACCGCGCCACTGGCGGTCCACGGTTACAAACACCTTGTCCAGTTGCGCTCTTGCCGCCGGATTGCCCTCGCTCCGCACGACTCTTGTGTACTGGTTCTCCAGACTGACTTGCCCCGATTCCAGTTGCTTCAGGCACATGTAGATCCCTTGCATGATGTCCAAGGGCTCGAAGCCCGTGACCACGATGGGCACGTGGAACTGCTCCACAATCGGCTGGTACTGTTCGGTACCCATCACGGCACAAACGTGTCCGGCGGCCAGGAATCCTTCGACCAGATTGCGGGGCGATCCCAGGACGGCTCGCATCGCCGGCGGCACCAGCACGTGCGAGACCAGGACGGAAAAGTTTTCCAGCCCCAAACGTTCGGCTTGCAGGACGGCCATGGCATTGGCCGGTGCGGTGGTTTCGAAGCCGATGGCAAAGAAGACGACTTGTTTGTCCGGGTGCTGCCGAGCCAATTGCACGGCGTCCATCGGCGAGTAGACGACGCGCACGTCACCGCCCATCGATTTGACGCTCAGCAGATCGCGTTGCGATCCGGGCACGCGCAGCATGTCCCCGAACGAACAGAAGATGACTTCGGGCCGCGCGGCGATCGCCAGTGCCTTGTCGATGATCTCGACCGGCGTCACGCACACCGGGCAGCCCGGGCCGTGGATCATGGTGATTTGGCTGGGCAGCATGTCGTCCAGCCCGAAGCGGACGATCGCGTGCGTCTGACCACCGCAGATCTCCATCAGGTTCCAAGGGCGAGTGACCAACCGATGGATGGCATCAGCGCATTGCTTGACGGCATCCACGCTGCGGTATTCGTTGACGTATTTCACGTTTCGGTCCTCCCCATCGACTCTTGCATATTCGAAAGCGCCGCGGGTTCTGTTTCCTCCAGTTCCGACAATTGGCCGATCTGTTCGATGTATTGGAAGATCTCCTGCGCTTCCTGTTCATCGATACGGCTGATGGCAAATCCCACGTGGACCAGCACATAGTCGCCGACTTCGGCTTCGGGAACGTAGGCCATGCACACCTCTTTGACGATGCCGCCAAATTCGACTCGGCCCATCGGCAGCTCGTCGCATTGGGTGATGGATAGGACTTTGCCAGGGACTCCCAAGCACATCTTTTCAATCCTTGTATTGTTTTGCTGCGATAAAAATCTGCCCCAAGGCGATCCCGCCATCTCCGGGAGGAACGCTCTGGTGCGTGAACACGCGAAAGCCGGCGGCACGAAGCTTCTGGCGGACGCGTGACTGGAGTACTCGATTCTGGAAGCAGCCACCGCTGAGCACGATCTGGGGACATCCGAATCGTCGGGCGACTTCCACGGCCCAATCGGCCAAGCCGTTGTGAAATTTTGCGGCGATCGTGCCCGTCTGCACACCGTTCGCAAGATCATCGAGAACGCATCGGATCATGGGTTCCCAGTCACCGATCGCCGGATCGCCATCCGTCAGCGTCAGCGGATAGCTTTCCTGGACGCCCGGGGCGACGGCGAACTCGAGGTCGATGGCGGCCTGAGCTTCGTACGATACACGATCGGGCAGCCCGCACAAGACGGCTACGGCATCGAACAGCCGCCCCAAGCTGCTCGTTCGGGGGAACAGGCCGGGGCGCCGCAGAGCGGCCAGCAACGTCGCGCCTTCCGAGCTGGTGAACCAGCGGTCCGCATACGCTCCGGCCCGGTCGCCCAGCAACTCGCTCAAGATCCCCAAGGCCGATCGCCGAGGTTCCCGTGCCGCCGCATCTCCGCCGGGCAAGGGAAAGGTCCGCAAATGGGCGACGCGGCAAAATCCGCTCTCTGTTCCCATCAGGATCTCGCCGCCCCAGACGGTTCGGTCGGTACCGTAGCCCGTGCCATCCCAAGCAAAGCCCAACACGGGACCTTCAAGCTGATGTTCGGCCACGCACGCGGCCACGTGAGCATGATGATGCTGGACGCGAATCAGCGGCACTTCCCACGCGGTTGCCAACTGCTCGGCCAGTCGCGTCGACAGATAATCCGGGTGCAGGTCGCAGGCGACTCGGGCCGGCCGAACCGCGAAAAATCGTATCAGATCCTCGATCGCCCTGCGATGCACGGCCAGACTGGAAAGGTTGTCCAGATCCCCGATGTGCGAGCTGAAGATGACCTGATCGCCCACGTTCATGGCCACCGTGTTTTTCAGATGGCCGCCAACCGCCAGGATCGTCGGTTCCGGCTGATGCAATCGGATCGGCAGGGGAGCGAACCCGCGAGCCCGCCGGAGAATTTGCAACCGCTGATCGTCCAGGCGTGCGACGGAATCATCCACGGGGCGTAGGATGGGGCGGTCGTGGGTCAAGAGGCAATCCGCGATCGCTCCTAAACGTTGGACGGCTTCGGCAGTGGAAGTCGCCATCGGTTCTTCGGACAGATTGCCACTGGTGCAAACGAAAGGAAAGGGAAAATCTCGGCAGATCAGATGGTGCAGCGGAGTATAAGGCAGCATGACGCCCAACCAAGGGTTTCCCGGGGCGACGGAATCGGCCAACGCGCAATTGCCCGGTGAATCAGCCAGGCGCTTGACCAGCAGGATCGGTGCTGCGGGCGATCGGAGCAACGCGGCTTGATGATCGTCGATTTGGCAATACCGACGGGCCGTCGGCAGGTCCGGCATCATCACCGCCAACGGCTTGTCGGGACGAAGCTTGCGTTGACGCAGGCGGCTGACCGCCTCGGATCGCGTTGCATCTGCCAGCAACTGAAAGCCACCCAACCCCTTCAAGGCCACGATTCGCCCCGCCTGCAGCGCGGCCACCGCTTCCCGCAACGCCTGATCGCCCGTCGCCATCACCGCGCCTTCGCCCGATAGAAGCTTCAGTCGCGGACCGCATTGCGGGCAAGCAATCGGCTGGGCGTGAAAGCGGCGATCCAACGGATCGTCGTACTCGGCCTGGCAGTCGGCACACATCGAAAACGTCCGCATCGAAGTCCGAGGCCTGTCATACGGCAGACTCTCGATGATCGACCAACGCGGCCCGCAGTGCGTACAATTGGTGAACGGATACCGGTAACGCCGCTGTTCCGGATCAAGGATCTCCGCCAAGCATTCGGGGCAAGTTGCCAGATCTGCCGGGATGGTCGGACCCGGCGGGGCAGCCGCATCGCTGCTCAGGATGGCAAATCCTGTCGGAAGAGTCGACGAATCTTGATAGGGAACCTCGCTGGTTTCGATGTGCGTGATTTCGATGGGTGGGGGACTCTGCGCGCGCAAGTGGTTCAGAAAGCGACCGATGGAATGCCCGTTGCCCTGAATCTCGATCCGTACGGCGTCACGATCGTTCAGCACCCATCCATCCAAATTTTCGGATCGGGCCACCCGGTAGACAAATGGCCGAAACCCGACCCCCTGAACCGTTCCCCGAACCGTGACCGCCACGCGAAGCCGCTTCGCTGAATCTGTGGAGATCGTATCGGGAACCATTTTCGATCCAGGGGGGAGGGGGAGCATGCGGAATCGAAACCCGGGCGTCCATCCGTCGCCAGTGAAATCAGCGGCTGTCGGGCTTGACCAAGTCCGTGAATTGCCGCCGCACCTGCTCGACCTTCGGCAACGCCACGTTCAGAACGTAAGGGTGCTGCGGATTGCAAGCCACGAAATCTTGATGGTAATCCTCGGCGGGGTAGAACGCCTTGAGCGGCTCGAGCTTGGTGACGATGGGACGCGGGAACACCTTGGCTTCGGTCAAGTCGGCAATGAACGCCTCGGCGATCGCCTTTTCCTGCTGGTCGGCGTAAAAGATCGCCGAGCGATATTGAGGTCCGACATCCGGCCCCTGCCGATTCAGCGTGGTCGGATCATGCGTCGCAAAGTGGACTCGCAACAGTTGCTCGTAGGAGATCTTCTCCGGGTCGTAAACGATTTTCACCGCCTCGGCGTGCCCGGTCCTCTTCGTCATGACCGCCTTGTAGTTCGCCGTGCGCGCGGTGCCGCCCGAATAGCCGCTGATCGCGTCGACAACGCCTTCCAACTGTCGAAACACGGCCTCGACGCACCAGAAGCAACCTCCTGCAAAGACGGCCTCGGCCGTTTCGCTTCGAGCGCTGACCATCGACGCCTCTCCACGGGCACTGGGGGCCGCGGCTGTCGGATCTTCAGCGAGCGTGCGAATCTGATCTTGCGCGACAAACCGCATGGCATCCGAATTCAGGCAGTACCTTAGACCGGTCGGAGGCGGACCATCGCGGAAAACGTGCCCCAAATGAGCATCGCACCGCATGCACAAGATTTCGGTGCGGATCATCCCCAGGCTGCGGTCCAGAGTCTCGCGGATGTTTTCGACCGCAACCGGTGCAAAAAAACTCGGCCAGCCTGTACCTGAATCGAACTTGGTTGTCGAGGTGAACAAGGGCAGATCACAGCACAAGCAGGCGTACAACCCGGCCTGTTTGTTATCAAGCAGCCCGCCACAAAAAGCTGGCTCGGTACCCTTGCGCCGCGTGATGCGAAACTGTTCTGGCGTCAGGCGTTGCCGCCACTGGGCGTCCGAAAGGATCACTTTGGGCATCGTTACGGGTTCGGTCAGTTGGCCATCGGGACCGATGACTCGAACGCGAACCGACGGCGTGCTACGTTCCTCGCGGCCTTCGGCCTGAGCCGAGACCCGCATTGTGCTGAGTACCACGGCGCTACCACAGCCGATGGCGAACATACCGATAAGCAGAGCAGTTTTGATCGATCGAATGGGCATGGGAATCCCTCATCTTCTAAATTGGTTTCGTCAACCGCGTCAACCGGTTCTTCTCCGATTTTAGCCACTAAGATACGATAGCGGCAAGTTGCTTCGTTGGACAGCTTTTTCATCGGTAAATCGTATCGGAGTATGCGTTCCTAACACCAAGATGCTGTGCTCGGCGTAGAGGCAAGGCTATCGACTTTTCGACCTGCAAGTACCGTGCTTTGAACGCCACGGATTCGAATACCCGAGGGTATGGGTGGGATGGGCCAACGAGGGGTCAACCGTCGCTACGCGACGGAATCGATCGACACAAACTTGTGCGTTGTCTAGGCGAAAAATGCGGATTGTGAGCGGCACGGCGCTAGCCGCCGGTTCTGGACGCCCTCGGCGGCTAGTGCCGTGCCTCACTCATCGCGACCCCAAGATTTGGTCTGGACAACGCACTAGTGCTTTGTCAAACCCAAAAGTTAGGGTTGGCTGTAGTGGATCTTGCCAAAGATCCCTTGGTGCGAGGATCCCTGGCGAGATCCACTACGCTAAGATTAAACTCTGACAAAGCACTCGTCGCGTAGCGACGATCGAATTGTTATCATCAAGTTACCCCCCGTGACGGGCAGTTGACAAATATGTGCCTTTCACTGTAAATTAGTTGAATCGACATTGAGACAACGATTGGGTGCGATAGCTCCCTTAGAGCTTTTGGACTCTTGAAATTTTCGGGAACGATCCAAGCTGATTTTCCATTTCGCGTAGAGGTCTCAGGATTCGGAGGGATGGTCAGATCGTCAGATCTGACGACAGTTTTTTTGGAGGTGTACCATGCGTCCCCGTCGTCTTGGTGTCGAGCAGCTCGAGTCGCGTGTCGTTTTGAGTGGCCTGGGGCCCGTTCTTGGCCCTCCGGCAATCGAGTGGGTTTCGGTGATCGCCAGTCTGGACGATCAAGCTGGACCGCCGCGGGCGGTCGCCCAGGGACTGGTCCACCAAATGGGCGGAAGACTGGGCCATGTGTACGAGCACGCTTTGAGCGGATTCTCTGCTCAATTACCTTCGCCAGCCTATGACGTGTTGTCCAGGAATCCGCAGATCAAGACTTTAGAGCTGGACATGCTGCTGCATACCACGGGCCAGGTGGTGCCGACGGGAGTGGAGCGGATCGGCACGCTGGATAGCAGCATAGCCGCGATCGGGACGAGAGGCGAGAATCCCGAGAAAATCGGCATCGATGTCGGCATTGCGATTCTCGACACAGGAATTCAGTGGGATCATCCAGATTTGAACGTCGTGGGTGGAATCCATTACGGCTATCGGAGCACCGGCCCTCCATCAGGGCGTGGCTTTTTCGAGAACGAGAACTACAACGACGACAACGGGCACGGGACGCATGTCGCAGGTATTGCAGCGGCTTTCGATAACAACTTTGGCGTGGTCGGCGTTGCCCCTGGTGCTCGTCTCTATGCAGTTAAGGTTTTGGACGCCAATGGTTCAGGTTTCACTTCAAACATCATCAAAGGCATCGACTGGGTCACCGATAACGCCGATGTGATCCAAGTTGCCAACATGAGCCTGGGGGGGCGCGGAATCAGTAACGCGTATCGGGAAGCGATTCAAGGGAGTGTCGCAGCCGGTATCGTGTACGTAGCAGCAGCGGGGAACGGTTATCGAGACATCTTGGGAAGCGAGTTGTTGGCCTTTCCACACGAGGGCAACACAATTCCAGCGGCTTACCCAGAGGTCGCCACGATCAGTGCCATCGCCGACTCGGATGGGAAACCTGGCGGCTTGGGACCGGTGACGAGTGTCGGCTATGCGGACGACACCTTCGCCGATTTTAGCAACTTCAGCAACAGTGATAGCGATCACAATTCTTGGTATCACGACAACAATTTCGTGGTCTCTCCAGGGTTGGGGATCGATCTGATGATGCCCGGCGTGGACATCCTGTCGACGTACCGCGGCAGCACTTATCGAACTATGAGTGGTACGAGCATGGCCGCTCCCCATGCTGCTGGGTTGGCCGCGCTGTATATCGCCGAGCATGGCCGAGCCACGAACGCGAACGAGGTATATCAAATCCGCCAAGCATTAATCGACGCTGGAAAACCATGGCGTAGCGACGACGGCCTGGTGTCCCCCCCGCCCGGGGAGCCAAACGACGACAGTCCCGATAAACACGAAGAGAATCTGGGATGGGCGGGTGATGAAGAGATGGTGCTGACGATCGAGCTGACTCAGCCCGCTGACGGTGAAGTGCTTTGGGGCGAAGTCGAGATCAGGGCGGTTGTGAGCCATCCAGATCAAGCAACTAACATCGACTCTGTGGAGTTCACCGTTGGAAACGAGAAGCTCCAGGGTGTGCACAAAGATGGATACTGGTTTGCTTTTTGGGATACGACGGTCAGTTTCGAGGACGACTCTTACGTGCTGACCGCCGAGGCCACTGCTGGTAACGATTCGGCTTCGACCGATATTACGGTTAAGGTACAGAATACCATCGCGCCTACCACGGTGGTCATAATAACGCCAGAGCACGGAGCGGAGGTGTCAGGCGTAGTTGAAATCACCGCCCAAGTCAATGCGGATCCTCGCGTGAAAGTAACCGGCGTTGACTTCCATGTCGGTTCCAGCATCGTCGCAGGTGCGTTTGGAAACGATGTTTGGTCGTTCACGTGGGACACGACGGACTCATCATGGCCTGATAATGACTACGAAATCACGGCTGTCGCCCACGAGGAAGGCGATATCGTTACCTGGAGCCAGCCTGTCACAGTGGCGGTGCAAAACGACGTTTCCACGTCGACCATGAGCGTGGAACTGGAAGGCGCAGCAGACGATGTCAACCGCAACTTTTGGCGGGCAGTGGTGACGGTCGAGGTTGTCGATGCGAGCGAGGGTGGTCCTGTTGACGGAGCCATGGTCTGGGGCCGATGGAATAGCGGTTCCCCGGTGAACAGCACGACGAATTCGGGTGGCATCGCCGAGTTCGACAGCGGTAATCTGCGTAAGAATCAGGTAACCAGTATCCAGTTCACTTTGATTTCGGTGGAGGCGGCCAACTACGAAGATTACGAAGACCAAGCCACCATCACCGTCAACCAGAATGGCTCGACCAGCGTCCAGGCAGCTCAACAGGACGCCTCGTCGGTACCCTGGCAGGTATCGCTGGCAGACCAATCCTCAGGCGGCAACTCGCCTTCGTTGCCGGGTGCGTCTGCGAGTCTGGCGGGTACCAGTGCTGCGGCGACCGCCACAGCGGATGACGATGCCTACCGAGTCGCCGGCCCGACGGAACCCTCGGCCGCTGATCGAAGCCCCACGCTCGCTCGACCCGACGCGGACTCGCCAGCCGATGATCTGCCGATCACCGATCCGGATGCGTGGAGCGTGTACGCAGCAGACGTCGATCAACTGCTGGCCCTCGGATGGTGAAATCTTGCAGCAGCCAAATCAACCACAATGTGGGGGTGCCGCCCTTTGCCTATTCGTATGCACCGGGCCATGTGTTTCTTGATGGAACCAAACGAGTAGAATGGACATTCGCGTCCGTCATTTGCCGCACGACGGACAGGAATGTCCATCCTACATTGTGCAAAGAAACGCCTGGCCGGGTGCTGAGCACGGGTTCGACAACGGCATAGATGCCCGATGATCGAACAAAAAAAGGTCGGCTCAGCAGCCGTGATGGCTGACCGAGCCGACCGGGTGTTTTTCCACTGACACAGGCCGCGAAACGTTGGGGCCTATTTCAGTGCGGCTTGGGCTGCGGCCAAGCGTGCGATCGGCACGCGGAACGGCGAGCAGCTCACGTAGTCCAAACCAACCTTGTGGCAGAAATAGATCGAAGACGGATCTCCACCGTGTTCGCCACAGATGCCCACCTTCAGGTCTTCTCGCGTGGCGCGCCCTTTCTTGACGCCCATCTCGACCAACTGGCCGACACCCGTCGTATCCAACGATTCGAACGGATCGACGTGCAAGATGTCCTTCTTCAGGTAATCCGGCAGGAAGCTGTTCACGTCGTCGCGGCTGTAGCCGAACGTCATCTGCGTCAAGTCATTGGTGCCGAAACTGAAGAAATCGGCGTACTCCGCGACCTCGTCGGCCGTCAGCGCGGCGCGAGGAATCTCGATCATCGTGCCGATCAGGATATCCAGCTTGCCGTTAAACTTCTGGCTTGCGAACACCTCTTGGATGGTCTTGGCGGTCAAATCGCGCAACATTTGCAATTCGGCGGCGGTACCGACCAGCGGAATCATGATCTCGGGCATCACGTTGATGCGATTCCGCTTGCATTGGATCGCGGCCTCGACGATCGCCGTGACCTGCATTTCCAGAATCTCCGGATACGTGACGCTCAATCGGCAACCGCGGTGTCCCAGCATCGGGTTTGCTTCGTGCAACTGTTCGACTCGCGACTTGACCACGGCCGGTCTGACGCCCAATGCTTGGGCCAATTCCTGTTGCGCTTTGGGGGTGTGCGGCAGGAACTCGTGCAGCGGCGGGTCCAACAAGCGGATGGTGACCGGCAGATTCTTCATCGCGGTGAAGATTCCGATAAAGTCCTCGCGTTGGAAGGGCAGCAGCTTGGCCAGTGCGGCTCGGCGATCCTCCTCGTTTTCGGCCAAAATCATCTCGCGCATGGCCCCGATTCGCTCGCCTTCGAAGAACATGTGCTCGGTGCGGCACAAGCCGATCCCCTGAGCGCCGAATTCACGGGCTCGCTGGGCGTCTTCCGGCGTATCGGCGTTGGTGCGAATCTTCAGCGTCCGATGCTTATCGGCCCACTTCATCACTTTCGCGAAATCGC
Source organism: Planctomycetaceae bacterium (assembly GCA_007121535.1). Lineage (GTDB taxonomy): Bacteria > Planctomycetota > Planctomycetia > Pirellulales > Pirellulaceae > SKKK01. Next base: position 370 of record SKKK01000003.1, on the reverse strand, counting down.
CGGAAAGCTGGGGTTCTTCCGTCCCGACCTCGCCGGCCATCACCTCGCCCGTCGAACCATCGATCGACAGCGTGTCCTTGAAGGAAAAGGTCTTGCCGTCGACCTTGATCTTGCGGCCTTTCTCGTCGATCTGGATCGCGCCCGCGCCGGCCACGCAACAGCGCCCCCAACCGCGAGCCACCACGGCCGCGTGGCTGGTCATGCCACCGGTGCTGGTCAAGATGCCCGCCGCGCTGTGCATGCCGTCGATGTCTTCCGGACTGGTCTCCTTACGGACCAGCAGGACCTTTTCGCCATCCTTCGTTCGCTGGACCGCTTCAGCGGCGGTAAAGGCCAGCTTGCCCACCGCAGCGCCGGGCGACGCGGGCAG
>SKKK01000427.1 GCA_007121535.1 Planctomycetaceae bacterium | reverse complement strand
AGGAACCCCACGGCTACTGGGAGATCCGCTCGGTGGTCGACCTGAACGACCCGAACCACTTCCCGGCCCCGGATGGTCTGCGGACGATTTTCGTCACCGCCACCGACGTGGCCGGGAACGTAAATCCCGCTGCGGGCCAAAACCCTCAGACGTTGGAAATCTTCATCGACACGCAAGGGCCGCAGATTATCGATGTCGAGATCAACAATGTCGGCAATCCTTATGATCTGTTCGATCCCAAGCCCTCTCAAGGGCCGACACCGTTGGTATATTCGCTGGTGATCTCAGTCCGCGACTTGCCCGATCGAGCCGGAGGATTCCTTTACCCGGCGATCAAGGCGGACGTAGCGTCGCAGCCGGGGCACTACCAGTTGGTAGGGGACGCCAATGGGATCATCCCGATCCAGCAAGTGATCGTCGACGCTCCGACGCCCGCCGGGCCGGGTCCGGTCACGGCGACGATTACCCTGGTGTTCCTGACTCCGCTGCCCGATGACCGATTTACCTTGACCCTCAGCGACCGGGGAATTTTGGATTTGGCGGGCAACCGGTTGGATGGCGAGTCGAACGCTGCCGAGCCGCACGAGCCAACTCCCCCGGCGACCATTCGCGGCGTGGACGGGGTTCCCAGCGGCGACGGCATTCCAGGCGGGGATTTCGTGGCCCGGTTCACGATCGACAGCCGACCCGAAATCGGCGTGTACCACGGTGGCAGCGTGTGGGTCGACACCAACGGAAACTGGGTGTTCGATCCGGACAACCCGGACTTTACGAACCGGGACATCGTCTACACGTTCGGCGTGACGACTGACAAGATTTTCGCGGGCAACTTCGCGCCACTTCCCTCGACGGTGGCTTCTCCCGCACTTCCCGGCGCTTCGCAAACAGACGACACCGTCACGATCCGGACACTCGCTGCGCATAACCTTGCCGTCGGACAAACGGTAACCATCTCGGGCGTGGGCGTTGGTGCCTACAATGGCACTTTCGTGGTAGATAGCGTGCCGAACGATACTACGTTCACCTACACGCATACCGCGGCTGGTCTGGCCGATTCGGGAGGTGGCAACGTCATGCCCCACGCCGACGGCTTCGACAAACTGGCGGCATACGGACGGATCGGCGATAGCTTCCGCTGGTTGATCGATTGGGACAACGACGGAGTTCCCGACTTGTCGATCGTCGAGCCGAGCGGACGCACCGGTTATCCGGTGGCAGGAAACTTCGACGGCAATGCGGCTACGGGGGACCAGGTTGGTTTGTTCGCCGGAGGCACCTGGTTCTTCGACACTACGAATAATTACGAACTGGACACCACGGTGACTATTCCCGGCATGTTTGGCATTCCCTTCGTCGGCGACTTTAATGGCAATGGTATCGTCGACTTGGGTACCTGGTACCAGGACACGTTCTACATCAGCTTGGCCGGCGCGGCCGATGGCGTGGGGCCGATGAGTTGGAGCACGACGCTGATCACCTTTGACTTCGGGTTTATCGGCGTCCGCGAACGGCCCGTCGTCGCCGACTTCGACCAGGATGGTTTCTACGACATCGGCCTGTGGGTTCCCGACCGACTGGGCGCCAATCAGCAAGGCGTTGGCGAATGGTACATCTTGGTCTCCGGCGGCAGGTCACTGCTGGAAGAGAATCATCGGATCGTCACAGATCCCCTGACTGGCCGTGATACAATCCACTTTAAACCTTACCCATTCGGCAACGACATCTACGCCACGTTCGGCAACGAATTCGCCATCCCCGTTGTCGGGAATTTCGATCCGCCGCTGACGGCAAGCTCCGGCGGTGGGGGCATTGGCAGTTACACGAACCCCATTGACCCTGCGGACGTCAATAACGACGGGGTTGTGACCCCGCAGGACGCCCTGGTCTTGATCAACGACTTGAACCAGAATGGCGCCCGTACTCTAGGCGAGTGGGTTCCGGGTTCGTTGTTCCTGGACGTGAACGGCGATGGAGAGTTCACGCCGGCGGACATTCTGATCGTCATCAATCGCTTGAACGATGACGCTCACCATAGCTCGTCGCCAATCAGTGGTGGCGAAGGGGAATGGTCACCGGCGGCGGCCGCGATCCCATCGGCCGCGATCCCCCTGACATCGCCGACCGCAGGTTCGACAGCCATCTCGGCAGCGGGCGAAGCGAACGGACTGAGCACGGCGGATATCGATCTGTTGTTCGCCGAATCCGATGAAGGCGCCGACCTGGATGACGGTCGATTCACCGGTCCATCGCAGCACGAACTGAACGACCTGAGCGATTTGATCACGACGGACGACGAGACCGGCGCTTCGGTGTGGGACGATGGTTTCGACGCCATCTTGGACGAAATTCTGGAGGACGTTGCTAGCTAGTTGACGTTCCGTGTGAAGGAATCCTCGGCGGCGATTTTGCCAAATCACGGAAAAGGGGTATTTCTCTTTTCCGTTGGGCTTGTATAATCGCCGCGTTGGCCAAGCGTGTGCTTGGCTGGCTGGAAGGCCCCAGACACGACGGCTATACTTCCCCGACTTCCTTCCTGGTTCTCCTGCTCAGAGTCATTTCTCACAGTTTCCAGGATCGAAAGACGTCCGGGTCGATCATGTTTTCGACCAGCCGGTGCGCCGTGCCGGGAATGGGCGAACATTGATTCCGGCGACGCGCCCAGCCTTTCGGTCGCTCGCAACCCAACGTCGCGGTCTTATCCGCGCTTGGCCCGACGCCCTTCGCACGGGGGGTATTCACTCTGTTAGAAATGTACTTCATGTCCGCTTCGTTTGCGCAATTTGAACTCCATCCATCCTTGCTACGAGCCGTAGCGGAAGACGGATACACGACACCTACACCGATCCAAGTCCAGGCGATCCCGCACATCCTGGCCGGTAGCGATCTGCTGGGGTGCGCCCAAACCGGCACAGGCAAGACAGCGGCGTTTGCCTTGCCGATTCTTCATCGCATGGACCGGGCCCGGCGGCCGGTTATCTCAGGTGCGCCGCGAGTGCTGGTGGTCTGTCCAACTCGGGAACTGGCCGCGCAGATCGGCGACAGTTTTCGCTCCTATGGCCGGCATCTGCGGTTCCGGCAGAGCGTCATCTTCGGCGGTGTCAGCCAGAACCCGCAAGTTCGGGCTTTGGAGCGGGGAGTGCACGTGCTGGTCGCGACGCCCGGACGATTGCTGGATCTCATGAACCAACGTCATGTCCGCTTGGATGAAGTGGACACGTTCGTCGCGGACGAGGCGGATCGGATGCTGGATATGGGCTTTTTGCCCGACCTGAAGCGGATCGTGGCTCGTCTGCCGGCTCGGCGGCAATCGCTGTTCTTTTCCGCCACCTTGCCGGATCACATTGTGGAACTCGCCCGGCAATGGCTGCACAACCCGGTCCACGTATCCACACCGTCTCCCGCGACCAAAGTGGAATTGATCGAACAACGAGTCTTGTTCGTCGAACAGAACGACAAGCGGGCGCTGCTGGCCAACTTGCTGCAATCTTCCCAGGCCAGCCGTGTCCTGGTGTTCACTCGCACAAAACGCCGCGCGGACCAAGTGGCTCGGCATCTGAGCCAAAGCGGAATCCGCGCGGACGCCATTCACGGCAACAAGTCGCAAAGTACGCGGCAGCGGCTGCTGCAAGGCTTTCGTAACGGGGCAATGCGAGTCCTGGTGGCTACCGATCTGGCTTCGCGAGGCATCGATGTCGAAGGTGTCACGCACGTGATCAACTATGACATGCCGCACGAACCGGAGAGTTACGTTCATCGCATCGGCCGCACCGGCCGCGCCGGGGTAACCGGCACGGCCTGGTCGTTTTGCGGTACCGACGAACGAGGTTGCCTGGTGACGATCGAACGCTTGATTCGGCGGCAACTGTTCGTAAACACCGACCATCCTTACCATTCGGCGCGGACGCCTGCCCCTGGGTCGCCGCGTTCCCAAGTCCGTCGGGCTCCGAAGCGGGCGAAAGCGGCCCGTTCACGACGAGGTTCCTGACCGCCCTTTTGCCCCGACCCGCCACATTGCCGGAGGTCAGACTTCCCAAGGAGCCAACATGGTGCCGATGCGTGACCCGGACGACCAGGACAGGAAGCGGCGACAGCCTAAAATGCGGCGTCGTCAGCGGACGGGCAGCCGAATAGTTGATGCAGACGAACGTCCGCAGCGCTATGCTCGCGACAAGTCTGTGCGAATCGGCATGACCAGGGTGGGTAAGGGGCTGTTTGCCCGCCGCCGTTACCCGGCCCAAACCGTGATCGGTGAAATCAAGGGCGAAATCATCGACGATCCTCACTATGGTTCCGACTACTGCATGAACGTCGGCAACGGTCAGATATTGGAACCGGAGGCTCCGTTTCGATATGTGAACCACAGTTGTGAACCGAATTGCGAGTTCGACGTCTTCGACTTGCCCGAACCGCGCAAACTGAACAGGCACCGCCGCGTCTTCTTGATATCCCTGCGAGAGATCAAGCCGGGCGAGGAGTTGACGATACATTACCATTGGTCCGCCGCCTCGGCCATCGGCTGCCGCTGTCAGTCGCCATCCTGCCGAGGCTGGATTGTAGATCCCACCCAATGGGACACGCTAATGGCCCGGCTAGCCGCGAAAGGGACACCTTGATTCGTTACCCCTCCCGCGGCTACAAAATTCATCTCTATTGGCGAGTCCTTCGCTGGTTTCCCTGAGTGCCCGTTTCTGTTACATTCGCCGATAACACAAACGTCCACCGAGCCAGCGAGGGAACTCAGGCATGTCACCCGAATGGGTGCCTATGGTTTTTTTCGTCGTCACGGGGGCTTCTCGGGGCATTAGATCCGTTGACGAACCAGCGAAGGGGAACGCGAAGAGCACAGCAAAGACGACGTTTTGGATGGGTGGCCGAGTGGTCTAAGGCGGCGGTCTTGAAAACCGCTGTGGGCGAAAGTCCACCGGGGGTTCGAATCCCTCCCCATCCGCT
>SKKK01000409.1 GCA_007121535.1 Planctomycetaceae bacterium | reverse complement strand
TTGGGACCGACCCGAGGAGGACGTGGCGTGGTCACACCTGCAGTCGGCGAAGTAGTCCTTGTTCGGTTCCCGTTTTCCGACCTTTCGCAGTCGAAACTCCGGCCGGCCGTCTGTTTGGCGGGCGCTGGGCGTGGCGACTGGGTTTTGTGCCAGATTACGAGCAACGCCTATGGGGATTCGCGGGCCATCCCTCTTGACGATCCTGATTTCGTGTCAGGAGGGTTGAAGATCTCCAGTTACGCACGACCTGCGAAGCTGTTCACGGCCCATGAACGCTTGATCGCCAAATCCGTGGGCAACTTACGCGATGACACGCTTTGCCGAGTGGTTGATGCCGTGGTGATACTGTTGCGAAAGGGTATTCCCTGAACGTGTCCCCAGCGGCGCCGAACAAGCGGATGCCGAAGTGCGGCGATTGCGTCCAGCGGTGTCGTTACGTAGGATCGTCGCCGCCTTGTGATCCGGAACGTTCGTGGGCGTCCCCGCGGGGCCGCCGAAAACTCGGTTGGCCAGTCTGTTCGGCCTCGATGTCGCTGGCTTCGATTAGATCTGTCCGCTACGGTGTTCTGCATCGCCGAATTCGTTTGATGTCTACGCCGCTCACGGTTGGAGCGGTCGATCGCGCCGGTGTCCGGAATGTTGCGGGGTGCGGTGGTGTGCCCTGAAGGGGCCGGGAGAAATCAGCCCGGGGCAGAGTGAAGCGCCGCCCCGGGTGGTGGTGGCGATTGGTTCCCAAGCCCTGGAGGGGGCGGCACAGACCGATGCATCGATTGTCTCAGCGAGGAAGAGGGAGGCTGGGGTTGCCAGCCTCCCCCTCCCCGTTGTCGCAATGGGGTCGATTCCCCACATTTTTCCGGCGTAAGGGTCACTCACCGGGCGCCCCCAATCGAAGTTGCCCCGCGACGAGGAGTCACGTAACGCGCTTCGCCACGAGCATTCCGACACGTACAAAATTCCTCCAAGGTCAGTAAGCCCAGCTTATGGAGAAAGTAGCGGACCCGCTGCTTGGCGTTGTCGTCGGACGCTTTCCGCTTGCGTTTGATGCAACGAAGACGACTCCCGACCCCTTTCGCCCGATTTCACCAAGAGATATCTGGTCGGGAGCCTAATACCGACGGCTTATCGATACCAATCAAGAGAAATCTGTACGTTGCCGCCTGCGGTGGGCACGGTCTGGACGCGGGTGTCTTTCGTCGTGTTTTGGAGAAAGGCGGGGATCGAACGCAGGCAGGCTTCGGTCAGTTCGAGTTCCCAGTGCAGAGGCGGCCGCATGGCCATGCCCGGATTCATCCGTATGATCATCGGATAGGCTTCCGCGCTGGCCACCGGCCAAGCGTGCTTTTCCGCCGCGTCCAGATCGCGAACGGCGATGTCAAACGCCTCGCCGAACAACACCGACAACCCCGATTGACGGCGCTCGGCGTCTTCCGCGTTCCACAGCGTCGCTTCCAACAGCTCCGAGTCCTCGTACAGGACCAACCCGCACGTCAATCCCGATTGGCCCAACACCACCGCGTACCACTTGTCGGTTTGAAATCGGTCGCATTGGATGCGAATCGGTCGGTCGTGAGGCGTCAATCGCCACGGTTGGCACCGGTAGAATTGGGCCGCCGCATCAAAGAAACCAGCCACGTGATCCAGGGTCACGCCCGGAACATCGATCAACGCCGACATGCCGCCATGTGACGTTAGCCCTCGTTCCAGTTCGCCATAAATGAAGTCCAGTTGCTCCAGCACCGGCAACAATCGGCATTCGACACCCAGCGGTTCAAATTTTGCGCGCAACGCTTGGTACATCCGTTCGCAACAGACCTCGATCGCACCGGGCAGGTGCGGGGCGCCGATCGCCGGCGTCAGGATGGCCGCCGCAATGGTACGGACCGTCACCTCGGGGCTGGGTTCCTCCAAGCTCACGTGCTGTGCCAGGATCAAGTTCTCCAGACAATTGGCCACCATGGCGGCGGCAGGACGGCTCGGCACCCCGTCTTCGGTGACCCAGGTGGACATTCGTCGCATGTCGGCTTGCCAAACCTCGCCCGGCTCGATCTCCAAATCGGCGATCTGTTCCATGCACTCGTCCAAGTCCTGCAAGTCTTGGTGGCAGACCTGGGCCAGTTCCCGCAGGCCATCCAGCACGTGATCGATATGTTCCAGTTCCCGGACAAACTGGCATTCGATGTCCAGCGCATCAAGCTTGGGCGACCAACTCTTGGCCAACTGCTTGCGTTGGACCTGGATCACCTCGGGACGTTCCGGATCGCCGTCGCCTGAGTTGGCCATGGTCTGCAGCAGGCGGATCAGCACGTCCTTGGACGCAGGGCGTTCGGCTTCCAATGTATCGAGGACCAGCAGATCGTTCTTCTGGGGACACGTGACGACCAGGGCCCAAGGTGGAGGTCCGTCCCAATCGGGTGGGCAGCCTATCTGGGTGCGTCGATAGTCAACTTGCCAGACCACCCCTTCCGCCTGCGGTAGTTCCGCAACCGTATCCATCAGGCGTCGCGTCGAGGGACGCGCGGCGCGGCGCGAATCGGGCAGTCCGATTCGCAGGGTTTGTCGCAACCAAGACAACGCGCCCGGAGCACTTCGCCAAAAGCTCGACAGTTCCGCGGCATAGGCAAATGCTGCCGTGTCTAACAACCACGCGTCCATGTCGTTTCGATCTTCCGGCGTGGATCGATCGCCCAACAGATAGGCGGCCACAAACGGATTGACGGCATGGGCGCGCTGCAGCACTTGGCGACTGTCCGGTACGTCTCCGTCGCGCGAAAACGCTAACAACGCCCGGCTGAACCACCAGTCGACCGAATCGTCAGGGTATCGATCCAGCAACTCCTGCCATCGATTATATTGACCGGTTTGACCGTAGAAACCACCCAGCAAATACCGGAATGCCATGTCATCGCTCGGGTCCAGTTCCAACATTTCGCGACATTCTTGGATCGCTTGATCCCGTTTCCCGTCGGCCCACAGGCATTCAGCCAGTCCGTAACGGGCTCGCAGATAGGATCGACCATTGGGCTGGTTCCAAAACGAGCTGCCGCATGGGGACAATCGGTCGGATCCTCCCAACGCGGCCTCGACCGCCGTGATCGCCAGCCGATAGAACTTTTCGGCCTCCCGGTTGGTCGGCGCCACTTCCGCGAGACAAACGAACGATTCGGCGAACTCCGGACAGATCTCGATGGCTTGGCGAACCAGTGGCCAACGCTCCTCGAATTGCAAATGGCGGGAAGCCTGGGATACCAGCCCCTTCGCCGCAATAAAAGCCGGATCGCGTTCCTTCTTGGTAGACAGTTCGCCAGACTCTCGAATCCGCTGCTCCAGCCACGCGGCATCAAGCGTCGCCGGATCCGCGATTGCCTCTCGTCCCGGTTGTCGCTTGCGTCCCAAACCATCCTTTGACTTCGCCATCCCGCCCGCTCCTCTTCGAGAACTGTTCCATATCCGGCTTGAGGCTCTCTGCCCCTGTTCTGACAGAGATCTTGTCCAAATCCGTTCGCTTCAGCAACCCAGCAACCATCACGTATTGTGGTCATGGTTTCAAGCGAGATCAATCCCCCTTCAGGATCGGCACGTGCCGTCGGGCCGCGTTGCGACTATCCCACCAAGTCTCGACAACTATGGTCTTGACGGTCCTCAGGACTCGGCGGCCTGCAAAAGCCCGTGAATTGACAACCCAACCGTAGTGAGGCAAAATCAGGCCTTTTTCCGGAAGAGACGTGACCATGACGGCGGTGGCTTTGACAATTGCAGGGTCCGATCCCTCGGGCGGCGCGGGGTTGCAAGCAGACCTGAAGACCTTCCACCAGCATCAGGTGTATGGGACGAGTGTCGTGACGCTGCTGACCGTGCAGAACACCCAAACGGTCAGCCAAGTTCACATCCAGCCACCCGCGCTGGTGTTGGATCAATTGGAGGCCGTGTTGCACGACATCCCGCCAATGGCGGCTAAAACGGGCGCTTTGGGCAACGCTGCGGTGATCGAGGCGCTCGCTGAATGCGCGGCCCGATTCGATTTTCCCCTGGTCATCGATCCCGTGATGATCAGCAAACACGGCGCTCGGCTGGTGGAACAACAGGCCATCGATATCTTGATTCGACAACTGCTGCCGTGCGCTACCCTGATCACACCCAACCTGCACGAGGCGGCTGCCCTGTCGCACCGATCGGTCGAAGGCGTGCCTGACATGGCCGACGCCGCGCGAGCCATCGCGGACCTGGGAGTTCCCAACGTGCTGGTCAAAGGCGGTCACTTGGATGGCGATGCCGTGGATGTGCTCTTGGCCGGCGGCCACGTAGTTCCCTTTCATGGCCCGCGACTATCCACTCGTCATACCCATGGAACCGGTTGCGTCTATTCGGCCGCCATCACCGCTCGGTTAGCACTAGGTCAAAAACTGGTCGATGCGGTCCGGGCAGCCAAGCAATTTGTCACCGACGCCATCCGCAACCCTCCGGGCCTCGGCTGCGGAATAGGCCCGACCAATCTGTTCGTCACGCCGAGACTGTGAAAAAAATGGGACTGGCTCCGAGCAGAACGTGAAAAAACGTGGAAGATACTGAACCGGGAACCTTCGGATTCGTTAGCAAGACGTGGCCACTGGTTGCCATGGGCAGCCGGGGCTGCGACAATAGTAGAAGCAGCCTATGGAAAACAGAGGGCGCCAAGGTGCCTGTCACAATTCTTCCACAGCCTCTCCCCGTGCCATCGTTGACAGAAAACGAATTTCGACGCCCGTGCCCCCCTCACAGGTAGATTGTCATGTCCGTCAAGTCATCGGTCGAGTTTTTCGAAATCATCGAGAAAAGCAAACTATTGTCTTCGGACCAACTGGCCGCCGCACGCAGACTGAGCGAATCGGAAACGGATCCCAAGTCGATGGCTCGTCGTATGATTCGGGATGGTTTTCTGAACAAATGGCAAGCGATGCATCTGCTGTCGGGGCGTTCCGCCTTGATGCTGGGAAAGTACAAGTTGCTGGACCAATCGGATAGCGGCAGTGGGCCGCGGGTGCTGTTGGCCAAAGATCCGGAAGGAGAACGCTTGGTGGCTCTGGTCATGTTGGGTGGCAGTCGAGCCAGTCGGAGCCCCGAAACCGTCGCTCAACAGATCGAAAATGCCTCGAAACTGATCGATCTCAAGCACAAGTCCATCCAGCCGACGTTAGCTGTCGAATCCGAGGGGAATCGATGCTTTTTGGTGGTGCCGCCCCCCACGGGTCAGCCGTTGCGAAAGCTGCTTCAGGAGCAAGGTCCGTTGCCGGCTGAGCGGGTGGTCGACTATATGTCCCGAATCGGGGAGGCCCTGTCGTACGCGGCGGATCATGGCGTGACTCACGGTGACCTGCGACTGGAAAACCTTCAGGTTGATGAACAGGGCGTGCTACGAGTGATGCACCTGGGGGTCGCGGGTTTGGTCGGCTCTATCGAGGGCAAGGATGGGGCGGGAGAATCCGGCTCGGACGCGCATCGTGCGGATCTGGCCGGATTGGCCAACGTGCTGTTCGGTTTGCTGACGGGAAAGCCTTCCAAGACTCCACCCGGTGTCACTTCGCTGTTGGAAGAACGTCCGGATGTCCCGAAACCGCTGATCAAGTGCTTTGACCGATTGACCTCGTCCGATCCGAACACCCGTTACGGTTCGATGAGCGACCTGGTCGAAGACTTGCGAGCGGTCGCCAGGCCGAAACCGCCTCCGGTACCCGAGGCCAAATCTCGCATCGCGAAGCAACAGCAGGCTCAGAAAGCGTCGCAGTTCGTGGCGGAACCCGTCGCCGAGCCGCTGGAGGCGCTGCCGATGCCTTTACCGGAGATTCAGGCGGACGAGGCTCAGGACGAACCTGGTTCCACGAGCCCCGTCCCGGCGGCCGGACCCCACAAAGAGATCGCCGTCGTGAAAGATGCAGAAGCTTCGGGTCGCACGAGTCCCGCCAAGGCGGCCGGGAGCCCCGAGAAGATTGTGGTCACCGGGGCTGCAAAAGCATCCGGAGTCCAGCCGGCCGGGGCGGAAGGCCTCAAGATCAAGACGCCGAAACGTCGGGCGGGTGACTCATCCGGGTTGCGAAGACCCGCGTCACGCCGCAAGGCTGGACGGTCCAAGACTATCGACAAGAAGGTTTACGTAATCGGCGGCGCTGCGCTGGCGGGCCTGGTGTTGCTGGCGGCTGTCGTCTGGTTTGCCATGAATCTGATTTCGCGTGATGATCCGACGCAGGTTGCGCGGACGGATGGCGATCCAACCATGGCGGCCGATCCCGATTCCTCGGACCCGGTCGATCCCTCGGCGAGTAGCGAGGAATCCGATCCGGAACCAAACGTTCTCAGCCGCGGGCTGCCGGAGGAGAGCGATCCCGAATTGCCGATCACCACAGCGGTGCCAACACCGGTCGCCGAACCACCGGAGCCTTCCGAACCGGACACGCAGGCGGACAGCCAGGAGGTATCGAGTCCCGATTCGCCTGACGATTCGGCGACGGCCGAGCGGTCCGAGACGGACGCGGGCGCTGCTGTATCGGCAACCGAGGCGGACGAATCGTCGGAAACGGACGAGCCGTTGGCGATGGCCGACGATGAGCCAGGCGACTCGGAACCGGAGGACGCACCGGAACCTGCGTCGGTGGACGAACAGGAATCCGAGGCGGCCGTGGCAGAAGAGACTCCGTCCGCCCCGGTAATGCCCGACATGGCTCCGTTTGCCGATTTGGCGTCTCACGTCGATTTGCCCGCCGTGGATTCGCCCGGTGCCCTGGAACCGACGATGCTGGGCGTGGTCCATACCATTCGGACTCGCCAGGGGCAATGCTACATCCGGATGCGAGGCGGCGAGCATGCGCTGCGGGGAAACCGCGTGTTTTCGATGCGCAATAGCGATCGGGGCACCGCCGACTGGGACTGGGACATCAACCTTCGCGATGGTTCCGAAGGCACCGAGATCAAGATCGCCCACCTGACGCTGAACGATGAGTTCGAGCTGCAGTTCCGGTGGATGCCGGCAGCCCAGAACGATTCCGCTGCCGCTCATCTGATGAATTGCGTGCTGGCCATGACCTGTCGCGGCCAGACGCATACGCTGGCCCTGCGTCAACCGGTACAGGCCACAGGATTGGACGTCAATCTGAAGGAAGCGGTCAATCGGCACGCCATCAAACTGGCCAACGCTCCCGATCCGGACAGGATTCGTTTGGAAATCAAAGACGTGCGGGGGTCCGGGTTCGCCGTGGAACCGCATCGCGTGCTGCCGGTTGAACGAAGCGAGGCGTGGATCAAACTGGATGAGGGGGGAGGCATGTTGTCGCTGCGTTTGGAAGTGGACATGCGGCGAGATCTTCAGTTGACGTTCACCCCCCATGCGCAATGGAATGCCGACGCTCGCCCGGAACGGATCAACGTGCGGCAGTTGCCGCAGTTGGGGAATCAACAAATGGCCGCCGTGAATCAATGGGCCGCGATGGTCCAGAAGTACCAGGCGTTCATGAAATCGAAGGCGTCCGAGCAGGAAAAGAAGCAGGCTGCGCAACATCTGAGAAATTTCGAAAACGAACTCAAGCTGGCCCAAGAGGGCTTGAGTCGTTTCGAACAGTTCGAACAGACGTTGGAGCAAGCCCGACTCGATATCATCTTCCGCGTCTTTTTCGACGCGGATGGAAGCGAAACCGACCTTTTATTGGCAGGCAGTTAGTCCTGTTCGCGAAAATCGAAGAGCGATCATGGAAAACGATTTCGACCCGTATTATAAGTGGCTCGGAATTCCGCCACGCGATCAGCCACCACACCATTATCGTTTGCTCGGCATCGAGGTGTTCGAGTCGGATCGCGATGTGATCGATGCTGCGGCCAATCGCGTCATGAGCTACTTGAAAGAGCTGGCGATCGGGGATGAAGCGCAACACTCGCAGAAGCTCTTGAACGAAGTGGCTCGAGCACGTCTGTGCCTGCTGAATCGAAAGAAGAAGGACGAGTACGACGCGGAACTACGTGCCCGTTTGGACGCCGAGGAAAAACGGCAGGCCGCAGAAACGCCAGCGACGCCACCCGATTCGCTGCCTGCCCCGCCCGGCCCGCCGCCAGCTCCGCCTGCGTTGTCCCCGGCCGCCGCCACTCCCAAGTTGAAGCTGAATGTGGACAAGCCGGCAAGGCGACCTGCGAAAAAGCCATCACGGTCTGCGAGTTTCGGCAGACCTTCCGGACCGAAAAGCCGCGTGCCCCTGTTGATCGTCGCTGGCGCTGCCTTCATCTTGTTGCTCGCCCTGGCTGCCGGGGCGGTGTTGCTGTTGACAGAAGGGAATCAGCAGACCGCCGGCTCGCCCGGTCCCACGGCAACGTCCTTGCCGCAACCGTCACACGCGGAACTGCCAAAGGTCAAACACCCACGCCCCAAACCGCCTCGATTTACCCCCGAAGACACATCACAGGGCCCCGAAGCCAGCGATTCCTCCACGGATGGTCCAAGCCTGCCCGATGAGAGTTTGCCCGAGCTGCCAGCTTGGCAAAGCGACGAACCCGAGGTGGAACCTGCCCATAAAGAGTCCGGGCCGGATGGCTTGCCGGAAAGGGAGGATTTCGTCGTTCCGATCCCCGAGGAAGCAAACGAGGAAACGTCACCAGAGACGGAGGAACCTACGATCGAGCCGATGGAATCGGCACCAACGCCCGACCCTTCGGTCACGCACAGGCCATTTGAGAACCTTCCGTCTTCCGTAACGCTTCCACCAGTGGAAGGTGGCGAGGAAGCGTCTTCGACCGTGCTCGGGACATTGAATCTGTCCGATGGCGAGCCATGCTCGATCCGACTCCGTGGCGGCAACCTGGCGTTGCGAGGCAATCAGGCGTTCACGATTCGAGCGGATGATGCCGAATCGCCCGAACGTCGATGGGTGGTGGTGCTGCAAAACGGCGACCAAGAAACGGACGTCGCTCGTCTGATGATCGATGCCTCCAACCAGCTTGTCTTCCAGTGGAAAGCCGCCGCCCGGGATCAAGGAAGCGTCGCGCACTTGGCCAACTGTGCTTTGTCTCTGGCCGCCGCTGAAGAGACGCACGTGCTGCAGCTCCGTCAGACCATCCGGACCGAACCGCTGGTCATCGATCTGGAAAGATCCTCGCCTCGCGCGGACTTGCGGATCGACGCTCTACCGGATCCTTCGATCATCTACCTGCAGATCGAGGGAGTTGGACGAGCCGTTTTTCAAGCGAAGCCCGACGCCGTGTTGCCCGTCGATCGAGGCGAGGCTTGGTTGTTGATCGAGGACGGCGGGAACCTGCTGTATCTGCGCGTCGAATGCACGCTGCGCCGCACGGCCCTATCTTTGGAAGTCACGCCGCATCTGTTGCGATCCGCCTCGGCCAAGCCCGACCCGTTGATCGTACGCCGGTTTCCCCAAATGATGAAAGAAGCGCAGCAGTTCGGGCAAAATCTACAAGTGGAAATCCAGCGTGCCAATCAGGCCCTGAAACAGAATCTGCCGGGACAACAACGCCAAGCCGTCCAACAACGTCGCGACGTACTTCAACAACAGGAAAAAGAGTATCAAGAGTTTCTCGTACGCATGCACCAGTTGCAAGCATTCCTGAGCGATGCCGAGAACAAGCTGGAGTTGCGAGTCCGCGTGTATTGCGACATCGACGGCTCGGAAGTCATCCTGCTGACGACCGAATCTTGACTTCAGGGGTCAGGTCTTGACAATTAACTTTTGTGCCGCGGCACGTTCCGATTCATGCGTCGCCGCGAATCGCTTTGAGACTTTGGTGGTAAGATTCGGGCATCACGCGGGCGTGCAGTACAACGAAACAGATTCCGTTCTACTCTTGTTGATGTGGGCCGAAAACCGGCGGCTAGTCGTTTGCGGCCAACGATCGTGTGGGTCCCGAGCGCTGAGCGGGACCCGGCCGGACCCGAACTCGGCGCTCGGGGGCCACATGGGAACCGGCTCACCCGAAAACGACTCCCGACCCCTTTCGCTCGATTCCATCAAGAAATACCTGACCGGGTGCTTATTCCGGGCTTCGTCGTCCGGGAAGCCCACGTCTTGGTGAACGTGGCTACAAGGCTAAACGAACGGGGTGATGCCGGGCATGGCTACGGTGGGAACCGGAATGTCGCCCCACTCGTATTTCTCCGGTGACAGGTCCTCTTGGGAATTCATGGCCGCTTCCCACGTGATTTCCTGGCCCGTGTAGCAGGCCATCCGACCCATGATAGCCATCAGCGTGCTGTAGGACATGAAAATACCGTCATTCAGGTGCTCCGCCTTGCGAATGCCCTCGAACAATTCGATGTGTTCCACGTCGTACATGCTGGGCTTGGGACCGTCGTAACGCCACGGTTCGCCATCGTTGGGTACGATCCGATTCTGCAACAAAAGGGCTTCGCCCTGGCTGCCCATCACATAGTCTTCCACGTCGTTCTTGCAGCCGCGCATCTGACGTGTGAACGCGAAACACTTGGTACCGCAGTCCCATTCATAGACGACAGCAAAGTGATCGTAGATGTTCCCCCACTGTTCCTCGACGCGCACTTGACGGCCGCCGAGCCCGACGCATTTCAAAGGCGGCTGATCGCGCATCAGCCACATCGCTTTGTCCAGGCTGTGGATATGCTGTTCGACGTTGTGGTCGCCTGACAACCAGGTGAAATACAACCAGTTGCGCAACTGATACTCCATCTCGCTCCAATGCGGTTGGCGTCCCCGGTGCCACAGCGTCCCCGCCAAATAATTTTCCTGAATCGCCACGATGTCGCCGATCGCACCGTCCAGTAGCCGCTTCATGGTTTCTCGCACGCCGTAGTCATAACGCCAGCAGAGTCCCGAGACGATGGACAGGTCCTTCTTTCGAGCGAGTTCCACGGTCTCCAATACGCTGCGCACCCCGGGGCCGTCCACGGCGACGGGCTTTTCGCAAAAGACGTGTTTGTTTTTCTCGATGGCATACTTCAGATGCATTGGCCGGAAGTGCGGCGGTTCGCACAGCAAGACGACATCCACATCGCTGTCGATGACCTGCTTGCCGCCATCGAAGCCCGAAAACACGTGGTCGTCGTCGATCGCCGCTTGGTCCTGCAATTGCCGTTCCAGGATTTTCCGAGCGGCTTCGACACGGTCTTGGAATACATCGGCGATCGCAACCAGTTTCACGTTTTCGTCCGCGCGACACGCATTCGCCGCCGCTCCGTTGCCCCGGCCACCGCAGCCGACTAGACCGACCCTCAAGGTTTCGTTCCCCGCCGCATGGACCATTCGGGCCGAACCGAGCGTTGCACTCAGCGATCCGCCGATGGCAGCCGCCGTCGATCCTTTCAGAAAACTCCTGCGATTGGGATGGGAAGCGTGTTCGGACGGAGGCGAAGCTGTCATTCGGGTGAACTCCTATAAATTGGAAAGTCAGGCGGGGTCACAGACCCGCGCCGCGCAGCTTTATTATCCCCTTAAACACCATTATGCCAAACTTATTCGTTTTGGGCAATCCGGCGGCAGCACGCTTCTCCGACGATGGACCTCGGAACCGCTTGTTCGTAAATGCTGCGGAAAACTCACTACTTGTTGCTGTGTAGTGTTCCGTGAAACGAGCGGATCTTGCCCGCAAATTTCTTTCCGGGTGCTTATGGACAGACGCCAAGTTTGCTAACATCAAGATCGATGGGCCAGGTGTGCCCGAGTGTCGTTTTTCGAGCTTGTGATTCCTATCAGAACCCGTTGGGGAAGAAAGTGACTGCCTTTATGACCCGCCAAACCGTTTCCGCTTTATTGTCTGTTTGGATCGCCATGATCTTGTTCGTGGGTGCATCCTGCTCGCCTCAACCGGAGCCGCCCGTGCAGACGGTTGACACCGGGGTAGATCCCGCGGATTTGGCCGAAGTGACGGACGACGTCGAGGTGCCCGAGGAACCGGCTTTGGATCCGACGGAAGAATTGATGCCGTTGGACGAACCCAGCGAGGATCCGGTACTGGACCCCGACGAGATGTTGGCCGACCCGGCGACGGACGATCTGCCATCGATCGATCTCGATTCGATGGACGATCTATTCTTTGGCTTGGATGAAGAATCGGAGTTGGAAGCGGCGCGCCGACCCGACGTGATTTTCGTGCCCACGCCGCAGGAGGTCGTCGATCGGATGTTGGAATTGGCTGAAGTCACCAAGGACGACCTGGTTTACGACCTGGGCTGTGGAGATGGCCGTATCGTGGCAACGGCCGCCAAGCGGTATGGTGCCCGGGCCATCGGGTTTGACATCGACCCCGAGCGGGTCAAGGACTCGAAGGCAACGGTTGCCGAGATGGGGGTCGAAGATTTGGTGGAGATCCGGGAAGCCGACATTTTCACGCTGGATCTGAGCGACGCTACGGTGATCACGCTGTATCTGCTGCCCGATTTGAACGTGCGGCTGATCCCCCAACTGGAAAAACTGAAGCCCGGTTCCCGGATCGTCTCCCACGCGTTTGACATGCGGGGCGTCAAGCCGGATCTGGTCGAGACGGTCGAGGGTGAATTAGGCAGCCAGCACACTGTCTATCTGTGGACCACGCCGTTGCAAAAGGAAGAAGTAGACGACTCCTGGGAAGATGATTATTGATCCGGCGTTCGCGCGTCGCTTGACAGTCCGACGGTCCCGTCCTGACGGAGGTGATACGGGATGAAGACGTTCTTTGTGATCACGGTCACGTGTCCGGACCGTCCCGGCATTGTCGAACGGGTAACCGAGGTCGTCGCGGCTCATCGTGGAAACTGGGAAGCCAGTCGGATGGCTCACCTGGGCGGTGAGTTCGCCGGTATCGTGCTGGTCAGCGTGGCGGCCGAACGATCGGACGCACTAGCTCAAGCGCTGCGGGATCTGGCCGATCCTTCGATGACGGTTTCGGTCAAGGTGACTCAGCCACCCTCGACGGCGGTGGCTGGGCTCCGGCACTATCGCTTCCAGTTGACGGGCGCCGATCACGAGGGCATTGTGCACACGGTGGCCGCTTATTTGGCGAGTCAGGGGGTCAATGTCGAGGACATGGAGACCGACGTGGTATCCGCCCCCGTGACGGCCTCGCCCCTGTTTCGCATGGTCGCCCAATTGCACGTGCCCCAGCGTTTGACGGAAGAGTGCCTGCGAGCCAATCTCGCGGATATCGCCGATCGAGAGGGTGTGGATATCGAAATCATCGCTGGCGATTGACGACGATTCCCGTGCTTTTGCCGCGTTTGGCTCGCCCGATTCCATCGATGACGAGCACCAACACGGCCATGGCGATCATCATGCCCCAAGTCGCCAGAGTTCGCCCATCGATGCTTTCGGGCCACATCGGCTCGAATTCCTTCGATTTGAACCTGTCGATCTCCGGGGTTAGATCGCGCTGAAACGGCCAGATTCTCGGCAGAGCGCCGAACATGAAACCGCACAGCAGTGACAAGCTGACCGAGTGGTAATGCCGTAGCAACCAGCGAAGCACGCGGCTGAACAGCACCAGGCTGATGCCGGCGCCGGTGACGAAGACACCGATCGTGATCAGACCTTCGGATACCTGCCGTCCCCGCAACAAGTTGCCGGGAATCTCCGTCAGGTGTTCGTAAACTCCCAGAATCAACAGGATCATGGCCCCGCTGATGCCCGGCAGGATCATCGCGCAGATGGCGATCGATGCGCAGAAGAACAGGTAGACATAGCTGGGTTGTTGCGGCACAGCGGTCAATGTGATCAACCAGTAGGCAAAGGCGGCTCCCACGATTCCCGTCACCACACAGCGCACCGCTTGAGTGGGCGATTCGATCCGAAGCGACAGGGACACCATCACCGCCGAACCAAGGATCAGGCCGAAAAAGGCGGCCAGCGTCAACATCCGCGAAAACGGTTCGTTCAGCAACCGGTTCATCATCATGGTCATGACCAGAAACCCGACGCCAATGCCGATGGCCAGTGTCACCAGGAACCCCAGGTCCACATGCTTTGCCGCTTGTTGCCATTGGCGTCGCCGGAGCATGGCGAACCATCGCCCGTCGATCTGGCTGATCGCTGTCACCAAACGCTCGTAGATCCCCAGGATCAACGCGACGGTGCCACCCGAAACGCCTGGCACAACGTCGGCCGCGCCCATGAAGAAACCGCAAGCTCCAATGGCCAAGGGACGACGATTTTCTCTCGATTCGTTTTCCATGTGCGAAATCTACTCGAAAATCGCGCGGAAGGCGATACCGACGCTTCCCTACCCTGAAAGATCTTGCCATTGCCGCTGGCAGTCCCGAGCCGTCAGTTCGTCCTTGAGCCGCCAAGCCCCATTTCGACACATTGCCCCAGATCGCGACCGAGGCAAATCTCTCGGCCAGTTGTCGGCGGACGGGTTCGTAGGGTTGCCAAGGGAGTTGGCGGAATTCTTGTTCCTACGAAGCTGACTCGCCGGTGTTCAGCACGTTGCGGGTCGTAGAATTTGTCCCCGCGATACCGGACCAGCGATAACCGTTCGATTGCCTGAGTGAATTGGTGTTACTGCCGACCGCCACGTTTGGCGAACTGGTCGATGACGCCCAGCTTGCGGAGGCAGCGGGCACCGAGCGCGCTCGACCAGGGTCCATTGCCCGATCCCCAACGCCGGCGGCGGAGCCAAGTTGCCGGCCGCCAGGACGACACGATCAAGAAAGTCGCCTATTTATACGCCAAGGGCGAGCCGCAGAAGCGGATCGCCGGTCTGTTGTCGCTCAGCCCGTCGATGGTCTCCCGGCTGGTCGAGCAAGCCCGAAAAGTCGGCCTGGTGCTAGAAACCATCGAATGCCAATTGACCGCGCCGGAGCAGAAGCGATTGCACGACAAGGTGTATCGGGGCAAAGAACTGCTGGGCAAACTGAAGGACGTGGCGTACGACAGCGGCGTCGGCTCGTTGACCCAACTACAGATCGTTCCCACCGGACTGGGGATCAAAAGCGACGAATCCTGGGACCAAGCCGTGGCTGTCTTCGGCCACAAGGCGGCACCCTACTGCCTGACCCTGCTCCGCGGCAGTTAGGCGTGCAAGATCCTGGGCGTCACCTACGGCCGAACTCTGGCCGCTTTGGCCAGCGGTCTGGAGGAGGTCACGGCCACTCAAGGCCGGCCGAAGACACCCATCACATGCGTGCCGCTGTGGGGCGAGCCGCTCAGTCCGTGGGAAGAGCCCCCGCAGCCAGGTCTTCCGCGACCCGGCCAAGCTCAGTTCCTCGGGGCTCGCCGCCGACATGCACCGGATCTTGAACGGGGGCACTGTGAAGGGCAGCGGTCGCACACAGGCTCAGCCACCACTCCATTTGAGCTTCGTGCCGGCCTTTCAGCCCGATCCCGCTCGTTTCTCGGACGACGATTTCCGGGCCGTGTTGAAGTTCGCCAGTTCGGTCAGCGCCTACAGCCAGATCTTCTCCCTGCGGGAAGGCAGCCATGCAGGAGACGCTTCCCACGAAGTCCAGCCGAAAACCGGCCGGCAGACAAAGCAATCCGGGGGCGTCGAGGAGCGAAAGTTCCCGCTGGTCGACCATCTGGACGCCATCTTGACCTCGGTCGGCTCGAAGGACCAGCCAGGCCGATTCTGGAGCGGCGAATTCTTCCGGCAAGGCCACATCGACCTACCCAAGCTATGTCGGGGCGCATTCGGCGACTTGGGCGGCGCTTTCATCATCAATCCACCGGCCAACCAAGCCGACCGCGAGTACGTCGAGGCCGTCAACAAGCGTTGGACCGGCATCAAGGAACCCCACTTCCGCCGCTGTGCCCTCCGAGCCCGCGAAAACACCCTGCCCGGCGTCACCGTCCTAGCCGTAGGAGCCGTCCGAGCCAAAATCGTCCTCCAATGCCTCAAACTCGGCCTAATCAACCACCTGATCCTCGACACCGACTGCGCCCAGCGGCTGAGCCGGCTTGTCCGCTCCCGCTCGCCACGCCTAGAATAACAGAGTATCAGTGTCGAACACCAAAGACTCAGGAAGCAAGCTGAACCATGCCTTCAATCATTACGTCACCACCGCGCATCAATGAAGCGGAACGGGCAAGTTGGATCGCAGAACTGGAGTCCATCGTGGATCAGGCAGAGGAGTGGTCGCGGCGACAGGACTGGGCCGTGCGCCGGGACTCGAAGGCCATCACGGAACCGATGCTCGGAACCTACAAGGTGCCTGTCCTTCTGATCCACACGCCACAAGGCCGGCTTATCCTGGACCCCATTGGGCGGGATATCATTGGCGCAGAGGGACGCATCGACCTCTGCGCGATGCCGTCTTACGACCCCGTGCCGTTGATCAAGGGCGATCGAGGGTGGGAGTTCTGGTCACCCAAGTCGCAGTCGCCCGTTCGGTCCTGGAATGAAGCGGATTTCGTGGCCATAGCCCAGCGGTTGTTGCAGGCAGAAAATGAGACGCCGTGACCAATG
>SKKK01000096.1 GCA_007121535.1 Planctomycetaceae bacterium | reverse complement strand
TACTGATAGGGCATCTGACCCGTAGCTTGGACCGCGATCGGTTCGGGGATCTGCAAAACCAGGTCCGGTTCGCCGATCATCCATTCGTCGGGAAACTGCCGAGCCACCGGCGCATCCTCGACGTCGCCGACCGGCAACCCGGCCGCGAGCCAATCCAGCAGATCCGCGCGATCGGCTGCGGACAACGAGCGGTCGTTCGCCCAGACCAGGTCCATGCTCTGCGGGTCGTCGGGATCGTGCGGTGCTGCGAACCAGGGCGGCATGATTCCACGTTCGACCACCGCTTGAATCATGCCCGCATAGTCCTTGACCTGTTGGTACGTCTGGAGTGCCAGCGGGGCCAATCCGCCCTGGCGGTGACATTCCAGGCAATTGTCCTGTACCAGGCGGGAGATTCGATTGTGGTAGGTCACGCTCAAAGAGGGCTGTGCATCTGCAACGGGATCGACGAATAACTCGCAACCGGGCGCCCAAGTCGCGGCGATTCGCGGTCGGTCGCCTTGCAATACTGCGTCCAACGCATCGGTCAAAAAGGTTTGTCGAGGCGAGTCCACTGAGTAGCCCAGACCATACTGATCGTCGACGGCGCCACGATACATCAGCGTGCGAGCCGCGTCCAAGACAAATGCCTCGGTCGACGTCCGAGCATCCAGGGCCCGAACCAATCGCCTCGATACATCGCGGACGTAAACGCCTTGAAACCCGTGCGTTTGGATCGCTTGCCGGATATCGGCCTCGGATTCCGATTCGTTGGGATTGATGAACACAAAGGATACCGAGCGATCTCGGTACGCGGCTTCCAGATCGGCCAACGTAGGTGCGTACTTCAAACACAGCGGGCACCCGGTGCCGGTCAGCACCAGCACCAGCGCCCTCTGATTCGCGAAATCGCTGAACCGATGCTCCCGTCCATCCAGATCCGTAAACGCAAGATCCTGAACGTATCGCCCCACCCCGTGATGGTTCGGTTGTAATACTTTCGGGCCCTGGCGTATCTCGTACGAGCCCCTCGGCAGTACCGCGCCGGTCGATTCCGCCGAAATGGATCCATGCGGCAGCACGATCGCCAGGGCGACCGTTGTCAAAACCCAGAGTCGAGCAATGACCTTTTTCATTCACGCAGCTCCAAAACGTTTAAGACCACACCATTCCTCTCCCAATTTTTCCACAGCCCCTTTCAAGGATAACCGATCGTCTCGGAAAGACCAATGACCACCTGAGCATCGCGGTGTCCGGTCTTTGACCGAAGGAAACGAGCTTGTCCGAAAACGCCTACCGCCACCGGTGCAGGACCGGGTGGGGCGCCAAAATGCGGAAAACGTCAAGCAGAGAAAACGCCAACGTTCCAACCGTTTGGTGCTGGTGGGGTGCTTATCACGCCGCGTTGATTCCTTGTATACTGGTAGGCCGGCCCGTGAAGGGGGTTCATGATACGATCCTTCTGAAAGGAAACCATGAAAATGACTCGATCCGATCTCAATCGGCGTGGCTTTCTGACTGCGGCGGCCGCGGTCGGGCTGGGCGGCGCTACGGTCCGGGCCAGCGGTGCCCAAGTTGACGAAGCTCGGGAGGACGCGGAATTCCAGACGTTGCGTTGTGATGCACCGATCGTTCGCAAGGTCGATGTGCTGGTTTGCGGCGGCGGTCCGTCGGGATGTGCGGCCGCCTTGTACGCGGCTCGCAGCGGCGCCAGGACAATGTTGCTGGAGAACCTGCCGTTTCTGGGCGGCGTTTGGACAGCGGTGGGCGTTTCGCATCTGATCGCCGGTCGCGGGCACGACGGACTGAACGCCGAAATCCATCATCGGCTGCCGGTGCATCAGGTGTTCCAGCGCAATATCTATCTGATCGAAGACATGAAGTGCCTGCTGGATGACATGATGGCCGAGGCGGACGTTCAAGTCCAATTGCACACGCGCGCCGTCTCGGTGGCACGAGAGGGTCGCTTGGTCCACGGTGTTTTTACGGCCAGCAAGTCGGGTTTCGAGTTCATCCAGGCGGACGTGGTCATCGATGCCACGGGGGACGGCGACATCGCCGCAGCGGCGGGCTGCGCGTTCGAACAAGGCCGGACGTTCGACGGCCAGACGCAACCGGTCACGTTATTCGGCACGATCGGCGGCTATCGAGGCCAGCCAGCCAAGGGCAGGGAACTGGTCGAAATCCTCGAACGTGGCGGATGGCGGCCCAGCTATCCGCCCGTCACCTTGTTCCCGCAGCCCGGCCAACCCGGCGTTTTCCAGTTGATGGCCACCCAGTTCTACGGCATCGATGGCACCAACGTCCGGGATTTGAGTCGAGCCGAGACGTTGGGCCGCTACGAGATCCGCAAGTGCGTCGAAGCCTTTCGGCAGCATGGTGGCGAAGATTGGAAGGACATCTACCTGATCAGCACCGGGCCGGCGATCGGCGTCCGGGAGACTCGTCGAATCCAAGGCCGCTACCAACTGACCTGGGAGGACCTGGATCGCGGAGCCAGTTTCGAAGACGGGATTGCCGAGATCCGATCGGGATCGAACATCCATCCGGTGGACGACCCCTACGAATCGCCTCCCGAGGATCTGCCCCCTTCGCCGCGGTTCCGCGTGCGGCCCTACCAGATTCCCTTGCGCAGTCTGATCGCAGCCGACGTGGACAATCTGATGATGGCCGGTCGCTGCATCTCGGGGGACGTGTACGCCTTGGGCAGCTACCGGTTGACGGGCAACGTGGTCCGCACGGGCGAAGCAGCCGGACTGGCGGCGGCCATGGCGATCGAGAATGGCATCGTTCCTGCGGCCTTGCCAGGCCCGCAGGTAGTCCAACGCTTGGACCAAATGCGAGCGGGTTAGACCTGCCGTCGTTACATGTGCGCACGTTGTAGAACGGAATTCATTCCGTTGTACGTTCCGTTGTACGTTCCGAACGGAATAGATCCCGTTCTACTCGGGTTGCGGCCGGAGGCCGCGTCAGGATCGTGGGCCTGACATTCAGGTTGACACGGTACCTTGCGTTGACTTGAAGCGTCGCTTGACGTAGAACCAGGAGATTGAAGTAACACGGTGAGGCTTGGCACGTTCGCCTTGACGCACCCTTTCGTCCTTGCTGGAGGAGTATCCATGACGACTTCCACCAATCGCCGACAATTTCTGGCCACCGCATCCGCGGGCGCCGCACTGGCTTTTTCTGCGCGAAGTTACGGTCGCATCCTGGGCGCGAACGAGCGAATCTCGATCGGGTTGATCGGTTGCGGAGGGCGCGGCTACGGCGCGTTCATGCCCGGCGTCCACGCCCACGCCGAACAACAGAACGTCGAGTTCACCGCGGTCAGCGACCCCTGGTCGGTGCGGCGTCAGCGAGCGGCGGAGCGTTGCCAGCAGTGGTACGGTCGACCCGTTCGACAATTCGTGTCCCATCGCGAGATCCTGGCATTGGACGACGTCGATGCGGTGATGATCGCTTCCTGCGACCACCACCACGCGGTGCAGTTGGAAGAAACGGCCCGGGTCAAGAAGGATGCCTACGTCGAAAAGCCTCTGGCGATGGACATGGATTCGCTGAAACGCTGTTGCGACGCGGTCAAGGAAAGCGGTATCGTGGTCCAGGTCGGGACACAGGTCCGCAGTTTCCCGACCAGCACCGGGTGCCGCAAGCTGTTCGAAACGGGAGACTTCGGCAAGATTTCTCGGATCGAACAATGCCGCAATTCGACTCGACCCTACTGGTATTCGTGGATGCAACGCGCCGAACCGATCCAGGAAGAAGATGTCGATTGGAATGAATTCCTGATGGATCGGCCAGCGCGACCGTTCGACCCCAAACTGTTGACCGGTTGGTACGGCTATCGTGAATTCTCCGACGGGCCGATCTCGAACCTGGGCTGTCATTTCATCGATCTGTACAACTATATCGTCGGCACGACGTTGCCGATCAGTTGCGTCGCCATGGGTGGAACCTTCACCTGGATCGATGAATACAACTTCACCTGCCCGGACCATTCGCAAGCAATTTGGACCTATCCCGAAGATCTGATGGTCAGCTACTCGACCAACTTCGGCAACGGTAACGGCAACGTGCTGAAGATCTACGGCGAACAGGGCACCATGGACTTGACCCGCTGGTCGGCGCCCACCTACTCCAACGCCGGCGCCATCCGCGACAGCGAACTGCCGAGCGACGATACGCGAGTTGCTGCGGTCGAAACGCCCGACCACTTCTTGGACTGGTTGCAATGCCTGCGTTCTCGCGCCGAGTGCCGGGCGCCGATCGAGGCCGGATACTATCACTGCGTGCCGGTGCTGATGGGGGTGAAAGCGATGGATTCCGGGCGACGGCAGATCTACGACGCCGAAAACCGCGAGATCCGCGAAGGTTGATCGCCGTGCGATCGCAGCAAAGCGTGACGTGATGCCTTTTTGTTGACACGAACAGGGCCACGACTTCATTTGTCGCGTCGAACGCGCAAATGAATTAGGCTCTGTCAGAAACGGGGGCGGACCTTCTGCGGGCACAACCTTTTTCCCAGTTTTCAGCGTGCCCTCCGAACGGTCTGCCCCCTTCCTGTACCGGGAACACCGTCGTGCCTTAAAACACGTAAGCACCCGACCAGGAGTTTCTTGTCAATTAAGGTAGCCTTGCATTGGGGCCGCAACGGGGTCGGGAGTCGTTTTCGGCCAACGATCTACCACATGGGAAGTGGGGCACCCGAAAACGACTCCCGACCCCTTTCGCCCGATATTCGCGATATTGCGACGATCTGGCATTCTCCTGGGGGACCGATACCGAACCGCCAGTGTTTCGCGGGTACGTCGAGGACACTTTGGGCCGTTTCGGCTATCGAGTCAACTCAACGAAGGGCTGGCACTTGCAGCGAATCGACCAGGGCCCGCTTGCCTCGTTTTCCCCCCTCTCGGCTCCGCACCGCCTCCAGCTTCAACGCCTCCTTGGCCGTCACCACGCTGCTGACCCGAACGCTCTCCGACACGACGGCAACGAACCAGCAAGGTTCGCTGCCCGATCTGAGTGTCGAGAACGAGGGCGACGTACAAGTGTTGTTCGTCGGGACCGAACAACTGCTCGGTGCGAATGTCAAAACCCGACTTTA
Organism: Planctomycetaceae bacterium; assembly: GCA_007121535.1. Lineage (GTDB taxonomy): Bacteria > Planctomycetota > Planctomycetia > Pirellulales > Pirellulaceae > SKKK01. The sequence goes on along the minus strand of SKKK01000096.1, from coordinate 11,300 downwards.
GATTCGAAAAAAGTCAAATGTCAAGACCAGACCCCTGTTCCACTACGCCTTTTTGAGCTTGGCTAATCTTAACGACGGTGAGGTGTTGGCTGACCCTACGTCCAATACCCTGAGTGTCTCCCCGACCGTATTCACGTTTGGCACGGGATATTGGACAACCACATACACGATACCGGTCTCTGGCACTTATACACTGGGATTCGGCGTCATGGACACCGGCGACTTCGCTGTTGATTCAGGTTTGTTGATAGACAATGTAAGGGTGGACCCCATTCCCGAGCCCACCACACTAACCATCTGGTCAGTGATCGCCCTGGGTGGACTGGGGCTGGCGTATCGGAGGCGGAGGAAGATGCAGCGGGATACCTGCCACCGATAATGCATTTACCACACGTCCGGGTATGTCTCTGATGTACCCGGACAGCCCGCTCTGCACCCAGCGCAACCAGCGTCGAACGTACTCGCCGAGGCACGTGAGTGCCCCTTGCTCGTAAAGCCGGTGGGCACGTTCGACGAACCGCTTGACCGTCGGCGGGGCGACTCCGGTCAGCCCCGGCGCGTCTATTTCGTACCCCAGAAAGACGAAGCCGTGGGCGATGCGGCCGATGTACGTCTTGTCGGGGTGCTGGACGACTTTCAATTCATTCAATCCCTGGTTCACCATGCGGATGGCGTTGCGTAGCTTCCAACGTGTCGGGGCCAGGATCACCCAGTCATCCATGAATCGGACGTAGCACAGCCCCGTGGCTTCCATCAGCTTGTCCACCGGATCGATATACAACTCCCCCATCAGGGGAGATAGCGGACAGCCCAGGGATATCCCGACAGCCTTGTCCTCGTACAGCCCGCCGTCGTACGCCGTCCTCCGCAGGTACTGCCACAGCAGGTCGAGCAGGCGCGGGTCGTCGATCCGCGCCGCCAACTGGGCGTACTATATCTCGTAGTCGATGCTGGCGTCGTAGCTGTTCACGTCGGTGCGGAACACCCTGTCAGCAGCAATCTGTTCCATCAGGCCACATGCCCCGCACTGTACCAGGAAGGCGGCAACACGAGTACGGACATTACCTGATTGGCAGAAATGCGTGAATCAGTTCGATATGGTTGTCAGCGATTTCTTGGCGATGTCGCGTGCGGTAATGTCGCTGGCCACCGATCAATTCGTCGTCTGTTTTCCATCCGAACTCCGGGGCAAAGCCCGTTTCGGTTTCGGGTTCGTTGGCGAGTGTGCGTCGCACTCGCTCAGCGCACCCATCTGGATTTCCACAAATCACGTAGCCAGCGATGATTCCGAATGCATGGCCGGGACCGTACTTGCCGCTGGCAAAGCGATTCACTCCATTTCGAACGTATTTCAACGCTAGAGAATTTTCAGTGCTGGTGATACGCTTGCACTCCATCGTCAGATAGGTTTCATCGTTCCAGGTGTAAAGGACTTTAATGTCGATCAATCCCAATGGATTGTCCAGCTCGGGATCATCCGATTGCGGCTCACGCTCGAATCGCATCTGTGGTACGGGATCGAGGCGATTCTTCGCGTCCACCATCTTCCATCGCAAAACGTCAGAAATCGAATCCTCGCTTGCAGCCCGCGTTATTCGTGGATCAGCAGCAGTTGCTGGCCATGCGTCGTGCAATATCCGAAGCACGAGGATGACAACTCCTCGCTGCGCCTTACGTCGAATGTCGACATTAAGTCGACCACTTCGGCTGGCAGCTACCAATGCTACTCTCCTCCGCGACAAAGCTCGTCGAAGATAGAGTCAGCATCATCGTAGGCTCTGGCGCGCGACCAGAATCTCTTTTGCGCGAGCTTTACGATGATGCATCGGTCCTCGTCGAAGTGGATGAGCGATCGACGAAGTTGAATGTTGGATGCAAGCGGAGCATGTAGCAGTTCCGCGAGGCGAGCACTGAAGTTGTCTTCCGGAGAGTTCGTAATCCGGATTCCGCGGCTGCGCTGTTCGTCAAAACGAATTTCGACGCATCGCAAATCGGAAAGGCCGGTGATGACGTTCGCATTGACGGTCAGTTCACCAGGAGCCAAGTTGCTTCGTAGAAACTTCACCAACGTTTCGGCATACAGCCGCATTTCTTCTTGTTCAGCGGGCAACACGCTGCGCGAGTTACCCCCATGCCGGAGGAAATCCAAGTCAAAGCGGATGGTGTCGGTGACGTATTCCCGCTGCCAACCCGCAATGCCATAGAAGTCAAACACCGCTTCATCGAGTGTATTTAGATCGGGTTCGCTTTCACTCGCAAGCACCCGGACGATGTTCCGCAGTTTCTTGCACTCCTCGGCGGTTTCAACGGAACGAAACGGCAGCCGTTCGAAGTCATTCTGCGCGGCGATTTGCTTGTCAATTCCAAATCTGGTAGCTGTCAGAAAGAAGCAATACGTTGCCAGCGATGAATTGAGATACGCATTCAGTAGATCAAGTCGCCAACGTTCTTGCGCAGAAATCGGGATACCGAAATACGTGCGCGAATACACTATGTCTTCGTTCGAGATTGCCGCAACAAGTCGGTCGTCTTGTAGACTTTGCTGAACCATGAATACGGGAGCACGGTAAATCGCCGGGTCGCGGGCATGCTCAAGTTGTTTGTAGTGAAAAGTTTCGGTTCTCGAGGCTGGATGATAGAATCGGCAGAGGCCATCAGACTCGACCATCCTATCGGGCATGCCGTCAGGAACCGGTTTCATACGACTCCCCCGGATGAAACCTTGATTCAAGTCTGTGCCCCAATCGTGTAACACCGATGCGATCGAATCGTAGTTCTCAAACAGGACAGACAAAATTGCCAGGTCACGTGCTGTTCCATACGAAGCGATTTTGAACAAATGCGGCTCTTGGCTAACTCGGCTGATCGGCAAAAAGTTCAATCGTTCGAGAAACAGCTCGACGATTCCGTGCTTGCGAAACGTCTCGCTTCGCTCTGCCGACGCGAAGACGACCGTGTCCTCTTTCTTCGGCCTGCAATGCTCGGCAACGAAAACCATTGCTGGCTGTTTGGCGGAGGGAAACAGCTTCTTGTCATGGAGCACCGACAGGTTGATCATCACGCGGGTGCGAAGGTCGGAGAACAACTGCCGTTTTGACGTCAGCGATTGTTCTTCCTGGCTGAAGAAGTTCTTCGCGTCCAGAATCAGCCCGATTCGGCCAGATTCCTGCAAGAAGTCCCGGCTGCGCCAGATGAATGCCTGGTCGACGGGCGAACGGAATGGAAGCTCAATTGGCGGGTCGTGTTGTTCGCAGTACTCGATATGCGACCGTGATGAAGCTTCAGAGGTTGATCGGGCTCCCTTGGGTTTGTTCCAAGGGGGATTGCCAACGACAATTGAAAACTGCTGATTCTTGAAGGGTGCCTCTTCGACAAATCCGGTTGTCGAGAATGCGCCCGCGTTTGGTTCAACGAACAGGTTCCGACCCTTCAAGCTGTGCCTGAACTTGAGATGTTCCGCTGAACCAGGAGACGGGTCCAGTTCAAATGCGGTGAGGCAAAGACTGAATGCCGCAATCTCGACAGCCGTTTCGGAAACATCGACGCCAAAGATCTGGCCGGAAAGAACGCGTCGGACAAGTGTTCTGGTCAACTTCTCGCCTGCGGACACTCGACGTGCTACCAACCGTCGAAAGGCGTCGACCAAAAACACGCCTGAACCGCACGCCAAGTCGAGTACCTTGGCGTCAATGGGCAGTTTCTTTGAGAAGAGGTCGTCATCGAAGACTTGCGAGAAAACTAAGTCGACCAGATTGACTGGTGTGTAGTGAGTCCCGCGTGCTTTGGCCGTCGCTTGGTCTTCCTTGTAAATGAAGTCCTCGTAGATCGAACTGATCAATTCGATGGGGATGACTTCAAAGTCATACTGCCAGAAATCGAACGTCTGCTGCCCCGATTTCAGGTTCTGCCGGGTGACAACGGCTCTGGCAACATCCAGATGTTTTTTCTGATAGCAGTACGGATCTTCATCCTCGTCTTGAGTTGGCGGGGGCGGAAACAAATCTCCATTGAAGGTTTCTTGCATTCGTTCGAAAAAAGTCTTGGTCTCCCCGACCCGTCTGAGCACCTCGCCGAATGTTGTAGCCTGAAGGTCATCAAAGAGGCTTGCGGGCAAGACGCCACGCGCTTCCAGATACGCCGTGAATAACGTGCGCAGCATGAGCCGGTAGGCCTGAATCGGTTCGCAGTCACGTTCCATCAAGATTCGAGATGCAATCTTGAGATCCTTGACCAACTGGGCGTCAATACGGGTGTCTCTTGTAATTCGACGGCCAACGTCCGTTGTCCAGAATTGGCCGCTTTCGAGACTGATTCGATCAAGCTCGTACTGCCGCAACTTCTCTAAGTCATCGACCTCGCAACACAGAAGCTCCGCTGGGTGCTTTCGTTCGTGCTTTTCCTTCGGTGGTGGCGCGAAGGCATTCAAGACGCGAACTTCCGTCGGCGTAACGATCCAGAGCATCCGTCCCAGACCATGATTCCAGGCTGTCCGGTGCCAGTTCCGAATCTCTTCTGCACTCGGCTCTGCACTCAAACTCTTCATGTAAATGCAGGGGGTGCCATTGATCTCGAACACATCGGTGACGCCGAGTTTGGCTGGATTAAGGACTGCCGCGTAGCGAAACCGACGGTCATCAAGACCATCACCGGTCGACTTTCCGCGCAGGGTGTCACCGTGAACGATTCCCGCGTCGGGGACGTTCGTGTCGTAGCCGAGTCCGCTTACGAGCTTTCTGTATTCCTTCGTCTGTTCCGCCGCCACGTTTGGCCTCACTTCCTCACGCGACTGACACTTGGCGAGACTTCTTACCCGGAACAGTATAATCTGCACTTGACTCTGCCAACGTCGCTTCCAGGCGATCCCATTCCACTGGTTTGGGACTCAGCCGCAACAGAGCCCGCAGAAAAGACCGGGAGCGCGGGTTTGCAAGCAATTCCTTCAAGGGCGAAGGAACGACGCCCGCGAGATACAGGTATTCCAACTCATCGCATCTCACGGCCTTTGCCAGTGCTGAAACAACCTCGGGCGAGATACCTTTGCCAGAACGTCCGGTTTCGATTTTCGTGATATAGGAGAAGCTGATTTCCGACCGGCTGGCAAGCTGCCGAACCGTTAATCCGGCATTTTCGCGATCTGCTCGCAGTCTGGCTGCGAATGCGTCCATTGGCTTCCTCCTTAAAATGATTCGGAACAAAAGTCTAACAACTTGTGCACTGACAGTCAACACGGGTGATGCAACGACGAAATGACGAATCAATTACAACGATTTTGGGCCAGCCATTGACGAACCCGCACCGAATACGAACGCTCAGTGGCTAACTTGCATTGGTCACATCGACCGACGCTGCAACGGGGTGGCACCTGCCGGAACGCGACCAGACCTCGCTCCGGCATTAAACAGGACAATCATATGCAGACCACCCCCAAATGCGTATCTTCAGGTCCATTTAACCAAACCAACTCAGCCGAGTCGCAGTTTGTGGCTTGGGTGTGCGCGGCCTACGTACTTTTTCGCAAGGAATGCAACTGCTCGAGGTGAGTTTGACTAGAGCGCGTTACGGCGTTTGGCCCGTTTGAGGCAGAGCGCGATGGCTAGCCTAGTTATATCTGTGGCGGAAGTCACACCCAAGCCGTTTTTCTTCCAGGGCCTTGCGCGACTAGGTTTGACAGACCTCTCCTTCTCACCGCACATCCCAACCCTCGATCCAGGCGTTTTCTGCCGGCTCCAAGCGAAAATCGAAAACCTCCAAGTCCGCTTGCATGTGGTCGGCAGCGCTGGTCCCCGTCAACGGGATCACGCCGATTTGGATCGCGAAGCGGAAGACGATCTGGGGGATGGTGCGCTGGTGATCCTACAGCCCGTCAGTAAACCAAACGGCTTTGTCTTCTTCGCATCGACGATGGCCAGCTTGATCTCGGCCAGCCACTCGGCTGGCGTATTCGGCAACGGGCGTCTTAAGCCCTTTTTCCGTTCCATCTCTCGACCCCTTTCATCGTGACGCCAATTCGAACAGTGTATTGCACTCCTGCCGCAGTACCCCGCCGACCAGTGTGCAACGCCAAACTGGACTGCGGCGCACCACCTCTTCCGCCAGAATGTCGATCTGTCGCCATCCCAGGCTCTGTAAAAATCGGATTGATGTCCCGTACACCACCGCACCGATGCCGCTCCATAAGACGGCCCCTTGGCACATCGGGCAAGGCTCGGCCGTCGTATAAAGCACCAGTTGGCTGGGATCGAGCTTGACGGACGATTCGCTCAGCCGGTTGATGGCGTCGATCTCTCCGTGCCACGTCGGGTTGATCGACGATTTGTTCCAACCCTCGGCCACAATCTGGCCGTTGCTACGATCCACGATCACGGCAGCAAAAGGTCGATCTGGTGTATTCGCCGCCAAGTCAATGGCCCGCCGCATGTAGTGTTGGTGATCGAGGTCTTTCATGCTCGCCCCCAGTTCATCCAAGTGATGCTCAGTTGCAGGATCGTCGCCAACGACACCCAGATGAAATACGGCACTTGGGCCACGGCGATCCAACGGTAATACGGCCAGACCGCCACAATCATCCAGATGATCGTTGCCCACACCACCAAGATATCGGCAGAGGCCAGCGGCAGGTTCCGCAGGCCGAACTGGATCGGCGTGAAGATCAGGTTGGCCACAAGATTGATGGCGAACGGCAAAGCGACCCACCACGGCAGCCTGCGACGCAGCGCCTGCACGAACACGAATCCGAATGTCACCAGGATGATCGGATACAGAATCCGCCAGATCAAGCCGATGGTTGCCGGAGCAGGCGTCCAACCGGGTTTCGCCAGACTGTCGTACCATTCCATCAAGGGCATCGCGGGTCACCTTTGGCAATTGGGGCAGAAGTAGGTCGCTCGTTTTGACGGGGCCAGTCTGACCATCCGAATCACGCTGTTGCAGATCTTACACCGCTGGCCCAGGCGGCGATACACCTGGCAGACCCATCGGCCACCAGCCTGGCAGCCCCGATTATTCGTAACCCGAAGCCTGAACAATGAAAGTTGGGGGCTTTTCTCGCTCGCACATCAGGATACACTCGAAAGGTTGCGATTAACGCCGCAAGGTTCTAGAGAGTTTCGTCAATATTCACACTGGTGTCGGCGTTTTCCGGCTGTTGCAGGCGCGAAGGCTCGCGTGACCGTGGATGTGACGAGCCCTCGTATGGTGGATGTCTTGCCGAAGGCGATTGGGGGGAAGCCCTAAGAATGTGGAATTGTAGACGGCACATTCCCGCCCATCGATGCGTCCGTCCAGTGTTTGCACCAACCATCACCCCGTGCCGGACGTTTCACGGTCTTGATATCGACGTTGTTTTGGTGACGACGAACTTTGAGTCCAGTGGATATCAGCGTCTCTCTTGATTTCCTTCAAGCACAGCCTGCCAGCGGCGAGGCACAGCGGCGAGGCACAGCGGCGAGGCACAGCGGCGAATGCTTGGCGGTAGGTTGCCTGGAGCGGCACGAGCACATAGCCGTCGGGTTGGACATACAGCGGCATGTCGGGCAATTGGTCGCCGACAGCCACCGGTTCGATGTACGCCCGCACGCTCAGGGCCGACTCGTAGGCCGCCAGCGTCAGCGGCTTCTGTTCCACGTTGGCGGCTGCCTGCCCGGTCAGTTCCTCGCAGATGGCGGCATGAACACCACCGGGATCGCGCGGGGTAGGCGGATGAAGGTCGAGAATCAGCAGGTGGATGCGGCGGTCGAGAAGTTCACCGACCTTCTCAAGAAACGACCGGAACGCCTTCCGTCCCGCCTTGTTTCCCGGCGAGACGATCTCGACCACCGCCACCATCCGGTCGCCGCTCACGTGGCGTACCACGACAGTGCTTTGCTTGCGGCGATAGAAATCCAGGTCGGTCTCGGCGGGTACGTGTTCGAGCGTGAGGATGTCGGGCCCGAAACCGGCGGCATCCTGCTCCGCAAGCGCATAATACTCGTCAGGCAGAAGTCCGGCGTTCAGGGCGCGCTTCATCTCCTCGATCCATGCATGATGGAAATCGTGGAAAATGCCCGCCTCGACGCGCCGCCAATCGTGAATGGGCATGATTGCCTCGCTTTCGGTCAACAGCCCGCTTCCATAAGCACGCGGAACGCACTGGTGCATCGTATACGATCGACCAACTGCCTGCCATCCCCGTGTCGGAAACTCGCCAGCGGAAATCCGGCCCTGACGCCCAAAAGCCGGTAGTTCCGCGTTCTGAACGGCCTGTCTGATTCTCTCGCCCCGCGACGGATTAAGCGATGGCGGCCTGCTGACGTTCGATCAGCCTTCAAGCCATTTTGGAGAGCAGTGATGGTCGCTTCGTCGTTCGAAGACTCTGCTGCTTCTTCCGCAGCCGCCATAAGACTCCTGTATCTTCGATTGCCGAACTCCAATCCAGGCGAGACTCGACGGTATCTCTCTTCGCTTGATGTTCTGCCTTGCCGCGTGGAGGATTCAACTGGCTCCTTTCCTTCTGGAGTACGTGGTGCGACAGCTCGCGTTAAGGGGTTCCGAGAGGCAGATCGAGAAAGGCTGGCCGACGGATCTGGGCGAGATTTTCGGTTCTTGCGTTTTTCACTTCCCCGGCGGCGTCCAGAAAATCCCGATCGCGCGGCGCTTTAGGCAAGATGGTCGTAAACCCTTACCGGAAAAGACCTTGCGGAACACGAGCCCCCGCTCATCAATAGTCCGGGCTAAACTTCACCAGCGGCTTCTGGCCGCGATTTGCGGGGGGCTTGAATTGCCTGACGGTGGCCTGCTGGTCTACTTCAGTCACCCGAATCGAAATTGGACACGGCACGCAATCTTGATTCGACGCGGATGTCCAGTCTTGTACGGGTAGCCGGTCAGGATGCGGATCGGGGCGACTCCGGTCAGCCCCGTCGCGTGTATTTCGTACCCCAGAAAGACGAAGCCGTGGGCGATGCGGCCGATGTACGTCTTGTCGGGGTGCTGGACGACTTTCAATTCAATCAATGCCTGGTTCACCATGCGGATGGCGCTGCGCAGCTTCCAACGTGTCGGGGCCAGGATCGCCCAGTCGTCCTTGAATCGGATGTAGGCCCTTCAGGCATGAAGATAAACAATGAATTGTCGATGTTGCCAAAGGATGGGCAAGGGAATGCGTGGCAAAGGAATGAGATGATGATTCAGTTGCCCAACATTCGGTTGCCCAACGCCCCAACTTCGGGATGCGAAAAAGCACCATTGGACACCGGTCGTCATGCCTCAGAAAATCCAACCTTCAGCCGAAAACCTTCTATCCGAAGGTGCGAATTCGCGCTCAGGCGCTCCATCTACCGGTTGGCGTTCGACATCCACTGCCGCGCAGCGGCCTCGACTTCTTGGCGCAGTCCAAGACGTCGCGTAGATTGTTCGGCTGTAAGATGCGCGCATGGTGCGCGCATCTTCGTAGGTTGGAACTCCGTCCCGACCGGGTCGGGTCGGAGACCCAACCTACTTTGGTTGCGGCCGCAGGCCGCGTTAGGACGGGGTGTCCCGTTTCGACCGGTCCGCCTGCTACTCGGGGATGTCAAGCGTTTCGATTGCGGTGCCTGTGCCAGCGAGAAACCCGGAGAGAACCCCCAAATCCGCCGACAGACCAGGAGACAATCCGGAGGTTCTGCTCACAGCGTACTTCAGCACTTGATACTGCCCGGGACGACTGAACACATCGACGCCCAGCGCAAGCTGCCCGTTTGCTCCGAGTCGCGCCCATTTGTCTCCACCGAACTGCGGATCGGAGAAATCGAAGGTGCTGAAACAGGTTCGTCCCTCGGGATCCCGCACGACGACGATTGCATTCAGAGACCTCGGTGTCCACCGAAGCTGTGCTGTATCCCCAGCAAACTCGGGTCTTTTGGCCCAGGAAAACCGCACCTTGTTGGTGGGTGTTTTGACAACGGCCACGTAAGTCGGTTCAGCCTCCTGCGCTCCCCCGGCTTCCCGATGATTCCGCCTGCTCTCCGAAGGCGGCAAACCGAACCGGAATTGATAGGTCTTGCCCTGCTCGTAGACCAGCGCCGGATTCTGGCTGCTATCGCTACGATAATGCCCCGGTTCGACCTGTTCCAAGCTCACCATCTGGCCGCTCGGCACTCGAAGTTGAACGTTCTCCGCGTTGGTCAGAAACGCATGTTTCGGTTTCTCCGTGTTGATCAGAACGAGCTGAGCTTCGACGGTGCCGTCCGCGTTCTCCAGCAGCGTGCCAACCGCCTGGATCGGCGATTGAAGCGTCCGCAAGTGCTCGCGGCTGCAGGACGAGAACAGGCAAGTGACACATCCCAGACAGATGCACGAGACAAGGCGAGTGCGAGTGGACATCAGTATCTCCCTTTCAGCACGAAGACCAGCAGCAAGGAAGTCTCGCTTCCCGTCCTTAGATACCCGGCTGGACGATTCCGTGTTTCGCCAACCACTGCGAAAATCCCCCTTCGAGGACGGTATCTGCTCAAAAAAGTACAAAACGAGCCGTTTCCATGTCCGAGTTACCTTGCAAAATCGAGGATGCGGAAAACGTCGATTTGTACCAAACGGGGACTACTGAGCCTCGTTTTGCAAGAACCAGCCGGTTTCGAGCGCGGGAAGAAAGCTAATCCTGCGGCGAGTTGGGCGGAATTTACCAAACGGCGGGCAGATCCAGCGCAACGCCGGAATCACGACTCACCACCGTCCCCCGTACCGATACCCGCTCGGAGACGCGTCACATTGAACGGCAGGTTGTGCTGGTACAGAAGGAGCAGGCGGCGTACCAACTGGCTTTGACTCTGCGTTGACCGCTGCCAGGCGGGTTGCATTGGTGGTGGCTTCAATAGGACAATGCTTGAGCGTCGAGTTGTTTGCAGGAACCTGGAATAGCTCGTTGTTTCCTGATGCCAGCTCCTGCACAGCACTGCCCCTGCTTTGGAACCCTGACATGAACCGAATCTCGTCACTTGTCCTGATGACCAATTTGATGCTCGTTTCTTTTACCTCGACCCAGGCAGCGGAGCCGAACGCCAGAGCGGAACCGCAGCCAGAAGGCATCCTGTTCAGCGAATCGTTCGAGGACGCCGACCTTGCTGGGCGTGGCTGGTACGACGGAACCAGCTTTCGCATCGTCGGCGATGCGGTGGCGGGAAAGGGTTGCATCGAATACGAGTGGCCCGACCGGCAATCAGGCGTAAAGGGATCATCGCCCGTCCGACGCCTGTTCGAGCCCACGGACGAAGTGAGCATCCGCTTCTACTTGAAGCTGTCCAAGGGTTGGGGCTGGAGCGGCCAGAACTTCCATCCCCACCTAACCC
>SKKK01000173.1 GCA_007121535.1 Planctomycetaceae bacterium | reverse complement strand
CGGTCGAAGCCGGCGTAGTCGCCGGGCGTGCCGCTGTCGTAGTTCAGCTTCACTTGCGGCTGAACATAATCTTCGGTCACGATCCGTCCGAGCCCCAGATACGCGTACTCCGCGAGCGTGTCGCCGGGCGAATCGCTGTCAGCCAGCGTCGTGCCGAACACGTCGTCCATCGTCGCGGCCTGGGGCGTCGCCCCGCCGGGTAGGTCATTCGGCAGATTATCGGTTTGGTCAGTCATCAGCATAAAATCGCTTATAAAGCGTGTCCCAGCACAGTCGCGGTCCAACGAGAATAACGGCAAGATGGTTCAACTGACCTCCTTTGCAAAGTCCGGAAGTTGGTTTCGATGAACCAGCCTTGGACTGTGGATTTGCAAGGGCCTCTCGTCGACGGTCTCCGGCACGACGACAAATACTTGTAGATTTTCGCGAAGCCGAATCTCGGGGTCGAGTCGGATGATCCCGTTATCGACCACGCCCTGGTACGTTTTGACTGCAGCCATCGGTTTGCTCTTTCTGGAGTGTTTCGCCGTTTCGTGCATTATAGGCGTGGTCAACGGATCAATAAACAGGACCGCTCGAGCTAAGACAGCAATCATCGGCAAAGAAGAACTGTTTCCGGGGCGGCCCGTGCCCAGACCATGTTGCCGTAGGCGTCGAACCGCTCGACGCGCATGGCCGGCGTTACCGCCCCCTTTTTGCGACGCTGGCATGGCAGGCACTCGGATTTCCAGCAGATTCACGGAGGCCAGCAGATGACGCCAGGTATTGAGGATTTCATTTTCAATAAACCCAATCTGTTGGCTTCCCCGCATTGTATCCCGTGCGTTCTGCCCTTGGCAAGCGTTTCTTTCGAACTCTGTCTGAGGACGTCGCAAACGGCCCGAATTGCTTGGATGGGCTTTCCCGTGTCGTTTCGGCAACGCTGCAAAATCTTGAATTTCCGGGCGTCGGATTTGGGATAGGGCGACGGAGTCCGCCCGTGTCCTTTCGAACGTCGTCGAGGTTGCTTACTGCCGTTCCCAAATGACGTGCGGGGCTTCGACGGCTTCTCCTTGGACTGTTTGTTAGCAGCCGACTCGTTCGTGTCTTGTGCGGCAACGATATCATCGGTTCGCTCGGTGCTAGGTCCGAACAGCATCCGCCCCAACCAACGGATGCTCAGATTCTTCTCCCGCAGCAAGGTCAGGACCGTACTGCTCCACACCAGCAGCAGGCGAAGTGGGCGAGCGATATCCTCGCCCAGTTGCTGCTCGACCAGCGTCACGGCGCGTTCGACATCCGCCAGATCCAGTTCCGTGATCGTGCTGGCCGAACTCATGCGCGGGCCCTCCTGGCGCCCCAACTCGACGCGAAGAACTGCTGCACGACGCCGACACGCTGCACGCGGTGACGATGCTGCGACGAACGCTGACCACCATGCATCCGGTGGACGCGATGCAACAGTTGACCAAACAACTGGGACGCTTCAAGAGCAATGCCGAGTTCCTGCAGTTGATCAGCGGGAAATTGCTGGTCGACTATGGCGAAAAGTGATCGTGCTGGGTGCGGGTGATGATCTCTTCCTGTAGCTCGCGGGAAAGGTCGCAGAAGTAATCGCTGTATCCGGCGACACGTACGATCAGATCGCGGTGACCGGCCGGATCGGTCTGGGCTTGCCGGAGTGCATCGGCAGTGACGACGTTGAATTGCAGATGGTGCCCGTCCATTTTGAAATAGCTGCGAACCAGATGAGCCAGCATGTCGATGCCATGGTCGTCGGCCAACAGGCTGGGCGCGAACTTCATGTTCAACAAGGTTCCCCCGGTCTTCAAATGATCCATCTTCGCCGCCGATCGAATGACCGCGGTCGGACCGTTCCGGTCGGCGCCTTGAACCGGGGAGATCCCTTCGGACAACGGGGCTGCTGACGAGCGGCCATCCGCAGTTGCACCGGTGACGGAGCCGAAGTAGACGTGGCAGGTCGTGGGTAACATCTCGATCTGATAGCATCCACCCTTGGTGTTCGGACGGCCATCCACTTCCTGGAAGATCAATTGGAAGGCTCGTTGCAGCCAGCGGTCCGCCAGCGGATCGTCATTGCCGTATTTGGCTGTGCGATGACGGCAGCGAGCCCACAGGCTATCTTGGCCAGCCCAATCATTGTCCAAGACGGCGACGAGGCTGGGAAGATCGATCACGTGATCCTGGAAGACCAGCCTATCGATGGCCGACAGACTGTCCGTCAGCGTCCCGATCCCGACGAACTGGATGAACGTGTGATTGTACCGGGCGCCTCCCGCATGGTAATCCAGGCCTTTGGTAATGCAATCGTCGGTGATCACGGACAAGAATGGGGCTGGCATCGCCGTGGCGTACATCCGCTCGATGATCTGATTACCACGGACTTTGATCTCAATAAAGTGCCGCAACTGCTGGCCAAAGGCGGCGAACAATCGGTTGCTGTCCGTGAAATCCTCGATCGCCGCAGTGCGAGATCCCAGTTGTTTGCCCGAGCGGGGATCAATTCCGCGGTGCAAGGCCAATTCCAGGATCTTCGGCAGATTGAAGTAACCGGTCAGAATGTACGCTTCCTTGCCGAACGCTCCCGTTTCGACGCAGCCGCTGCATCCGCCGGCCCGAGCGTCCTCCAACGTTTTTCCCTGCCGCAACTGCTGTTGGACCACGGCATCGGCGTTGAAGATCGAGGGAAATCCGTATCCCTGCCGGATGACTCGCAAGGCATGCTTCAAAACGATGTCCGGTGTCTTGCGGGATAACTGCAGGTTGCTGCTGGGTTGCAGCAAATGCATTTCTTGGATGATCTCCAGCAACAAATGCGTCAATTCATTGGAACCATCCGAGCCATCCGACAGCAAACCGCCCAGATTGATATTGGCGAAATCGGTGTAAGTTCCGCTTTCGGCAGCCGTGACGCCGACCTTCGGCGGCGCGGGATGGTTATTGAACTTGATGAAGAAGCACTCGAGCAACTCGCGCGCGTGTTCCTTCGTCAACGAACCATCGGCCAAGCCCTGCTGATAGAAGGGCCAAAGATGTTGGTCCAGGTGTCCGGGGCTGAACGAGTCCCAACCGTTCAGTTCGGTGATGACCGCCAAGTGACAGAACCAATAGGCTTGTAACGCTTCGTGAAAGTCGCGAGGCGGCTGGGCCGGTACGTGACGACAGGCTCGCGCGATCTTCTCCAGCTCGATACGCCGTACCGGATCCTGGCACTCGGCGGCCTTTGCTTCGGCCAATTCGGCGTGTCGGTGGGCAAAACGGATCACCGCGTCACACACCAGGGCCATGGCCTTGAGCTGTTCGCGTTTATCGTAGGCAACAGGATCCGTCGTTTCGTCCAACGCATCGATGGCACGGGCGATGCGTTGCTTGCGCTGCTCCATCCCTTCATGGTAGATCTTGTCATCCAATACCGTGTGTCCCGGCGATCGCTGCTCCATGAACTCCGTAAAGATCCCGGCTTCGTAGGCTTCCAACCATTCGGTGGACATCGCAGCGAAGATCTTGTCTCGCATGGCTCGACCGCGCCAGTACGGAACGATCTGCTCGCGATAGGCTTGCAGGCATGCCTTCGGGACCGCATACCGGGTTTTGGGGCGAGAGTCCAGGATTTGAAGGTCTTCCAGGCTATGGCAGGTCAGTTCGGGATACGTGGGCACCACCTTTGGCTGCGGACCTCGCTCGCCCACGATCCATTCGTCGTCGCCCAGATAGATCGTCTTGTGCTCGCACAAATGGGCGAACGCCCGAGCCCGCATGACGGGCGTCGAATATCGACCCTCGTGTTCGCGGTAGAAATCGGTTAACAGACAGGCTCGCTGCTCGGAAATGCTTGGCGTGGCATCCAGGCTGGCCTGGCGCAAGCGGCGGGTTCGTTCGTTCATGGCATCAACCACCGATTTGTACGTTCAGTCCAAAAGATCGAAAAATGCTGACAGCCCGATCCAGCACTTCGGCAGCCGGAGCGCGGGCAGACCAAGCGTCCGTCAGTCTACCGAGCGAATTGTGTTTATGCACTGCCAGTTGATGACATGGCAGCAAATTCACACGAGTCACCGTAGGCAGCGAAGCGGCCAACCGAGCCGTGCATTCCAAATTCAGATCCGAGTCGTTGAAGCCGGCGACCAGGGGAATGCGAATCCATATCGGAACGTCCAGCTTGGCCAACTCGCGAAGATTTCCCAAAATGATCCTATTGGAAACGCCCGTATGCCGTCGGTGCTGGGTGTCGTCCAGATGTTTTACGTCGAAAAGGAACAGGTCGGTACACTGAGCGAGGGCCAGCAAACCGTCTCGATCGCCGTAGCCGCTGGTATCCACGGCCGTCGATATACCGATCGAGCGACATGCGGTGAGCAATGCTGCCACGAACGGCACTTGCAGCAACGGCTCGCCTCCCGAGATCGTTACGCCCCCCGCAGAATCCTCGAAAAAGATGCGGTCCTTACGTATTTCGGCCACCGTCTGGTCCACCGTCATCAAGCAGCCCATCACTTCGCGGGCGCCCGACGGGCAGGCCTCGACGCATCGACCGCAACACGAGCAAAGTCCCTTGTCGAACCACGGTCTGTCGAAGTTCGCTACGTGTTGGCCAGAAACTTGGCCAGATACTTCGCCGGGCTCGGCCGCTACCGGACATGCGTGCCAGCAAACGCCGCAAACCGTGCATCGCTGGTCGCGGATCATCAGTTCGGGTTCGATCCTGACGCTCTCCGGATTATGGCACCACCGGCAATGCAGCGGGCAGCCCTTCAGGAACACGGTTGTGCGGATTCCGGGACCGTCGTGAATCGAATAACGCTGAATGTGAAAGATGCGGCCGGTCAGCATTCTCTATTGCGCCTGAAATCCAGCGGCCTGGATCGTTTCCACAATTTGTTTTCGGTCGACGCCGCCGCGAACGACCGCCTCGCCCGGTTCCAAGGTAACGAAAACGGAATCGATCCCCTGCGTCGCCTGCAAGGCCTTCTCTAGCCGCATGACGCAATTGTTGCAATTCATGCCCTGCACGGGGATACGCAGCTCGGGGCTTGCATCCCCTTCGCCCGCACTCTTCTTGTGCCACAGACGCTGCAGATCCTCGAAGGCGAAACAGACGATCAAAGCCAGCAGAACCAGCGCCGAAAGGGTGCCCCAAATCGGCATGCCGTGTTCATGGCAGTCAGGCATCGCGATCGGCGTCGCGACCAACAGCCAATCAAAGGTGACGGCGAACAGCATGCTGCCGATGATGATCGTTGCCAAGTAGATCGCGATTGTCTTCCCGCCGAAACGGCGGTAGATCGCACCGATCGCTGCGACATTGGTCGCCGGTCCCGCCATCAAGAACACCATCGCCGCTCCGGGTGGTAGCCCTCCGGCGACCATGGCCGCCGCCACCGGCACCGAAGTCGTGGCACAGACATACATCGGCAGCGAGATCGCCAACGCGGCCAACGCTGACGAAAAACTGCCCCACTCGTTCAACCGAACGAATACTGCCTCGGGCACCATGACCTCGATCGCTGCCGAGACGATGACCCCGATCAGCAACCAGTGCCAGATCGAGCGGATAATGTCCAAGCCATGAGCTACCCCTTCGCGCCAGCCTCGACGCTCGGTCGCCGCGGTTTCCACGGTACTCGTGCCCGCTTCCGTCTGCTCGGAATCGTCTTCGCAAAACCGATCCACCGTCAAACCGCCGAAGATGCCGGTGACCGCGGCACTGAAGACTTTGAACAGGGCGAACGGCCACCCCAGGAACGATGCGCTGACCAGAATCGAACTGACGCTCGTTTGCGGAGTGCTGATCAGAAAGCCGACCGCCGCACCGTTGCTGGCCCCGTCTTGCTTCAACCCGATCCCGGCAGGAATCACTCCACAAGAACACAAAGGCAGCGGCACACCCAACCCCACGGCCTTGAACACTCCGCCCACACCGTGAAAACTGCGGCGAATCAAGTCGCGAGGCAGCAGCAAATGCATCAAACCCGCAATCAACGTGCCGAGCAGAATCCAAGGAGCGAGATGTCCCAGGACCTGCCACATCGAAAGCACAAGTTCTTTCCACATACAAATACTGCCACTTTTGGGTTGCTTGCGAAGCGTTTGTCTGACGTATCTACGGTATTGTACGGCGTTTCGCCCGCCCGACAACGAAAAGGAACACAGCACCGATAGCGATGGCGATCCCCGCTGCGATCAGCCAGGACGCTGGCAGATGTTGCTGCTGCTGTAGGCCCCAACCCCGCTGCATCAACGCATCGCGGTAGTAAGCCAACATCAACAGCAGGCCGTTGTGGACGAAATGGAGCAGCATTCCTGGAAGGACGCTGCCGCTGTACCACGCCAGCCAACCCAATACCAATCCCAAAAAGGTACTCGGCAAGAACCTTTCGGGCGAAGCGGGGCTGCCCACCACGACGTGGAACAGGCCGAACAGAAGCGCAGAAATCCAAATCGCTCGTCCGCCCGATGTAGATCGTTCCAGGGCGGCGAACAGATAGCCGCGAAACAGGAGTTCTTCGCAGACCGCAGGCACCACAGCCAAAGCCAGAAGCAACAGCAGCGGAGACACCTCTCGCAATTGCACCAGCAATTGCGAGACCATATCCATCTGTTCGCTGGACACGGCGGTCAGGCCAAGCCAGCGGTTCAACAGGAAGATCTCGTGCGCGATCGGCCAGAGACTCAAGCCCCATAGCGCTGCCGCCAGAAAGACCAGCCAGCCTGACCGATGCATGCGAAATCCCTCGCCCACGCGAACCCGCTGGATTCGTGCGGCAGCCCAAGGGACGGCAGCAAACAATAGAATCGTGGCCAGAGCGTTCAGCAGCAGACGATGGCTCATCGCCAGTTGCTCCTGCTGGCTCAGGTAGCCTGCCATTAGCACCGAGCCCGGAAAGAGCAGGGCGATGCAGAACATGGCGGCAGGCAGCGTGGCGACCGGACGCTCCTGCAGCGGCCGCGCGAACAGGTCGCTCCAACGCCCTTCGCTGCCGTACAGCAGTGCATCGGTTCCAAAGATCCGAGCTGCCACGGCGATTGCGGCCAATGCGTACAATAGCGTCGAGAAGACTGCCAGTACGGCGATCGCAGGATCCACCGTGCCTTCGAACACGTCGCGAGCCAGCAGGACGATGTTCACCAGCGGTGTGAAGGCCAGCCAAGTAGAGAACTCCAGCCCGGGCATCAAGCTCAATAGCCCCGGCGCCAGGGCCAGCAGCATGATGGGGATCAGATACGCCTGCGCCTCTTTGAAGCTGCGAGCGAAACTGGTCATTGCCAGCAGGATCGCGGAGAAAAACGCCGCGAACAAAACCAACAGCGCCAAGACCTGGACGATCACCAGCATCGACAACCCCTGCTCGCCGAACACCAGCTCGCTCAATCCGCTGCTCAACAACGTGATGGTCATCGCCAGCAGGTTCGCGCCCGCCGTCAACAGGGCCACGGTCAGCACGGCCACGTACTTGGCGGCCAGCAGCCCGAGTCGGGGGACCGGGGCCGCCATCAAGGTCTCGAGCGTACCTCGTTCGCGTTCGCCTGCCGTCAGATCGATGGCCGGATAGACGGCGCCGGTAATCGTCATCAGGATCAGGATCAAGGGGACCAGCGTGGTCAGGGATACCGCCCCATCCACACCGGCCAACGGCCTCGCTTCGATGGCGGCGGGCAGCATCAAACGTTCGCCCATGGCTTGAGCCTGCTGGTTCAAGTCGTAATCGTTCACCGCACGCAAGCACTCGCGAACATACTCGAAGGCGGCTCGGCTGAGCGCCGATTCCCGACGATACATCAGACGATAACGGGCGGCCGCTGACAAACCTTCGGCTGGCAGGTCTTCGTCTTCCACGACGACAACGATCCCCACGTCGATCTGGCCGGTTCGAACGGCTTGTTCCAAGTCCGGTACGCCGAACCATTGGACGCGAGGTTGCTGGTCGCGTAGATCCGGACCGGCTCCGGCGTTACCGATTGCTTCGGCCGCGTGAGCATCCTCCTGTCGCAGCATTTCGCCGCCAGCGTCCAAGTATTGCTGCAGCAACGGAAGGTACCGATCATCCGTCAATCCGATCAAGTAGACCGGATCCCTCGCATCGGTCAGCGATGTCACCAAGAAACGTTGCAACAGGATGCTGAGCAACGGGTAGACCAGCAAGGGCATCAAGACCAACGTGACAATCGTACGACGGTCCCGCAAGGTTTCGCGCCATTCCTTCAGGCATAATCGAGCTAGACGAGTAAAGGACATGGCAGAAAATCCATCGGTTCATCAACAGACCGGCGACGGGGTAATCGTCGCGTCGCTGCGAAGCAAGAGAGTGAACATATCGATCAGACTGCGACATCCGGTCATCTGCTGCAGTTCAGTCAGAGTTCCCTCATGCAACAGACGCCCCTGATGCAATAAACCGAACCGATCGCACAAGCGTTCGGCTTCATCCAGCCGGTGAGTGGAAACGATCACGCTCTTCCCCTGCTCGCGAAGATGGCCGATGTAATCGAAGACGACGTGGGTGCCGATCACATCCAGCCCGCGAGTCGGTTCGTCCAGCAGCATGACGGGTGGATCGTGCATCAAGGCTCGAGCCAACGTCACGCGCTGCTTCTGTCCGGTGCTCAGCCGCAGGCAACGGCGTCCCAGCAGATGATTGAATTGTAATAACTCGCTCAGTTGCCCTAACTTCGCCTCGGCCGCTCGCAACGGCACGCCGTACAAATCGGCAAAGAACATCAGCATTTCGCGGACGGTCAACCAGGGATAGAGCCCGTCGCTGGCCGAAACCATTCCGATTTTTGCCTTCACGTCGTCCGGTGCTTCCACCGTCCGACAACCGGCCACTTCCGCATGGCCGCTATCGGGCCGCAATAGCCCGACAATCATGCGAATCGAGGTGGTCTTGCCAGCTCCGTTCGGACCTAGCAACCCGTAGACCTCCCCGGGTTGGATTTCGAAGGAAAGCCGGTCCACCGCCACGATCTCGCGGCCATCAGCGAAGAAACGCTTTGTCAATTCGTGGACCCGGATCATAACCTTAACAAGGATCGATGTCGGCGTAGGCCCGGAGAACGGCACGCTCGCCTTGGACACCCGGCAGCGAGTTGCCATGCTTCATGCCCACGATCCCGTCGTATCCCTTTCGAAAGAGATGTTGAAAAACCCGGCGATAATCGATGTGCCCCGTTCCAGGCTCCCGCCGTCCGGGACTGTCGCCGCTTTGGATATAGGCGATTTCCGGCCAAGTCGCATCGAGCAATCCGACCAGTTTCTCTGCAGACAAACGCTGGCGCCCGAGGTCCAACAGGATCTTGCAGCCGGGACGCCCCAACGTCCGGCACAACCGATAAGCCTGTTCGACGGACTGCAACAAACAGCCGCTGTGGCCGGCTTGACCGCTGATCGGCTCCAGCACCATCACCAGACCCGCAGGTTCCACCAGATCACAGCATCGGTCGAGCAGTTCCATACAATGACCGGTTTGAGTTGCCAGGGAACAGCAGTCGTCGCGAGTCCCCGGAACGACTGTCAACCACTTGGCGCCGACTCGCTGAGCCAACTCGATGCTCTCTCGAAGTCCGTCAAGCACTTGTTCCCGACGAGGGCGACTCTTGCCCGCAAACGTCGCATCCTGATAGGATTCGATGGCGACCAAGGCGCCCATTTCCAGCCCATCATCCCGCATGGCGTTGACGATTTGGTCTTGAACTTTCTGCGGGCGGTTCGTCAGTCCCGTGTCCTCCCAAGCCCGAAAACCTCGCTCAGCGGCAAACCTTAACTGATCGATCAAGTCATCGCCGGCCGAATGCTTGAACATGCCGAAATGCGGCGCGTATTTCAAGCGAAACGGGTGCTGCTTGTCAACTGCGACGTGTGGATGCCCCTGTACCGCCCGATCTGCCCATGCACTCCCTACCACGGCGGCACCGGTCCACAGGAATTCACGTCGCTTCATACTCATTGCCCTTTCTGCTAGCGGAACGTCAGGATCGGCCGGTCACACATTGCCGAGAAGATCCGGCACTTATGGTTGTCCGGATCGCCAGCAATACTTCATACTCAGCGTTCCTGGCCCGTTGCGATCAAGGGGCATCGCCGAGTGTGACGGAACATGATACCGTCTGTCCGTCTCGGTGTACAGTGATCTCGACAGTATCGCCCGACCGGTGTTCACGCAATCCGGCGGTCAGGGCAGTGATGTCCTCGATCGGATTTCCGCCAAATTGCGTAATAATATCTCCGGCCTCCAACCCTCCCCTTTTGGCTGGCGAATCGTCAGCGACCGAAACCACTCGCAACCCCTCGGTTCCGCCCGAGTAATCCGGCGTGATGCCCAAGTAGGCGACGCCGCGTTTCGAACGAGGCTTCGGCTGCGTCTCGACGAAACTGAGTCGCTGTGGCATCTCCAGAATCGCAGTCAACAGCCGCTCCGAAACGTCGATGGTCTGCATCACTCCGTCCATGTTGATCCTGTCGAACGTATCCTCGGGCGTGTGGTAATCATCATGGAGGCCGGTAAAAAAGTGCAAGGTGGGAATGTTCTGCTGGAAGAAGGGGAAATGGTCGCTGTTCCGGGTCATGCGAGTCGATTGCCGCACGTTTACCCCGCTGGAGTCAGCCGCTTGATCCAGCAATCTCGCGAATTCGGCGGCCGATCCGCTGCCCATCGCCGTCAGCACCCCATCGCTCATCCGGCCGACCATATCATAGTTCAGCATGGCGATGGTATCTGCGAGAGGAAAAGTTGGGTTATCCACGTAATGGCGGCTGCCCAGTAGACCTCGCTCTTCGCCGTCGAACGCGATGAACACCAAGCGGCGTGCTGGCGGTACTGGCATTGCTGCGAAGCGTCGAGCCAGTTCGATGATCGCTGCCGTACCGGAGGCGTTGTCGTCGGCGCCGTAATGCACGGCTCGTTCGTTGGGCCGACGCGAGCCGTATCCACCAAACCCCAGATGGTCGTAGTGAGCGCCCAGCACGATGGTCTCGTCTGCCAACGGCCCCGACCCCTCGAGCACTCCGATCACGTTGGCCAAGGGTACCGGCCGAACTTCAAAGGCCGCTTGCATGTCGGCTGACCAGCCCTCGAGCGATTGCGAAATCGGTTTTCCGGTCCGATCGATTTCCGCTTCGACCTCCGACAGATCCGAGAAAGAACGCCCATCAGCCGCCCGGATCGGCGTCTGCTGGAGGATCTGATTCACCCATGCCTGCGAGACGTGGGCGAACGGGATCTCGGCGTTACGCGTCCCGAAACCCGCGGGATTGGTCAACTGGTCCTTCCCGTCCTGCTTGACGCTGAAAGGATCGTTGACGAACAACACCCCCGCCGCCTTCTGCTCTTTTGCGACATTCAGCTTGGTGCGGATCAACGAATGCGTTGTCGTTCGCTTGCCATCGAAGACGCTATCTTCATCATCCTGCTGGGGTTCGCGACGGATGACCAAGACGATCTTTCCCTCCACGTCGATATCCGCATAGTCGTCGTACTGCAGGTCCGGTGCCGAGATCCCGTACCCGGCGAAAACGATCGCAGCACTGGCCTGGCCGCCGCCTCCGGCGGCCAAAGGTTGAAAGTCCTTGCCCATTTCCAAGGGAAAAGCCTGCTGGTCGGGCGAATGCAGGACCAGCCGCGTCTGGTCTTCGATGACCTCGGTGTCCAGAGGCATCTCGAACGGCTGAAAATACGAGCCGTCCTCGACACCGCTCTTCAAACCGATCTGCTGAAACTCGTCGCGAATGTACTCCGCCGCCAACTGCCTGCCCTGCGTACCGGGGCCTCGACCTTCCAACTCCTCCGAGGCTAGGTAACGGATGTCGTCGGCGACGCGAGCCATTGCCGACGCGACTTCCTCGGCCACGGCGGTGGTTCCGCTGACAACCAGGCACAGAAACAGACTCAAGCCGAATCGTCGAATGATCCCGGAATGGGGAAACGCTGGTTTTGGAATCATGCTTTCCTCTTTATCGATCAGTAGGGAAAAAGGGAACGTTTGAGAGGATAAAAGTTCATGAGCATCATGTGTCGATCACGGGGCAGAACTCAATGGTTCAGCATCCATGACCCTTTGCAGTTGCTTGAAATTATTCTGCATGGTCGATAACAGATCACCCGACACGGGAACGTTGCTGCACGGATCGAACACGACGCTGTCGATGCCCTTGTCCGCCAATCGCTGCCGGCTCTCGGCCAGTGGCTCGGCTTCCCAAATCATCCAAGCGGCCGGGTGATCCTCCAAGATCTGCCGCAAATCCTCCCACTTTTCGTCCTCGGGCATTTCGTCAGGCTCCCAGTGCAGACTGACCAGATTCCATCCACCACGCTGCTCCAAATACTGATAAACCGGGTGGGAGGCAAGCAGCGGTTGATCTTGATCGGCGGCATTGATGGCCGTCAATTGTTCGTCCAATTCCCTCCAGTCATCTTGCAAGGCTTCCCAGCCGGCACGGAAAGCGGCCGAATGCTCGGGCCAACGGTCGATCAATTCCTCGAAAATGACTTGAGCCTGCTGCAACGCCAATTGGGGGTCCAGCCACGTGGTAAAGGCGAAACCTTCGTGAGCGTGTTCGCCGTGCGGACCGTGCTGGTGAACCACCCGATCCTCGATTTCGATGTATTGATCTGCAAATGCCCGCGATGTGACGACCACTCGGCGACGCGGCAACGCCATGTGTTCGGCCCATTGTGCGAACGAGGCGCCGTTCAGCAGGATCAGGTCGGCTGTCTGGTAATCGCGGATCACTTCCCCCTCGGGCCGCCAGAAGGCCGGGTCCACACCGACAGGTGCCGGAAAAACCACCCGCACGTGGTCGCCTCCGATCCGTTCGGCAAAATAAGCCAATGGGTAGTTCACCGTATAGATGACCGGCCGCGACGCATCGCCACCAGCGGACGGTCGAGCGGGTTGCGATGGTGAACCACAACCGCCCAACACGGCAAAGGACACCGCGACACAACAAGCGACAGACCACTGAGCAAAGCTCGTCATCTCGATTTCAAGCTCCGAATATTGAAAGCCCTTGCGGCGACTTCCCACGTCAATCTACAATTTAAGCGACTCTTGAGTAGTCGTCCAGGCGCGTGACTGCATTCGCCAGAATGCTCCACGTGATTCCGTTTGCCGGTTCTTTGCGCCCGGGCGGCTTGCTGCAAACCACCCTACGACCATGACGCCAACCTCCCCCAATCCGACTCCGCCGGACGGCAATCTTTTCGCAGATCTGCCGAGCGACCTTGGCGAAGAGTGTTTTCAGACGATCCTGAACAAGGCCGGAGTGCGCGTGGAGCGCATCGTATCGCGAGGCCACACCTCGCCCGCAGAAGGTTGGTGGGATCAAACGCAGCATGAATGGATTCTCGTCTTGCAAGGGTCCGGCGTCCTGCTGTTCGCCGATGGCCGGGAAATCACCTTGAGCCCGGGCGACTACCTGTACATTCCGGCCCGCGACCAACACAAGGTCGTCGCGACCGACCCCGATCAAGAGACCATCTGGCTGGCTGTTTTCTGGTGAGCTTTCGCCGCCGTGAACGGAGCCTCGGACGAACGGGTTGTGCTTACAACGGAGACGGTCTTCACAGAATCGTGCGAGTTGTCTGACGGCCGATTTTGTTCACGCTGGTTTACTCATGTCAGAATCTTCGCGTAGAATGACGACTGTGCGGGATTATCCTATTCGACAAACGTCTTCGTTTTATTGAATCGAGTGTTTCATGAGCTTACCACGTCGTCGATTCCTTACGGGAACAGCCGCAGCCGGTGTCTCGGGACTCGGGGCTGCCAAGTCCGGCGCCGATTCCTCGAACGAATCGTCAACTTCCAGCCGACGGAATCGGATCGCTGTCTCGACCTACTCGTACTGGCGATACGACGCGGCTAGCAAGCTGTCGATCGAACAGTGCATCGACCTCGCTGCGGAAGCTGGTTTCGATGGCGTCGAGATCCTGCATCGCCAGATGGAAAGCGAAACGAACCATTATCTGCAAAGCCTGAAGCGACGCGCCTTTCTCAACGGCCTGGATCTATGCGGATTCTCGATTCATCAGGGATTCGTCTCACCCGACCCGGCCGTGCGACAGCAAAACGTCGACCATACGTTGCACTGCATCGAATTGGCCTATGCCATGGGAATCCCCACGATGCGAGTCAACACGGGACGGTGGGGGACGATCGACGATTTCGACGAATTGATGGAGAATCGAGGGATCGAACCTCGCTTGGAAGGCTACTCGGACGACGACGGATTCCAATGGGTGATCGACAGTCTGCAACGATGCCTGAAACGTGCGGAACAGTGCGGTGTGATGTTGGGTCTCGAAAACCATTGGGGACTGGGGCGCACCGCCGAGGGCGTCTTGCGAATCGTTCGGGCCATCGATTCACCTTGGCTGCAAGTCACCCTGGATACCGGGAACTTCCTGGAAAACCCGTACGAGCAAATGGAGCAAATCGCCGCCCATGCCGTGTTGGTGCAAGCCAAGACCTATTTCGGCGGCGGTACTTGGTATACGTTGGATCTGGATTACAGCCGCATCGCCGACCTGTTGCGCCGACACGAGTACTCGGGCTACATTTCCCTGGAGTACGAAGGCCGGGAAGACCACCGTACGGCGATCCCCAAGAGCCTGGACCTGTTGCGGCGGGCGTTTTCAGATTCTTGATCGCAAACTTCCAACGAATGACAAGGCGAATTCGATGCGTTTGATCGTAGCCTGCCCGGAATGCCAGCGCCAGTACCGGGCTCGCGCCAACCAAATTGGAAAACGTTTTCATTGCCACTGCGGCTCGGAGATCACCGTACGCCAGCCCCAAGGCCACTCGGCCGCCGTGGTCCGATGCTCGTCGTGTGGGGCTCCGCGCGGAAGCGGGGCGAGTTCCTGCGCTCATTGCGGCGCGGACTTCACCATCCACGAACAGGATCTGCACACGGTTTGTCCCAATTGTCTGGCCCGCGTCAGCGATCAAGCTCGATTCTGCCATCACTGCGCGACGCCCATCGCGCCGGAACAAATCGCCGGAGATCCCACCGTACATCACTGCCCCGTCTGCGGTGAAGGCCGATCGCTGACCAGCCGCCGATTGACCGGTCACCAAGTCACGGTCTTGGAATGCCAGGTGTGCGGTGGTCTCTGGCTGGGGCTGGAGGCGTTCGGCGCGCTGATGGATCGGCAGGAGGTCCGTTCCGGTAACGCCCCGCGAGGTCGCGCTCCATCGATTACCGAACAGCCCGGCCCGCGTTACCGAGCTTGCGTGGTCTGTGGCAAACTGATGGTACGACGCAACATGGGACGTAGCAGCGGAGTGATCGTCGACCTGTGTGGCGAACATGGCATCTGGTTCGACGCCGACGAACTGTCCCAATTGATGATCTGGGTACGCAGCGGAGGTCGTGAACAGGTGCTGCAGGATCTGGCTCGACTCAGCGGTTCGGACGATCACGCGCGTCGTCGTATCGCTTTGGCGGAAGAAAGATCTCGATCCGCGACATCGTCGCGTCCCGCCTCGCTCGAACCGATACAGCCATCCTTGGGCCGCGTTCGTTCCTACGATATGCTGGGCGGCCTGGTGGACTCTGCTCTCGTGCTGTTGGCCCGCTCGTTCCGCTAGGATGAAAGAAAGACACTTGAAGAAGGAACAAGGCATGTCGCGAAAAGGCGATTTTAGACGCGGTTTTCGGATGACGGGATTGTTCCTGACTCTGATAGGTTCCACAGGGTGGCTGGGTACAGCGATGGCGACCAGCTTTGACCTTCGAATCCACGACGTTTCGGGCCTGGATGAGCCTTGGCCGTTGGTCGGTGGTCTGCCCTTTCCCGAAGGCAAGTTGCACGACGATTCGCAGATTCGCATCGTCGGCAGCGACGGCGTAGAGATTCCCGCCCAGGTTGATGTGACGGCCACGTGGCGCGATGGCAGCATCCGTTGGGCGCTGGTCGGTTTTCATTCCAGCCCGGCATTGCCCTATCGCGTCGAGTTCGGATCCGGAGTATCGCGGAGCGTGCCGCCGCAACCGCTTCGTATCGATTGCGATGATGCCGGGGGATTGACCATGGATACGGGTGCGGCGGTTTACGAATTTGTCGCGGACCGGCTGTTGCCCGAAAATGCACGAATGGGGGAAACGGTTTTTCTGGCCGCCTCGGGCGACGGTGCCTACCTGGTCGACAACCGGGGCCGTTTGGCGCGGGTTGCCGGAGCGCCAGCCAAGGTTGTGAGCGAAATCGTCAAACAGGGACCAACCCGCACCGTGGTGCGGCGGGAAGGTTGGTACGTCACCGACGACGGCCAGCAGGTAGCTCGAGCCAGGGCCTGGTTCTATTTCACGGCCGGCAGCCCGTATCTGCGCGTCACGCATTCGCTGATCCTGACCGAAGACACCAACGATATTTGGATCCGCGACTACGGACTGCAATTTCGCGCGCCCGAGACGCCTCGCGAAGCGACGTTCGCTTTGGGCGAGGCACAGCAGGCGGATGATGAATGGTTGTCGATGCAGCCAGTCCAGGCAGAATCCTTGTTCACGGCGGCGCCGGTGGATGACGAGGTGTTCATGCTTCAAGACGTCTTTCCCCATTTCCTGGAGCGCGAGGCTCGAGCGATTGTCGCACGTGGCGCACCGTTCGAGTCCGGGCTGTCCGATACGGATAAGCGCCGGCAAGTGTCATCCGATCATCGCCGGCTGCACGAGACCGCGACGGTGGGCGACTGGGCCGACGCCGTCTGGCAGGACCATGGCTTGACGGTCGTGATGCCCTGGCTGGCGCAACGTTTTCCGAAGGAGATCGCATTCGGGCCTGAGGGGACGCGAGTGGCATTCTGGTCCGGGCGGAGCGGGCGGGAACTGGACTTTCGCCCGGCAACACTGGTACAGGATTACTGGCAGCAGTGGGCCGAGCGCGCGCCCGAAGGGGTCGAATCGTTAAAGGTTGCACCGAGCAACGCACAGGGCGCCGCGCGCACCCATGACGTTTGGCTCCTGCCGCGCGGCGTCGACGACGACCCGAAGAAAATCGCTGCCCGAGCAACGGCCGCTTCGCAGCCGCCGCTGGTGCTGGCCGAACCCCGATGGCTGACGGCGACCGAGGCGGTCGGCTGGCCCATGCACCCGGTGGACGACCAGCAGTTTCCCGAAGAGGAAGCGGTGCTTTCGGAGTTCTGGGATCGGCTGATGGCCAGCTACGAGGGACTGCGGCGAACGGGTTTCATCGCCTGGGGCGATCCGCCGCATATTCGCGGCGCCGGGTCGGCGTTCTTTCGCGTGTCCGGCCAGGTCGATTACGGGCTGCGGCGGCACGTGTGGGGATTGTTTGCGCGCAGCGGCGATCGACGCTACTACGATTACGCCACCCGGTTCAATCGTTTCGCCGGCGATTGGTCGATCGTCCACCATGCGACGGACGAGAAGTTCGTCGGCGGTTTCACCACCGCCCGACCGCTGGATGGCTTTTGGAGCCGACCGCTGTACTGGGGGACTCACAGCGCATTGGAGCCAGCGGGCGGCAACACGGGGCACGACATCATCAATTGGCTGCTGGAATACTACCTGACGGGCGACGAGTACGTGATGGAACTGACTCGCATGCACGGCCAGGCGTTCAAGGCCCATTGGGAACAGACCGCGCGATCGCGGGAACGGTACGACGGAATCTTCATGATCTTGCGTGTTCTGGCCGATCTGTACGCCCGCGAGTGGGACGAAGATTTCGGCCAGATGGCCCGGGAACTCGCCCGGTACGTGATCGACCTGGATAGCCCCAACGGGATCAACGACGCGATCCGCTTCGGCTCGCTGTACAAGGTGGATCGCAACTTGATCTCCTTGTATTTCTATTACCGTGCAACGGGCGACCCGTTGGCCCGTCAGGCGTTTCTGCAGGGAATCGACTACGAGTACCGGTTCCATCGCGTCAGCGGAGCCTTCGACGGGCAGGCCTATCCCAGCTTTCTGTTCAGCGTCGCCTATCGCTGGACAGGCGATCCGAATTACCTGCGAGTGGTGAATGCAACGGTCGATGAACATCGCCGCTGGCCGGGCAGGGTTAACATCACATCTCAGATCAATCCAACCATGGGTCTACCCGCCGCGCTTGGGGTGCTGGCGGAAGCGCAAGATCCGATTACGGCGTTTCCCGTCGCCCGGCAATACGGCACTCCGCCGCCATCGCGCATCTTGTTTCGCAAACCGGCCGATCGACCGGTGAACATGCGGCTTCACTTGCGGCTGTCCGACGATGGGGAGGAAGACGCCGCAGCGACAGCCGTGATTGCCAGCCATGCCTCGAACGCAAACGGCAAACCGGTAGAACACGTGCAAATCGAGGCGGAAGCGATGATGCGGACTGCGTACGCGGCGCGGAACGATCCGCGCCGTCGGCACATCGCCTTGACCGTGCCTGCCGCCGAAGCGCCGGGGCTGTACACGCTGGAAGTGCCCGGAGCACAGCTTGTCGACGTGCTGGATACCGACTCGCCACAGGTCTCGATCTACGCGCCGGACGGTTTCCGGATGCAAGGCGCCCGAGCGACGGACTATTTCCGGGTAACGGAGGATGTCGAGACACTTGAGATTTTGTTGGGCGTACCCACCCAGGTGCGACGGCCGGACGGCTCCGTGGCGTTGGAGGCCGACGCGGGCAAGATCGGCAAACAGCAGATCCCGGCCGCCGGCCATGCCGGGGTTTGGCGATTGAATGCCACTCAGTCGGGGATGGTGCGACTGCTGAACGTCGAGCCGCTGTTCTCGCGGTCGCCGCAATGGCTGGTGACGGGCGCCGAGGTCGCGCCGACGCCGAAGTTCGAGCCGCCCTCGGCCGAGGTGGCGTTTGTGCCGGGACTTGGTGATCGTCAGGCATTGCACGTGCCCGGCAGCACGCGACTTCGGTTTTCTCGCGGTGACGAGACGGCGGAAGGTTACGCGCATTTTCCCGGCAACGAAGGAACCGTCGAGTTCTGGTTCCGACCCAATTGGTCGTCGGGCGATCTGGCCTACGCGATGGGCAGCCGGTTCAACGACCTGTTCTTTCTACGAGCCGGTTCGCATGATCTCCAGTACCGGCGGGGTCGAGTAAGAGCCACCGGGCCCGAGTTGGCATCGCTGAACCTTTGGGCACATGGTCGGGAATCGAACGCCGGCTTCACCGGCCGGTATTGGTTCAAGGCGGGCCAGTGGTATCACTTGGCATTTGTCTGGCGCACCGTGGACGGTGCGGCTGGCGACGATGGTGATTACGCGGTTTACGTCGATGGCCAGCCTGTCAGGGCAGACGATCTCGGGCGCGGAGGCGTGTTGCACTTCTGGCCCGGCAGGGTGAGCGGTGACGACGTGTTCCATCGGCGCGAGGCTGAAGAGAGCATCGCGATCGGCCCGCTGGATGGGACGATCGCACAGATTCGCATCTCTGATACGGTCCGCTACCGATCGGCCTTCGAACCTCCGGAAGTCCTTCCCGACCCGGACGCGCACACCCGGGTCCAGTTTTCGCTCGATGGCCACCGAACGGGCGAGGCTGCCGGGGGCAGGAAGATTTCACTGGAGCCTTAGACTGGCCCGCTTTGTTCATCGCGACGGCGTTGTTCCTGAACAGAACCGATGCCAATACCACGTTTGTACAACCGAGTTCCGATAGTTCCAGAATCGGCTTATCGATCACAAGGGCATAACTGTTGCCGTGTTTGGTCAGGGTTTTTGATCATGGGTTACCTCCGATGTGTTACCTCCGATGTGTTACTATTTCGTATGTCCAGGGTATCACCATTCGCAAGCCGAGGCAATCCCGTCATCTCACTAGCCGCTGTCGTCCGCCGTGCCGGGCGTCCGGACAAGAGCAAGGCGGTCGCTTGCGGAATCCGGAGAAAGACAGCAGGGGAATCGTCAGCGGCGGGTTTTAGGGCAAGCGAATTGCGGGCAAGGGAATGAGCAGGCAGGCTTCGGGGCAAGGAAATCGAGGGGCTGCCGTCGGGATTCCCCGGTGTCCGTCTTGTGGTCTCCACTCCCGCGGTCTTTGCCGGGAAGCAACAGATGACCGTAACCGTACCGTTCAACCCACGGGCCGTTTTCTTTTCCTATGCCCGAGCCTGACTCTTTTGCCTACGGCACTCGACGTCTCGACCAGTAGTCGGGGCGGCGTTTTCCATGAGCCACCGCAACGATCCAGATCGCGTCTTCAAGTTCGCGGTAGAACACGACGTAAGGGAACCGTCGCACAACGCGGTAGCGAATTCGGGTGCTTAGTGATCGACGGCCTTCTCGAGTTCGGCGCGCGCAGAGCGGTAAAATCGTACCGGTTTCACGAGGAGTATTTGGCCCGCAGTTCGGCGAACACAGAGCCGGCAGGTTCACCGGGTTCCCGTCCGTTCTCGATGTCCGTCAGCCGCCGGGAGAGTTCCGCGTCCCAGGCAGGCTCCGCGTCTGGATCTTGGCCCACGTCCAAGGACTCGATCAGAAAATGAGCCAACTCGGCTCGATCCTGCAGGGAGAATCCCAAGAGCTTCGTTTTCATTCTTTCTGCTGTTTCGGTCATGCAAAATCGCCTTTCATCACGCACCAGCCATCACTCAAGCCCTCTTTAGCTTACAGATTCTCGTATTCGACTGCAAGGACTGTAAACGAATGCGTGCCACGCCAGGGGAAGCCGGAAAACTCTGGCAGAGCCGATACCCTGCCGTGCGGTTGATGGGCAAGGAATTGTTGTTGGCTTGTGCTGCTTACGTGGACCTCCATCCGATCCGTCCTGCGATGCCCGAGACGCTGGAAGCGAGCGATCACACATCGGTCCAACGCCGGATCGAGGCGCAACGGGCAGAAACAGTTGGCTCAGGCGAGCTTGGTGGCGAACTTGGGTCGTGCGGGAACCGGAGCGGCGGCCGCTGTAGCGACAAGGGTTTCTTGCGCATGTCGGTGGCCGAGTACCTGCAGTTGCTGGACTGGACGTCCCGGCAAACGTTGTCGGGCAAGTATGCTCTGTTCTCTCTGTTTTCTCCTGTTCCATTTTTCCGGTAGTCCTGAGTCTGTTGAGAATGAAAGAGAAACCGGCACCCGCGCCAGTCAACCACAAGTTCCTTCTTCCAATTGCAGTTCCATCCAGCATCCCCATCTGCCCGAGGCCGCACGAACCCCCCCCTTCCCCCTTTCCTGCCCCCGACGGCTTCGAGGCCGTCTACTGTTCGCGGGTCCGCTCCTTGGTCGATGCCGTGTACGATTGGTCGCGTTTCAACAGCCGCCACAAGGCTACGATTGGATTCCCGGCGAGTTGGGACAAGACCCGGCCATCGCCAGCGAGCTTGCTCGGGTTGCCATAGGTTGCGGCAACGTCAGTACGCTTGTGATTTGGCAGAAAGATTGATGGCAAAAAAATTGCCGCGCTCAATGTCTCGACATCCCGTTCAGCTTGCCCCTCGGCGGTTTGGATCTCCCGTTCGATCCATGATCCCGAGGGCTCCCTTGGAAGCTGTTCTAGCGATTCGGTCAGTTCACACCGCACTTCGCTCAGTTTCTTCTTCCCGATTGACGCTTCAGGTCTACCGTAGGAGCGGACGCGGAGCCGGATCGGCCGGGGGGGTGCGCGGTTCGCGGGGCGGTTTCTGGGGCCGCGAGGCTGTCGCGCGCTTGGCGGCGAAGCGTCTGGAGTACCCAGGCCGTCAACTCGTCCTGCCCGGCCGAGGCGGCTGGGCCGCGGGCGGCTGACTTCCTGCAACTCCAAGCTCGCCAAATGCACGTCCGCTTCGACCATGTGTCGCTGGACACCCGAGGCGACCGGCGTCCGTGCATCGTCGTCACGGCGCGGGGTGTGCGTGTACACCAGGTGAAACGCCACGCTGCACCCGTCCGACTGAATGACCGGGGTGACTTGAATGTCGTCTCCCACCGAGACGGTGACCTGTTCCGACTGGGCGACGAGTTGGCCGAGATGCTGGCCGGGGACGGGACTCACGCCGACTTGAGCCAACAAGGCGCCACCGCCTGGCGCTAGCGCGTTACCAGCGGCTTGCATGCTCCCGTACTGGGCCACCGTTTGAGCTTCCTGGACCAAGCCGTGGGCCACCTGGAGCCCTTCTTGGGCCAGTACCGGGCGGACAGGACGCTCCAGGACGGCAACCGGGCCCGGACTGACGCGGGCGACCGTGCGGTCATTGGTGCGGATCGTGGTCGTCTGAATCTGGCCCATCCGCAATCTTCCGGCGTTCGACCTGCGCCGCATATCTTTCAAGACCGGCCAGTAGAACTGTCGCCGCAGGTCATCTTGGAACGCGGTGGCCAGCCGTTTCAATTGACCATCCAAGGCGGCGAGTTCCGAACGCATCAACTCGTGAAGATCGATTGAACCGGTACTGGGATTGCTCACGGAAATCGTCGGCCCGCAAGGCTTGCTCGGATTGCAAAAGCCGCTGCTCTTCCGCCAACGATTGCAGCCGCTCGGTCTGTGTGTGGGGACGGGGGCGGGCGAAATGGGGGCGCCGCCGGTCCTCGCACCATCGCCAGCACTCGCTCTGCGTCGCGGACGTAGTAGAGCGGAACCAGACGGGTGGCGATAGCCACATCGGGCGGGGCGTCTCGCCGCGGATCCCGCATGTCCTGCCCCATCGTGGGATCAACCACCAAGCTGCTGAGCGTCAAGACGGCGAGCAGCGCAAACCGCAGGGCGGAACCGGGACGTTCCATGCTGTGGGCACTTGAAGCAAGCACTGCTGTCGCACCGTTCATCCGACCCGTATCTCCAGAACAAGTTGAACCAGAAGCCGGGCCTGTAGCACACTTGACGGGAAAGAGACATATCAATTCCTAACGCGGCCTACGGCCGCAACCGACGTAGGTTGGGTCTCCGACCCGACCCGGTCGGGACAGAGTCCCAACCTACAAAGATACGCGCACCCTGCGCGCATCCTACAGCCGAAGACTCCAATGCCAAATGAATCCGGCTCACTGTCACCATCACACCGTTCACTGAGCCTGGGGATCATCCAACCGTACCATCAGCCACTGCTGGGTTGATCCGTCGGCGAAATGCACCAGTGCCGGAGCGGTATTCTCGGTCAGATTGTTGATGCCGGTCTCCATGACCGGCCGCGTCTGGCCGGTGACGGTCCAGGCACATCGCTGGGATTGCTTCTCCGCCATGCCTTCGATCTCTTTGGTCGAGTTGTCTTTCTTGTTGTGCAGGGTACCGGCGATGATTCCTTCTTGGCTGATCGCAAGCTGCAGGAACAGGGTCGGCTCGGGACCGGAGTCCTGGCCGTCGGGTGTCAAGGCGAAGACGCCCAACGGCAGCCATTCGACGTTTTCCGGAGTTGCCTCAGGGGCTGCAGCGGCAATCGCTTCCGCCTGCTGGGCATACTCCTCGGCCGTCGCCACCACCTGATCGCCGTAATACACTGAATTGTCTTGGTAATAGATGTTGTCCCCGTAGGAATAATACACAGGTTCGGTCCAGCCGTAGTTCACCCAACCGGCGATTCCTCCCCAAGTCGCCCAACGAAACGGTCGGGTGATCGCCCAGGCGCCCCACAAGGGATGATCCGACCAAAAGTCGCGGATCGGAGTATGGTTGACCTGATCGAGGATCTCGTCGCGGCGGTCCACGCGATTCTCACGCCACTGCTGCCGATTGTCGATCCGCTCGGGACGGTTACTTGCCAACTGCCGATCACCGACCTCGCGTCGATCGGCAACACCAGGCCGGTCGCCGATACCAGGTCGGTCGCCGATACCCGGTCGGTCGCCGATACCCGGTCGGTCGCCGATACCCGGTCCAATGCCCCCTGCGGGCAGCGTTCCGGCGGAAGGCGCCCCACCGCGCAGGAACTCGGCGGCGGCGCCACCGGCCACCGCACCGGCAGCGGTACGGGCGCCGCCCGCGGGCAGAGTGCTCGGCCGTGCGCCGCCGACCGACGGTTTGACATCCAAGAAATTCTGCAGATCGCCGGCCGAGGGCCGTGCGCCGACACTGGGCCGTGCGCCGACGCTAGGACCGCCGCCAACACTGGGGCGGGTATCGACGCTGGGCCTCGACACGCTGGGTACCGACGGCCGGCTGACCGACGGGGATGGCCGGCTGACCGACGGGGATGGCCGGCTGACCGACGGGGATGGCCGGCTGACCGACGGGGACCGCGAAATCGAAGGCGCAGAGATACCACCTCCACCGCGGGACATTCCGCCGCCGCCACGACCACCGCGTGCCAGCAGCTCGCCCGCAAACAACAGACCTATCGCCAAGACAATCACTAGCAGAGAAAACCGTTTCATGACAACACCTCGTGTTAAGTTTGCTTCCATTGTTCTTTGTTGATCCTAGGTTCTTCGGGGAGCTATTCCCGTACGACCACCACTTCGTCTACATTGGGCAACAGTTCGCCGCCCGCCACGCGATTGACCGATTGCAGGGTAAAGGTATCGTCGTCCACGTACGTGATGATGTTCACCGACGACGACTTGGTGCCGTCGGGCAAGGTACCGGTCGTCTGGATATGCCACGACTGGCCTTTCTTGCTCCAAATCCCCTGGCCGAATCCGCCGTCAGAGTCGAAGACCCACGAGCGGATCTGTTTCGTGGACGGATCCCAGCCGATGATCTGTATGCCGGCCATGTCGATGCGATCCCGGACCTGGACGGTGAACGAACGCGTGATGAAGTTGTTGTTCTTCGTCCAGTTACATTCCGTGACCACCGCGGCCAGATCGTCCGCGTCCACCCAACGGCCGATCATCCACTCAAGATCCTTCAGGTGTTCATAGTGCGACGGGACGACACGCAGTTCTTCTTCGGTCACGCGGTCCAACAGCCACTGCCCGTCGCGTTTCACGTACACGGCCGTGTACTCGGATTCTTCCGGTGCCTGATCGGGAAGGATCAGCTTGGCCGTTCCCTGTTCGACGGCCACGTTGGGCGAGACGAATTGGATGGCCTCCGTCGTCGCCTCCAGCTTCGCCCCCTTTGCGTCGGCGAACATGGCGGCAAACTGCTGTTCGATCTCAGCCCGGCCGACGACCTGCACGCCACTCAGCGGACTGGTGTACACGGCTTCGGGCGACCACAGGGCCGCCAGAGCCATAGCGTCCCCTCGATTGAACGCAGCCACGTAAGACTCGATCGCCTTACGGATGGCCGCCTCTTCGCCGGCTTGACCCTCCGCCCGAACTCCGATGGCCGGGGCCATACTGCAAGCAATGAGCACGGCAGTCAACATCAGTCTTTTCATGCGATTCCCCTTCGTGTAAGAGCCTTGTCGTGAAAATAAAGTCACTGAAAGTAGTAACTTACGTCTTTCCAGCAGGGCGTTTCGCGATGACGCCGCATCTCCATATCATTGGAGATTGTACGAAACATGGGAGCAAGAATCAATCCGCGTGATCAGGTGACGGTTGGCTTGATCGCCAGGATCTCAGCCGCTGGGTATTGGGGTGCGAAGCTCGAAACCAGTGCGTTGTCCAGGCGAAAAATGCGGACGGTGAGCGGCAGTTTGCCCCGGAGTGGCCTTAACAAATCAGCCCAGGGCAAAGCGGAGTCCGCCGTTAGCGGACGGAGCGTCGCCCTGGGTAGCGTGATGAATCAGCGTCTCGCCCTGAAAGGGCAAAACAGCGGTCTTCCTGGACGTCATGCGTTGTTTCGCCCTTTCAGGGCTTCGTTGTTCTGCTCACCACACCCCAGGGCGGCGCTGCGCGGCTATCACCGCTTCGCTCTGCCCTGGGCTGATTTGTCACAGCCCCTTCGGGGCGAAGTATTAATTCGCAGTACTGCGAGTACCCCACCAGATATTTCTTCGTAGAATCCGGCGAAAGGGGTCGGGAGTCGTTTTCGGGTGACCCGCTTTCCATGTGGTAGAACGTTGGCCGAAAACGACTCCCGCCCTCGTTGCGTCCCCGACTTGCTTGGAATTCGGCTACTTTCGGCGGCAATCCCCGAGAACCGCATTACTGTCGATCTACTTTCTATCAGGCCGCTGAATTCCCAAGACCTTCATCCGGTATCGCAGGGTACTGGGCTTCAGTCCCAGACGCTCGGCGGCATTGCCAGGCCCTTTGACTTTCCAGTGGCTTGCGTCGAGTGCGGCCAGGATTTGATCGCGATCGATCTGGTCGGGGGCGGCTGCTGTGGTGGGTAACGAATGCAGGAGCGGCTGGAGCGGTTCGGTCAAGTTCAAGGTCGTGCCTGTCGAAAGAATCATGGCACGTTCCACCACGTTCTCCAGTTCGCGGATATTGCCCGGCCAGTCGTACTCGGTCAACGCCTGCATCACCTCGTCGGGCACGTGCTGGATGGACTTTCCCAGTCGGCCCTGTTTCCTGCCGATGAAATGCCACGTGAGCAGCGGAATGTCGTCCCGCCGCAGCCGCAACGGAGGGACTTCGATCGGAAATACGGCCAGGCGGTAATACAGATCGCGGCGGAACCGGCCCTGCTCCATCGCTCGCCGTAGGTCGCGGTTGGTGGCGGCTACCAGACGGACGTCGACGCGGATCGTCTCGCCGGAACCGATCCGCTCGAACTCGCCTTCCTGCAATACCCGCAGCAATTTCATCTGGAGATCGGGGTCGAGTTCGCCAATCTCGTCCAGCAGCAGGGTGCCTCCGTCGGCCAATTGGAACCGACCGGGCTTGTTCGTGATGGCTCCCGTAAAGGCTCCTTTGACGTGACCGAACAGCTCGCTTTCGATCAGACTGGACGGCAACGCGGCAAGGTTGACTTTGACTAGAGAACGCTGCTTGCGCGGGCTGCGTTCATGGAGGGCGCGAGCCAGCAGTTCCTTTCCCGTGCCCGTCTCGCCCAACAGCAGCACGCTTGCGTCGGTACCGGCCACGTGCTCGATCTGCGTGAGGACCTGGCGCAGCACGTCGCTCTCGCCGACGATCTCGTCGAACCCCAGCGAACTGGTGATCTCCTCTTGCAGATAGACGTTCTCCGCGCGCAGTTGCTGCGTGAGTTCCTGGATGTCGCAAAGTGCTTTTCGTAAATCGGTCTCTGCCGTCTTCTGTTGGTGGATGTCTTGAAGCGATCCCGCCATCCAGGTCGGTCGGCCCTCGGCATCGCGCTGCGCCTGGCCGCGAGTTCGGAACCAACGATAATTTCCGGTCTTTGTGCGCAGGCGGCACTCGACGTCGTAGGCAGCACCCTGTGTCAGGTGGCGGTCAATGGCGGTCCAGAGCATCTGTGCGTCATCCGGATGCAGGATGCTGCGGAACCAATCCAAGGTGTGCGGCACCTCGGCGGCATCGTACCCCAGCAACTCGGCGAAACGCTTGGAGTAATGAACCTGCTCGGACAAAGCTTCCCATTCCCAAACGCCGTCCAGCGACGCCGCCGCCACCAGGGCTCGCCGCTGGGACAGCTTCTCGTGGGCTTGGCGCAATGCGGCCTCGGACCGTCGCAATTCGGTCACATCGCGAGCCACGTGGACAGTCCCCGTCAACTGGCCGCGTGCGTCGTGCAAAGGCGTACACGACACCAGAAAGTCGCCACCGAGACCGGGTTCGTGCATTTCAAACTGGTGCGGCCGTCCGTCGGCTGCCAATTGGCCGTGCGATGATACTTCGGGCATCCCCGCGTCGTCGCGAATGATCTCGTGGCAGAATCGTCCCAACACGTCTTCTTTGCGGACTCCCAGCCGTTGGGCCGTCGCAAGATTGGCCCGCACGATGCGCTGATGGCGGTCGGCCACGTAGATGAGATCGGGCACCGCGTCGAACGTCTCTTCGGACTGTTTGCGCGCTGTGATGTCTTCGATCACGGCGACGATCACTTGGTGCTCCGAGCCATCCTCGAACAGCCGTGACAGCGTAAGGTTGCCCCACACGACCTGGCCGTCCTTGCGCAGGTAACGTTTTTCCAAGGTAGGAACCGCATCCCGGCCGGCGAGCAAGTCGTCATACAAGGCCGCAGTGATGCGAAGGTCGTCCGGGTGCGTGAAGTCGGAAGAGTGTCGGCCGAGGACTTCCTGGTGCGAGTATCCCAACAATTCGCAAAACCGCTGGTTGGCTCGAAGGAGTCTGCCATCGGGCGCGACGTTCAGAATTCCCACGGGAGCCCATTCAAAAATCGTCCGGAATCGCGCTTCGCTATGGCGGCGTTCTTTCTCCACGTGAGCCCGCTCGATGGCGGTGGCAATCGCGTCGCCCACCAGCTTCAGCCTTGCCACATCGGCCTCTGTCCAGGTGATTTCCCGCGCCAGCGAACTGAGCGCAATGCACCCGCTGATCCGGCCTCCCGGTCCCCGCATGGGCGTTTGGAGCGTCGATTTGAATCCCAACGACTCGATGCGCTGGCGGATGCCGTCTTCCCCCGGCGGAATGTCATCCAAGCGATTCAGCAGGACCACCTCGCCCGCAAGCAGCACCCGCTCGGTCCAATCATACGTTCCCATCGGAACGTTCTGATGACTGGCGAGTTGGCTGGGCGTATCCGGCGAGCACCACTCGTAGGCCAGGCTCCAGCAAGAGAGATCCTCGGATGTGCGGCCGATGAATGCGTAATCGACCCCCACGAACTCGGCGATTTCCCGCAGGCTTGTCTGGATGTGCGACTCGACCTCCGCCGCAGTCCCGCTGGCAAAACGGGCCAGGACCGCCGTGATCAATGCGTCGAAGGCCGCTTGCTGCCGCGTTGCTGATTCGCCCATCACAGAATGTCTCCCGTTGCAAGATGAGATTTCGGGGAATCACCTATTTGTAGTGCTGTGGCCGACCAACGCTGACGGACATTCGTGTCCTTCGTGCGGTAGATGACGGACAGGAATGTCCATCCTGCTACTTCAGTTCGGCCAAACAACTCGGACCTCGAATGCCCGCACTCTAACTGGTGCCCCGTAAAGGTGCAAGGGGCAGATCGCAAAGGGCAGATTTGACCCTTCTTTGCACCTTTTCAGCGAGCAGTTCCGGCCTGCTTCATGGGAGAAACATTCTCTGTAATGTGTTACGATCAAGTGGTTTATGTCGATCTTCCTGCGGCCCGGACAAACTCCGAGGGCATGACCAGAATGACGGAGTTCGATATGCTGGATGACATGGATGAAGTCACAAATTGAATGGACGGCGGTTGCTGCTAGCCGAATGGGAAGAGAATATGGAATTGAAAACCGAATACTTGACCGCAGCCCGGTGCGGTCAGCCCGTGAAGATCGAGGCAGATGGTCACACGTTCTACCTGCTCAGCCAGCAAGCCTTCGATGCGTTGGAGAAAGTCGACGATCATGTGATGTCGAAAGACGAGATGGACATGCTGGCCGACGAAGCGAGCGCCATCATCGCCGAGGGGGAAACGGATGAGTATTGAGCGGGGAGAGGTTTACCTAGCCCGGTTTCCACACGCGTTGGGAACTCGAGGGAAGAGACGTCCCGTCGTAGTCGTCCAGGCCGATGTGTACAATCAGAGACTGCGCCACGCCGTGGTCGTCCAGCTCACCACGAATCTATCAGACCAAGACGATCCAGCGTGCTTGCTCGTCAAAACGGAAAGCCCTGAAGGTCGGGCGGCAGGGCTTTCGAGGGACAGTCTGCTTTCGGGTTACCTCCTTTCACTGCGGACGCGGAGCCGGCCGGTAAGTCTGTCGCCGCAGGTCTTCTTGGAACGCGGGGGCCAGTCGTTTCAATCGCCCATCCAAGGCGGCGAGTCCCGAACGCACCACCCTCGTGAAGATCGATAACTCGAGCGGCTTGTTCTTCGATCACGTGAAGGGGCAAGGGGCACAGCGCGAAGGGCAGATTCGCTCCTGTCTTGTCGGCGCCGGTGCAGTTGACTGTGCTGCCGTCGATGACGACTTGCTTCAAGTCCGGCAGAACTCAAAGATCGAGCAGAATCCGCAAGCGATCTTCGACCTGGTCCATCGTCGCACGGCTCACCTGCCCGAGCCGGCGCGTCAGACGTTCCACGGCCACGGGACGAACATCTTCCACCTTGATAAAGCTCCTCATCGTCAGACCTGCTTCCGGCGGATCAACGGATACGTGCAAGGCGATTCCCTTCCCCCGCGATGTCACGGGCAGCACGACTGCCAGACCGGCCGGGCCATGATTGAATGTGTCAACCGACACGACAATCGCCGGACGGACGCCGGACTGCTCGTGTCCACGAGTCGGGTTCAGATCGACCAACCAAATCTCGCCGCGCGACGGAAGTTGTGGGATCATTCGTTGTCCAGTCCGTCAGACAAGGTCGCCTCCCAAGCAGCGCGTTCTGCCCGCTCTGCGTCCCACGCATCGGGATCGTTGCGCAGCGCAGCATATCCGGCGTTCACCTGCTCCAGGATGCGCTTCCGGCGGAAGTCCTCGATCGCGCGATCCAGGATTCCCTGCATGGATTCGCCCAGTTGCTCGGACAGTTCCCGCAACGTCCGGTGGGTCGGATCACTGACGCGAACCGTGGTACTGCTCATGATTTTCTCCTCTTTAGGGCACGACCCTCAGTCTACTAGATTGTAGATTGATCTGTCAACAGAAAACTGCTCGGCCATAACGGCCCAGCGACGGCGAACTCTGGATTACAGCTCGTCCGGTTGGGTTCAACAGACCTCTGTGTCTTGAATTGGCGGGGCATGCAGACGTATTTTTCTCCAGCAGATTCAGGGAGGCCAACAGATTGAGTTTGTTGAGAATGAAAGAGAAACCGGCAACCGCGCCCGTCAACCACAAGTTCCTTCTTCCAAGCGCTGTTCCATCCTGTATCCCAATCTGCTGGCCTCCCTGAATCTGCTGGAAATCCGAATCCGGTCCGTTTGTTTCGCTTTCCCGCTTCCGCTCGAAAAGGTTCGCGGTTGCATGTCCGAGGGCTGATTGCCAAGCGGAGAAGGGACGACCGAAGACTCAAACAGGTGCAAGGGGCAAGGGGCAAAGGGCAGATTAGCCCCTTCTTTGCCCCTTCAAGCGAGGGAGCCCGGCCTGCTTTATCGGAGAAGCATTCTCTGTAAGTTGTTACGGTAAAATGGGTTAGGTCAATCTTCCTGAGTCGGTCACAATCTGGCGCAGCGATTGCTACTGGCGGACGGTCATGAGCATCCGCATCACCACGATCCCGGATTCTGAGACAACGGTCATCAAGATCGATGGCCGGCTGACTCAGGACGACACGGGGGAACTGGTGCGGATCTTCCGCACGGTAGAGGGGCGTGCTGCGCTGGACTTGACGGAACTTCAGTCGGTCGATCGGACCAGCGTGGTCTTGCTGCGAGACTCCATCGCGGCGGGGATGGAATTGCGAGCCGCTTCGCGATACCTCGAGTTGCTTCTAAAATGGGGAACTACATTATGAAAGGAAATCCGTCATGAAAACAATCCATCTGGTCGTCCTCGGGGCGCTGACGATGCTCGTGTTCAGCAGCTTAGCAGGCCCCAGCTTGGCACAGCAAGAAGAAGTTGAGCGATCCGTGCTGCCGATCCCCGAACCGCCTCGTCCGCTGTACGACGAGGTTGACGTTCGCAAGGCGACGCCGCCGCCGAGATTCGTGGTGAGGCCGCCGGAGAGTGCCCCGAACGTGCTGATCGTGCTGCTTGACGACTTGGGCTTCGCCGGGACCAGCGCCTTCGGCGGACCCGTTCCCACGCCGACGTTCGATCGGGTCGCTTCGGAAGGCGTCAAGTACAACAGCTTCCACACCACGGCGGTCTGCTCGCCGACGCGCGCTGCCCTCAAGAGCGGCAGGAACCACCATGTTTGCAACATGGGCGCGATCATCGAGACCGGCACGGCCTTCCCCGGCAACACGGGCCAGATCCCCAACGAGGTGGCGCCCGTCGCGGAGATGCTCCGGCTGAACGGCTACGCGACCGCCGCTTTTGGCAAGTGGCACGAGACGGCGGCATGGGAGGCGAGCTTCGGGGGGCCCTTTGACCGCTGGCCGACGCGGCAGGGCTTCGACAAGTTCTACGGCTTCCTCGGCGGCGAGACGAACCATTGGGCGCCGTTCATTTGCGACGGCACGCATCAGGTCGAGTTGCCGGAGGATCCGGATTACCACTTCCTGACCGATATGACCGACCAGACGGTCGCGTGGCTCAAATACCAGAAGGCGCTGACTCCCGACAGGCCCTTCTTCATCTACTATGCGCCCGGCGCCGTGCATGCGCCGCACCACGTGCCGCAGGATTGGATCGATCGCTGGCGCGACAAGGGCAGGTTCGATCAGGGCTGGGATAAGATGCGTGATCAAATTCTCGCCCGGCAGATCCAGCTTGGTGTTGTGCCGCCCGGCACGCCGCTTGCGCCCAAGCCCGAGGCAATCCAGGACTGGGACACGCTCTCCGACGATCAGAAGCGGCTCTTTCAGCGTCAGGTCGAAGTCTTCGCCGCGTTCGTCGAGATGACCGACCATGAGGTCGGGCGGGTTATCAAGGCGATTGAAGAGACCGGGGAACTCGACAACACGCTGATCTTCCTGATCTACGGCGACAACGGCACGAGCGCGGAAGGGGGCGCCAACGGCATGTTCAACGAGATGACCTACTTCAACGTGGTCGAGGAGAAGGTCGAGGACATGCTGCAGCACATCGACATTTGGGGCGGACCTGAAACCTACCCGCACATGGCCGCAGGATGGGCGGTCATGTTCGACACGCCCTATCAGTGGACCAAGCAGGTGGCGTCCGACCACGGTGGCACCAAGGTCTGCACGGCGATCCGCTGGCCCGCGGGTTTCAAGTCCCAAGGTGAATTGCGGACACAGTTTCACCATGTGATCGACATCGCGCCGACGATCCTCGAAGCGGCGCGGCTTCCCGAGCCCGTCCTGGTCAACGGCGTCAAGCAGCGCGCCATGGACGGCGTGAGCATGGCGTACACCTTCGACAATGCCGACGCGCCCGGGCGGCGCGTGACGCAATACTTCGAGATGTTCGGCAATCGAGCCATCTACAACGATGGGTGGTTTGCGAGGACGATCCACCGCGCTCCCTGGGAAAGAGCCCCGCGCCGGTCGCTGGAAGATGACTCGGGCTGGGAACTCTATGACGATCGGAACGACTTCAGTCTAGTCAACGATCTTTCCGCCAGATACCCGCAGAAGCTCGAGGACTTGAAGGCGCTCTTTCTGGCGGAGGCGAAGCGGAACCATGCGCTGCCGATCGACGACCGCGTGTTGGAGCGCGTGAACGCCGAACTCGTCGGGCGGCCCGACCTCATGGGCGATCGCACGTCGATCACCCTGGCCGAGGGCATGACCGGAATGACGGAGAACGTCTTCCTCAACATCAAGAACAAGTCCAAGACAATCACTGCTGAGGTCGAGATTCCTGATGGCACCGTCGCCCACGGGACCGTCATCGTCCAGGGCGGCCGATTCGGCGGCTGGTCGCTGTATGTCCTCAACGGCGTCCCGGCGTACGACTACAACTTCCTTGGCCTTGAGCGATTTACCGTGCGTTCGGCGGAACGGCTGAGGTCGGGG
This sequence comes from Planctomycetaceae bacterium, assembly GCA_007121535.1. Classification (GTDB taxonomy): domain Bacteria; phylum Planctomycetota; class Planctomycetia; order Pirellulales; family Pirellulaceae; genus SKKK01. Next base: position 8,195 of record SKKK01000173.1, on the reverse strand, counting down.
AAGCACACGGTCCGGTTCGAGTTCGCGTACGACGGCGGCGACCTCGGCAAGGGCGGCATGGGCACGCTGTTCATCAACGACAAGAAGGTCGGTGAAGGCCGTATCGAACGCACCCAGCCGATGATCTTCTCTGCTGACGAGACTGCCGATGTCGGCATCGACCTGGCGACGCCGGTGGTCGAAGAGATCGGCTCCGAGCGAAGGTCCAGGTTCACCGGTCGGATACCGAGAGTGGAAGTGGAGGTTCATTGACTCCAGGGGCATGCAGAGCACGGAAGAACGAACAGAAGCACTCGTACGAACGTCGAGAGAAAATCAACGGAGGCACTACACCATGAATTCAACGAAGTTCATCACTGGACTATTTGTCGGAGCGCTTGCATTCGGCCTAGTCCAGGCTTGTTCGGCATCTCCGCCGGCAGTCAGCGCGGAGGAAGCCCGCCGCATCGCCAAGGAAGCCTACATCTACGGCTTTCCGATGGTGGATGGCTACCGCGTGATGTACACCTACTGCGAGGATCGCGAAAACCCGGAGTTCAAGGCGCCTTGGAACCAGCTCCGCAATATCCCCCGCGTCTTCACGCCCGACGACCGGGCCATTGTGGCGCCCAACTCCGACACGCCCTATTCGCTGGCCGGCCTGCTGCTGCGGGCAGAGCCCATCGTCCTGACCGTGCCGGAGATCGATCCGGACCGCTATTTCTCGATTCAGCTCATCGATGCGTACACCTTCAACTTCGACTACATCGGCAGCCGCACCACGGGCAATCAAGGCGGCAGCTACCTGGTGGCCGGACCGAACTGGAAAGGCGAAACACCCGCGGGCATCCAGAAGGTGTTTCGCGCGGAAACCGATCTGGTGTTCGCTGTTTACCGCACTCAACTGTTTCAACCCGACGATATCGAGAACGTCAAGAAGGTGCAGGCCGGGTACAAGGTCCAGCCGCTCTCGGCCTTTCTCGGCACGCCCGCACCAAGGGCCGGCGCACCGATTCAATTCCTGCCGCCATTGACGCCCGAAACGCAGAAAACCTCGCTGGAGTTTTTCAATGTCCTGAACTTCGTGTTGGGATTCTGCCCCACCGCCCCCTCTGAAACGGAGCTGATGGCGCGTTTCGCCAGGATCGGCGTGGGCGCCGGCCGGCGGGTCAACGTCGATGAGCTGTCGCCGGAAATGAAACAAGCGCTCGCTGCGGGCATGGCCGATGCCTGGGACGAGTTCAATACCTTTAACAAGACGCATCTGGAGACCAACAAGGTGGAGAGCGGCGACCTCTTCGGTACGAGGGAGTTCCTGCAGAACAACTACCTCTACCGCTTTGTCGCGGCGGTGATCGGGCTCTATGGCAACTCCAAGGCGGAGGCCATGTACCCGTTCTACCGGGCGGATGCCGCCGGGGAACCGCTCGACGCCTCGAAATACCGCTACACCCTGCGCTTCACCCTGAGCCAGTTGCCGCCGGTCCATGCGTTCTGGTCGGCGACGATGTACGGCCTGCCCGAGAACCTGCTGGTGGCCAATCCCATTAACCGCTACCTCATCAACTCGCCGATGCTGCCCGACCTCAAGCGGGACGCCGACGGCGGACTGACGCTGTACATCCAGACGGATTCGCCTGGCGCGGAGCTGGAATCGAACTGGCTGCCAGCCCCGAAGGGTCCCTTCTGGATAGCCCTGCGTCTCTACTGGCCAAAGCAAGAGGCCCTTGACGGCACGTGGCAACAGCCACCGCTGATGCGAGCGCAATTTTCGCCCACGACGCCCGAGGTGTTAGGTGACGGCATCGGTGCGCAGTACATACTTCAAGAACCTCCCGCAGGGCTGGAGGTTCCGGGTGAAAATGCTCGAAAAGGACTTGATTGAGAGGCCGGAAGGCGGTGTCGCCACGATCATGTCAGACGAGTTCTTCAATATCTACGACAAGACCGGCCCCGGCATGACCAACTACCAACCCTGAACGATTCGAGGGCGTCGAATGCCCGCTACCGCCTGATGAGGCACGTGGCGAAAACGGCCCTATTACCATTCGCAGCTCCAACGGTCGGGAACTGGCAAGTCTTTGCAGGAGCCTCGACCGAATCGCCACGTCAAGCCCGCGCCCAGCCAATAGCTGGCCAGCGACGTCGTGGTAAACTGGCCGAGTTGCTGAGTGTCACGGAACATGCCGCCGGCCATGAAGTCCAGGTCGATGCCCGGCAGGACATCCACGATGCCGAACCCGGCCGAGATCCGGTGCTGGCACGTGATCGCCAACAGACCCTGCGTATACGCCACCAAGGGCAGCTCTCCCAAGTTGATGCCACCCACGTTGAAATCCGGCGTGGAATCGATCGGGTTCTCTGCCCAGGCATATCCGGCTCGCAGCCGATAGCGGCCCGCGCTGTATTGGGCGCCGACCTGAACCACCCACTGATTATCGTAGACCGCACCGAACAGATCCGTATCGTTCCACAGCTTGTACAACACGTCGACGCCGATCAACAACCGTCCGTCCAACAGTGTGTTATTGGCAAGTCCGAAACCGATGTTTTGCGGCAGGTCCATATCGATGTCACGGCGGACGTTATCGTTGAACAGCAGGATCGCATTGTCGAACGTCAACGACTGCTTCGTCTGGTAATAGACGCCCAGCGTCGTACGGTCAGTCAGGCGGTAGTTGGCACCGACGGTGCCGCGGAGCGCGTAATCGGGCGTCATCCCGCCGATGCCCACAAACGGACCGTCGAAAAACGCGATCCCCAGTGCCATGCTGGCGCCCACCGAGAGACGCTCGGTCAGATCGACGCCCAAAGCAACAGGCAGAGAAAAAACGGTCAACCCCGCATTGGTCCCGTTGCTTTCGGGTACGTGGCGGTAATCGGCGAACGCGCCACTGGTGGTGACAAAACCCAAGGCGAAAGTTGCGGGCAGCCCCAACTCGCTCAGATCCTGAGTGATGCCGATGTTTCCCACCGGCGTGCCCGGAGCGGTCGATTTGGCGGAATAGGGCTCGATCCACGGATCTGGGAGGAAGGTCGGCAATGGCTCCGCCTGGTTCATGGTAAGCGTCGGTTCCGCCCAGGCACCGCCGAAATGGACTTGGTTCCGTGAAACTGGGTCAGCGTCGCCGGGTTGCCGTTGATGCCGGAGGTGAGATCCTGAGGCCGGGCGATGCTCACGCCTCCCATGCCCCCTGAGGCCGGCATGAGATTGTTGTGGAGTTCGACCCCGAATACCTGGGCCTGAGCCGTGCGCGTTGGGCAGATGATCCCGCCGAGCAACAAGCCGACCAGGACGCAACGAGTGAAGATCGAGAGCATGATATGCTTCCTTGCACATCGGTTTTCTGACGGAAACGCGGTTCAGCCGCTAGCGTGCCACGATCAATATCGGCAAATCCACGATCTTTGGTGAAAGAAAGCGACAAGCCTGGAAAAATGAGTTGAATTGGCAACTTGCAACGAACCAGCAGACTATCCGGAAGATAATGGTTGCGGAGTGAGAGTGAGGGATCTCTTGTGGGATGGGCTTCTCAGCCCGTCCATCGCCAGGAGAAGGCGTTATTTCGGGGGCGTTCGACAACTCGCAGCCTGTGACGGGAGCGTTGGTATGCAGCGGGCGAGTCCGCATGGTGCTTGGAATAACTGGCCGCTGCCTGTGCTCGTCAGGCCATCACCGGGAACAATCCTCTACCTTTCGTCTGGGCACACGCGCGAAATCCAGCAAATTACGCTGCGGCGCTGCGCGACTATCGCCACTTCGCTCTGCCCGAGCCTGGTTTGTCACAGCCCCTTCGGGGCGACGTATGAATTCGCAGTATTGCGAGTACCCAACCGGATGTTTCTTCGTAGAATCGGGCGAAAGGGGTCGGGAGTCGTTTTCGTAGAACCCGCTTTCCATGTGGTGAATCGTTACCCGAAAACGACTCCCGACCCCGTTGCGTCCCCCATGCAAGGCTACTCTAGTGCAAAGGAATTCTGGCCGGGTGCTTACGAAGGACTCGGCGTCGGCACGCTGGCGTTCAACACCCGCGGACATCAAGCAACTCGAGGAAGGCATGAAGAAGATCGAAGCCGCCCGCGAGTAGACCCCATTCGTTACAGGAGAAAGCAATGCTCCTGCACTCGAAACACTCGGTTCGAAACGACCTGGACGACGAACTCTACTCGTCGGCGGATCTCTCCGTCGCGGTGCCGAAGTACAAGTTTCCGGACACTGAGCAGGAGCCGCGCCACGCCTACGCCGTGGTGCATGACGAATTGATGCTGGACGACAATTCGCGTCAGAACCTGGCGACGTTCTGCCAGACGTGGGCCGAGCCGGAAGTCCACAAACTCATGGACGAGTGCATGGACAAGAACATGATCGACAAGGACGAGTACCCGCAAACCGCGGAGATCGAAGGGCGTTGCGACCACATGCTGGCCGACCTGTGGAATTCGCCGGAGGCCGCCAACACGGTCGGCTGCTCGACCGCCGGTTCCAGCGAAGCGGCCATGCTCGGCGGCATGGCGATGAAGCGGGCTTGGGAAGCAAAACGCAAGGCCGCCGGTAAGCCGGTCGATAAACCGAATCTGGTGACCGGCCCCGTGCAGATCTGCTGGCATAAGTTCACGCGGTACTGGGAGATCGAGCATCGCGAGATCCCCATGGACCGCGACCGGCTGATCATGACGCCGGAGGAAGTCATCAAGCGTTGCGACGAGAACACCATCGGCGTGGTCCCGACGTTGGGCGTGACGTTCACCTGCCAGTACGAGCCGGTGAAGGTCGTCGCACAGGCCCTGGATCGACTGGTCAAGTCGATCAACGCCTCGGGGCACAAATTCGGTTTGTCGCCGCTGGAGGTCGGCTGGATCATCTGGCGCGAGGAGGACGATTTGCCCGAGGAACTCGTGTTCTGGGTGAACTGTCTGGGCGGCAATATGCGCGACATCGCGTTGAACTTCTCCCGGCCCGGTGGTCAGATCATGTGCCAGTACTACAATTTCCACCGGTTGGGCAGGGAAGGCTACCGCAAGATCCACACCGCCCGCTACAAGACGGCGAAGTACATCTCCGCCGAGATCGCCAGGCTGGGCCCCTTCGAAGTCATTTATGACGGCCAGATGGACGCTGGGATTCCGGCGCTCTGCTGGAAGATGAAAGCCGGCGTCGCCCCAGGGTTCAGCCTTTACGACTTGGCCGACCGGCTTCGAACGCGCGGCTGGCAGGTGCCAGCGTACTCGCTGCCCCCCAACGTGCAGGACCTCTCCATCCAGGGAATCCTCGTCCGGCACGGCGTCAGCCGCGATTTGGGATCGCTGTTGGTCGAGGACATGAAACGGGCCATCGATTACTTTGGGCAGCATCCGGTGCATGCGCCGATGACCGCGGTAGAAGCGTCAGGTTTTCACCACTAAGGACCGGCCAGGAAACAACTGAGCGCAAGTGGCCCTAGCCACCGGTTCTCGAGCGGCCGGAAGACCGGAGGCTAGCGCCTTGCCGCTCACGTGAAAACCCGACAGTTTTTTTTGCCGATGCTTGAACGAGATCCCTGTGGCTCAAGAAAGTGGTCCACGCTTTTCGGCCACGCAGCAACCCAGATCGCCATCATCGTAGAGCCAGCGGCCGGACCGTTCCCGAAATGCCGGGAAGGCGGGACGGAGACCATCCATTTGGCGCTGGCCGTTGGGAACACATTCTGCATGCTGACTAATCCCCCAAGCAAATACCCAGTGCCCGGGCCGTCCGCACGAGACTGCCGTCTGCCGACACGGTCTTCAGACGGCCCACTGCTTCGGTGATGTTTACGGCGCCCACGCCGGCAACGTGGTACGATACCATCTTCCCATACTCCTCGGCCGCAATCAGTTCCACGGCTTCGGCGCCGAACACCGTGCAGAGGGCGCGGTCGAAGTTCGTGGGACTGCCCCCCCGTTGCAAATGCCCCAGGACGCAGGCTCGAGCCTCTTGGCCCGTGCGTTTCTCGATTTCCGCTGCCACTCGGTGGGCAACGCCGCCCAGCCGGGCCTCGCGGTTCGCAACTTGGTCCACCGCCGTGACAAACTCGCCGCCTTGCTCGCGGGCGCCTTCCGCAACGATGACCAGGGTGAAGTGTTTCTCGACGTGCGTCCGCTGCCGGATCTTCGCGCAAATGCTATCGTAGGTGAAGGGAATCTCCGGGATCAGGATCACGTCCGCGCCGCCGGCCACACCGGCGTAGATGGCGATCCAACCTGCGTACCGGCCCATGACCTCCAGCACCATCACTCGGTTGTGGCTCTCCGCCGTCGTGTGCAGCCGGTCGAGCGCATCGGTCGCGCAGGCTACCGCCGAGTCGAAACCGAAGGTCATCACCGTACCTTCCAGATCGTTGTCAATCGTCTTGGGCACACCCACCAACGGCACGCCGCCCTCGAACAACTGCTGGGCGATGCTCAGCGATCCGTCGCCGCCGATGCAGACCAGAGCTTGGACGTTCAGCGTCCGCATGCCTGCCTTGACCCCGTCGATCAACTCTTGGGGCAGACGCCGCGTCTCGCCGTGCCCCACCTTGGCCGAGAAGCGACCGCGGTTGGCAGTCCCCAAGATGGTCCCGCCACGAGTCAGCAGCGATCCGAGTTGCTGGTATTCGAGCTGAATGTACCTCTGCGGTTCCAAGATGCCCTCGTAGCCGCCCAGAAAGCCGATCGACTCCCAGCCCCGCTTGGCAGCCGCCTTGGCCACCGCACGGATCACCGCGTTCAGTCCGGGGCAGTCGCCACCGCCGGTGACGATTCCGATACGTGTACTCATGGTTTCCCTTCTCGCTGGATTACTGCTTCATCGTTTAGATCGCAATTGTACCCGATCAATGGTCACCGTCCAGCAATCGTCTTCGTCCAAGATTGGGATCGCAAGATCAATAACTGAGCGGAACGGCGATAGCCACCGGTCCAATGGCGCCAGCCGTCAGTCCTGAGCCGCGAAAGTACCGGCGGCTAGCGCTGTGCCGCTCACGTGATGACCGACATTCTTCTGTTTGCCGATCCCTAGAGTCTTCGTATGCAAGCACCCAGCCAAATAGTTCGCCTCGTCAGCAGAATCTGCGGGTGGAATCCGGCGAAAGGGGTCGGGAATCGTTTTCGGAGACCCCGTTTTCCATGTGGTGAATCGTTGCCCGAAAACGACTCCCGCCCCCGTTGCGTTCCCAATCCAAGGCCGCCTTAATTGACAAGACACTCCTGGCCGGGGGCTTAGAGATCGGCCAGGCTTAACCTTTTGACTTCGCGGGCGGCTTTCAGCTTGTGCATGACCGTGGGGAGTTGCTGGCGGCGGGCCTCGCAACGTGCATGCTGCGCCTTGGCGTTGATTTCCGGTTTCTCCAGCTCGACTTCTTCACGAATCTTGCGGTACTTCGCCGCCTCTTCCGGTGTCTGTCTGCGCGATGCAGGGCCTTGACCAGATCGCGAAACTCATCCAGCGGTCCGAGCGGGTCCCGACGCGAGCTGTAGGCTTGGTGTGGCGTGAAGAAGGCCACGTGCATTTCGTAGATGATGGTCCGCGTGGACGGATGGTGCCGGGGTGCATCGCCCTACCAATCGTAGGCGGCTGGATCGGCCACAACGCTTCTCATGGCAGTGCCGGGCGATCGAAGAAGATCAGCTCGACGCGCGAAGCCGAACGGGAGAACAAGCTGAAATTCGTGCCATCAGCGCTGATGGTCGCACCGAGCGGATAACTGCTGCCAGGTTGGCTATCGCCGTTCATTTTGGATTCTGTGTTTTCAGTACCAGTGTCCGGGTGTGGCGGGCGATCACGATTTCCTCGTCGGTCGGAATCACCCACACCGACGGCGCCTGTCCACGAGGTGAGATGCATGGGCTTGAGCGCTGATTGGCATCCGGGTCGAGGGCGATGCCGAGCCAGGCGAGGCGCTGGCAGACCTGCTGACGGATCAGCGCGGAGTTTTTGCTGACGGATCAGCAAAGGGACACAGGTTTTAGCAAAGGGACACAGGTTTTTATAGCAAAGGGACACAGGTTTTTATAGGGTGTTTATTGAATACCCTAATTGACTTTTGTTTGATGCCTTGGTTAAATGGCTGTGGTGTCTTGAGGCTGGTCATCGGTGATCGGTGATCGGCGACAGTTGAGGACAAGGAGATCTTCTATGGCACGTTTAGCAAGAGCGGAACTTTTTGGAGCAGACGAAATTGCGGTGGTCCATGTGGTAAATCGGGTGGTACGCCGAT
>SKKK01000617.1 GCA_007121535.1 Planctomycetaceae bacterium | reverse complement strand
CGGAACACCATGACCCTAACACAGCGGCTGGCACGTGCCTAGCCAGAAGTGACGTCCTCGATGCGAATGGATCACCTCCACAAGAGTACGCGCAACGAAAATCTCCGTCAAGTAGGTGTCAAGGTCGGATTGCCCAGCAAATATCGCGGTTGAATGGCGGTGCGGAAGATGCTAGCATCACGAGCGGAACGTGTTGGATGATCGCGGAGAGGATACTTGATCGATGAAGCCCGATGTACTGCAATCACTCCTGGCCCGACCGGACTTGCCGCGGGTGGCCCGCACGATCAACGAAACGCTGCAGTCCGAACAGTTGCGCCGGACACGCTTTCGCCGCGAGTTGACGCCGAGTGTCAAGGCCGAATTCATCGGTGGCGAGATCGTCATGCACTCGCCAGCGAAAGCCAAGCATCTGCGTGCGACACAAAACCTAGTTGGATTGCTGCGGGCATTCGTCCAGCGGCACGGATTGGGCGAGGTCTTTTCCGAAAAGGCGCTGATCTGTTTAACCCGGAACGACTACGAACCGGATGTCGTTTTTTTCGAAAAGGCCAAGGCCGACGGGTTCAGTGCCGATCAGATGGAATTCCCCACGCCGGACTTCATTGCCGAGGTTTTGTCGGAATCGACCGAACAACGCGATCGGGGCGTGAAGTTCGACGACTACGCTGATCACGGCGTGGCAGAGTATTGGATCATCGACTGCGACGAGGCGTCCGTCGAACAATACTGCTTGCAGCAAGGCGTTTACAAGTTGGCTCAGAAACTGAAGCAAGGCGAAATCGACTCGATTGTCATTGCCGGATTGCGAATCCCGATTGCCGCGATCTTCGACGATCAGCAGTTTCACATGGCGTTGACGAAGTTGCTGAAGTAGGAGTTACGGTACATCTGGCGGCGGGATCAATACATCTCGAACACGTGTTCGCCGCCGTGGGCCGGATTCCCGGTCAGCGTTCGGCTGCGCTGGTCGACGACGAGGTCTAGCAGTTCCATGGGCACTTGGCCGATAAGAACCGGGACGTAGTCTGGAACCTCCAATACGTCCACCGTGCATTGGCGATCCCCAACGGTCAAACGGACGGCATCGTACAGCGACGCGATGGCGTCCCCGGCACTGTTCGAAACGCGCTTCTCGCTTCGTTTCTTCAACCCGAGTTTTTCGATGAAACGCGTCGGAAGCGACAGCGTGGTGGCACCGGTGTCGACCAGCGCATCCGCCAGCGCGACACGCCGCACGTCGCGCTCGGCCAAACGCCCGCTCTCCGCGTCCCACAGGTCCCTCAGGTTCTCGATCACCGCCTCGACGACAACTCGCCCGATCGCTTGCGTCTCCATCACTTCGCTCCAACCTCCGCACCCAACCGTGATTACCCGATATGCACTCGACACCGTGCGAATTTCGTTTCCTTCGTTTCGTTCAGTGTAACTCGGCAAGGCTAGAATCTGCAACAGCGACGGCCCGGTGGCCAGAGGTGGCGTGTCCCATTTGCTGAAAGGTGCCACCCACAAAAGGTACCTGACAAACCGACGATCAATCAGTGGCACCATCGTCCATCGTGACCGATAGATGGATGGCACCTATCGTGATGGAAGCAGCAGGCCCTCTTGGTCAAAGGGCCGCTGTTCTTGTATCATGCTCTGGTCTTACGATTTTTTGCGGGAGCTTATGATGAAACGGTCGCTTGGTGCCAAAACGCTGGTTTACCCCACACCTACTTGGATTGTTGGTTCTTATGGAAAAGAAGGAAAACCCAATGGGATGGCCGCCTCTTGGGGTGGGATCTGTTGCTCAGATCCCCCCTGCGTGGCAGTGTCACTGCGAAAGTCGACTCGCAGTTACGCCAGTCTGATCGAACGGCAGGCGTTTACGATCAACGTACCGACGGAAAAGCAGGTCAAGCTGGTGGACTACGTCGGGCTGGTCAGCGGGCACGATACCGACAAGTTCGAAGCCACCGGACTGACGGCCGTTCGCAGCCAAATCGTTGACGCGCCCTACATCCAGGAGTGCCCCCTGATTCTGGAGTGCAAGGTGCTGCACGTGTTCGACTTGGGGATGCACACGCAGTTCGTCGGGCAAGTGATGGATGTCAAGGCGGAAGAGGGGGTGCTGGACAGTCGAGGCATGCCGGATATGCTCAAAGTCTTGCCGATCGTCTTTTCGCCCGCCAATCAGGTGTATTATGGCATCGGTCGCACCCTGGGACAGGGCTTTTCGATGGGCAAGGAGATTGCCGCCGAACACGAACCGGGCGAGTAGGCCGCGGCTTCCGATGAACCTCAATCCCCCCATCAGTTCGGCTTGGACCCTTGATCGCGACAGGGTCGACTTGTGGTGCGTGCGATGGGACGCGGCATTGGCCCTGCAAATGGAAGACGAGTACCGCCGTCTATTGCCGGAAGCGGAAAGAGCCGCCTGCGACCGATTCGTTTTCGCCAGCGGCCGGCAACAGTGCTTGATCAGCCGCGTTTTGGTGCGAACGGCTCTCGCAGCGTACACGAACGTGGCACCGGACGGGTGGCGGTTTTCGGCCGGTGCGTTCGGCAAACCGCAAGTCGATCATCCGACCGACTGCCCGCTTGGCTTCAATCTGTCGCATACCGCCGGGTTGATTGCCTGTGCGGTCAGCCAGGGGAGCATCCTGGGCGTCGACGTCGAAGACCTTGGGCGGCGAGTTTCCGATGAATCGATCGCAGGCCGCTACTTCGCTCCCGAGGAAGTCGCGGCGTTGGGGATGTCGCCGCCGCTGGAACGTTCCACCCGGTTCCTGGAGTTCTGGACATTAAAAGAAGCGTTTTTGAAGGCACACGGAGCCGGTTTATCGATTCCGTTGAGGGCGTTTTCATTCACACTTGCCGAAAACCAGCCACCCCGAGTCCAGTTTCACGATCCTTCGTTGGGCGATCCCCGCCATTGGCAGTTCTTCGCTTTTCGCTTCGCAGATCGTTATCAGGTGGCGGTGGCCGTAAATCGACCGATGGAAACGCCGATGTCCGTGCGATGGGTGGACACGGTGCCTTTGCGGTATGCACGTTTGGGCGGAAGACTTGCCTGAACGTGTTGTTCGATTGACAATAGGATGTGGCTTTGGTCCGTAAAGGACGTGAAATCAACGGAAAGGCATACTCGAGCGAATGATCGGAAAGCTGGCATCGAACATGACGACTTGGCTGTTTCGAAACGTCACCTTGACGACCGTCATCGTAGCGGTTTGTATTGCGTTGCTAGCCGAATCGGCATCGTTAGCGGCCGAACCGACGGAAGGCGATCGGATCCGGATTTACGAATCAGGGCCGCTGACCCCGCAGGACTTTCAGGCCGCTGTCCCATCGGGTCGCGACGGTCTGGATGCCTGGACCACCACGGAACTGAAGTTTCGATACCGCTACGAGACGCAAGTCCGCGGCCGACGCGCCACGGCTCGCATCACGCAGGTCGAAGTCGACGCCGTAGTAGTCCACGACCAATCCTGGAATCGGCTGCCACAGGATGAAGATTTGATGGACCACGAACAGGGCCATTTCGACTTGACCCAGATCGCCGCATTAGAAGCCCGACTGTACTTCGCTCGCCGAAGGATCGTTCGCACGGCAACCACGCCGCAGCGAGCGACCCAAATGGCCGAAGACGAATTGAACCGTAGGATGGAAGAGTTCATCCGGGAGTTGAAGCTGCGACACGAAGAGTACGATCGGGTGACCAACCATGGTCGCACGGCGCCCCGCCAGAAAGAGCAGCGTCGTCTGCAGCAACAACAACTGGAACGGTTGACTCGCCAATGGCAGGATGTCCAGCAAGCCACCTCGCGAAACTAGTGCGTCAGATATGGAAGCATTCACATCACGCATGAAATTGACCTACCTGACCGCTGGCGCCGCCGGGATGTTCTGCGGTAGCTGCATGCACGACAATACGCTGGCCGCCGCATTGACCCGGATCGGAGTCGACGTGCAATTGATCCCGACGTACACTCCGATCCGGACCGACGAGCATGACGTGAGTGTGGATCGGGTCTTCTTTGGCGGCGTAAACGTGTACCTGCAGCAGAAGTACGCCCTGTTCCGTCACTTGCCCTCGCTGTTGGATCGGATGCTGGACCAGCCGCGTCTGCTGCGTTGGGCCACGTCGCGAGGTATCGAGATCGATCCCAAGGAACTGGGCGCGCTAACCGTGTCGATGTTACGAGGCCGGCATGGGCATCAAAGCAAAGAAGTCCGCCGCTTGTGCAAGTGGCTGGCTCATTCAGCTCGACCCGATCTGATCGTCATGACCAACCTGCTGATCGGCGGCTGTATCCCCGAGATCAAACGGACGCAAGACGTACCGGTGCTGGTCACGCTGCAAGGCGACGATGTGTTCCTGGACGCCTTGACCGAACCCTATCGCCAGCAGGCCATGGATCAAATCGGCCGGTTGATCGAAGACGTCGATGGATTCCTGGTGCACAGCCGGTTTTACCGGGATAAGATGGCCGCCTATTTCGGTATAGCGCCCCAGCGGATTCATCAAGTGCCATTGGGAATCGATACGGCCGACTTCCTGCCGCTGGGCGATCCGGCCCAGCGACCACGACTCGACCGCCCGCGACGCATCGGCTATCTGGCGCGATTGACTCGTGAAAAGGGCTTCCACATCCTGGTCGACGCATTCATCGAACTGCGGCGTCGCAACGGGTTCGAGGATGTCCAACTATACGCGGCGGGCTGGTTGAGCAACGAGCATCGGCCATGGGCCGAAGCCGAATTCGCCAAGCTGCAGGCGGCCGGCTTGCAGGAATCGCTCCACTACGCGGGTTCGGTCGATCGTGCCGCCAAGCTGGAATTCCTGTCCGGATTAGACATCTTCACTGTCCCCACGACTTATCGCGATCCCAAGGGCTTGTTTGTGCTGGAAGCCCTGGCCGCCGGGGTGCCCGTCGTCCAGCCGGATCACGGCGCGTTCCCGGAATTGCTGCAGCTCACGGGCGGTGGATGCCTGGTCCCGCCCAACGACCCGATGGCTTTGGCCGACCAACTGGCCGACTTGTTGAACCATCCCACACAGCGACAAACCATGGGCTCCGCCGGCCGGCAAGCCGTGCTTCAGGACTTCAACAGTCACCGCATGGCCGAGGGCACGTTGCAGACCTTGCAGCAGTTCATCTGCCGGCAGTAGGCGGCGAGGCTTGGTGCCTGCGGCTTTGCCGCCGCACCGGTCCTGCACCGGTGGAGGGAGGTTTGGAAACCAAGCGGCCCACCCTGACTTCCCTTTTCCCCGCCCTCCACGGCCGATTTTCCGTTTGGTGCTAGTGCGTTGTCCAGGCGAAATCTTGGGGTCGCGATGAGTGAGCGGCACGGCGCTAGCCGCCGGTCCCGACGCGTCGGAGTGTTACGGGGGTGACGCGGGCGGTCGTGATGAGTGAGCGGCACGGCACTAGCCGCCGGTGACGTCCAGAACCGGCGGCTAGCGCCGTGCCGCTCACAATCCGCATTTTTCGCCTGGACAACGCACTAGTACTCGGGCGGAAGGGCGAAAGCGTCGGTCAGCCGGTCGCCCAGGGATAACAACCAACGTTCGCCTTCGACCAGAAGGATCACGTCCGGCCCCAATACTTCGGCGATCTCCAGCGACAGCGAACCCAGTTGAAACTGTTGGCCGATCCGAAGCTTGACCAACTCGTTGGTCGCACGCAGGGTGAACCAGACTTCGGGCTGGCCATCGATCTGGTTGATCGACGTCAGATAGGCTGAATCGATCGGGTCGGGAGCGCCGCCCATGCCGAACACGTTGCGTTGGACGATACTGGTCTCGTATGTTTCCATCTGTTCGGCGGCCAAACGTTCGGACACGCGCCAGGTTCGGCGGCGAAATTCCTCGTACAAGCCTTCCTGAGTGTTGTCGGCGTCCTCGGCGCTGGAACCGATCAACGCCAACGCCTCGATCGACATCGACACATCCAATTGTTCGGATCGCTGCAGTGGGGTGATGGTCAGCGAACGGACGGTATGCAACAGGTCGGTTTGATAAAAGGCGAACAAGAACCGGGTCAACTGCTCGAGCGTTCCTCGTCCGCGAACGCTGAACGACAGACTGCGGTACAATCCCCGTCGCGTCGTCGGTTCACTGGAGGTCACGCTGGGGTTGGACCATTGAACGTCCTCGACCAACTCGACCAGCCAGGCCTGGTACAGGGAACGTGCGACTTCCACATTCTCCGGTAGCGACTGCTGCTCCCAGACTTCCAACATCTTGCCGGCTTCGCGGATTCTGGCGAGTCCGTCTTCCCGCTGCTTGATATCCTCGCGCAGTTGCTCGGTTTCCCGTTGGGCGGCTTGCAGGGGTCCCTGGATCCAGCGGTCCATCAACCAGGTGCCGCCGAAGTAGGAAGCCATGACCAGCATGATGCCAGCCAAGATGTATTGGCGCAAGCGATCCGTCCCGGCTTTTCCTGAAGTCTTCGCGTTCATGGGGATGCCTCGTCGTTGGCTTTCTCGGCGACCAACGCGGTCGGCGACGTTTCCTGTTCTTCCGCTTCCGACACGGTTTCCACCGCTTCGGATTCGGCGACGCTTGCGATGGCCGCGTCGCGTTCGGGATACTGTTCGGGGCGACGCGGCACGACGGAAATCGAAGTTTCGAACAGCCACGTGTAATCCTCTTCCACGGCACGCTGGGAGATTCGGCGGCTACGGACGCTTCGGAACGGATCTCGGATCTTCCCTTCCATATTGGCCACAATATTCGGATCTCGGACCATTCCCTGCATGTCGATGATGCCGCCGCGCGTCTGGGAGGGACGCATGGTCATCCGCAGCAAAACCGCGTCACGACCGCTGGGCAACCGCTCCGACAAATCCCGAAGTTCATCCAACCAGTTCGCGTCTCGCGATCTCCACGCCGCGATCGCCTCGATCCGATCGCGTTGTTCCACGGCCCTCCGAGCGGTAACGTTCAATTCACGGAGTCGTTGCCGCAACTCGCGGTTCTCCTCATGCACCTCGGCTAATTGGCCCCAGACGTGATAGGTCAGACCGAGCGCCAGGATGGCGATCATCCCGGCGATGCTCATCGCCACTCGCCAACGAGGTATCGGTTTGACGGGCCGCTTGGGGTGCAGGAAGTCCACCGGGTGATTCCGCACCACCTCGTCCAGCAGCATGCCCAACAAGGGTGCAAAGCGTCCGCGGTCCGGCGGAATTCGCGTCTCCGTGACCCCGGTGACGGTGAAGGGGTCCAGGATCTTGAGGGTGAATGCATCATGACCGTCGAACTGCTCGACCAGCGTGGCATAGTCGGCGGCGCCGCCGATCAGATAGACTCGTTCCACCGACTGATCGCCCAGTTGATCGCGCGGCGCGGTCAGGATGGTCCGATGAATCTCGGTGGACAGCCGATCTGCCAGTTCGTCGTCGGATGTTTCCGCAGGCAATTGGATGGTTCGACTGTACAACAACCGACCTTGCAACACGATATTCAAATCCACCTCGCGCCCGACTCGGTCCACGACCAAGCAGGCTCGTCGCGAACCGCTGACGAGCCGACGGAACAACGAGGTCGAAGCCAAGGGCCGCAGGATGACGCGGTGCGGTTTCAAGCCCGCTGCCGCACACCGGCTGCGAATCGACGTTAGATCGCTCTGCTGCAAAGCGGCCACCGTCACTTGTCGCGGTTGGTCTGCCGCACCGTCAGACGCAATGAAATCGAGTATCGTGTCCTCCTTGATCGTCGCCGATTCCTGCGTCGCCTGATTTGCGACCATCTCGGGTAATTCGGCATCGCTCGCGGGCGGGAGTGTCAGGTTCAATAGTTCGACGCTGGTGCGCGGCAAACCGACCAATACACGGCAGCGACCGGCCGAATGCTTCTTCAAGATCTCTTTGATCCACGTTCCAAAGGCCTCGTCGCCCACGCTCGTCTTGGCCTCGTCGGGCTTGAAATCACGGGAACCCAGGGCGCGCACCCGCACTTGTCGGCCGCTGACTACGCCGAGCACGTAGCGAGCCTGCTCTTGATCCCAGTCGACAGCAAGTACATGGGGCATTGCGGCATTCCTCCCGGAATGAGGGTAGACGTTCGGTTTTGGCTGGGTCGACCGATGGTTACCGAAGATCGGTCTGCAAGCCGAGTTCGGCGTTCGTGAAGCCTCGGCCCAGCAATCCCAGATCCTTCCAGTATACCTGACGCGGCGGGGAAACCGAAGCATCCAACACGACTTCTCCGCGAGCCACCAAGCGCGTGGATTCCCCGAAGGCGACAATTTGCGCCCGATAAACGTCGCCGCCACATGTCAGGTACGGTTCCAGACGCCGCATTTGTTCAAGTTCGACCAGGCCTTCGGTCAACAACCAGATCGGATAACGGTACTGCTCGCCCGCATCGGCGGAAAAGCCGTCGCGAGCCGCCAATATGCGATCGACCAGCGATTCCTCCAAGTCGGGAACGCCCAACAAAACGGAACGTGGCGCCTGGTTGATGTTGATTCTTCCCCGGATCGCTTCCTGGTCCGTCGTTGTTGTTCGATCAAACCACTGCGGCAGATAGTCCCGCAATTGATCTCGCTGATCTGCAAAGGGATTGGCGACTTCCCGCAGGGGTTGCGAATCTTCGGCCAAGCCGTCGAGTTCTTCAAGCGGGATTTCCAAACCGTCGTCCAAAGCCTGGTCCAATCGATCGTCCGCCGGGGCTTGCGAGGTTGACTCTTGGACGGTTTCAGACGGCGTATCCTCCGGTGGCAAAAATACGCGAGCTTCGATCAGATCCAGGATCGATTCGATTCGATACTCGCCCGGTTCGGACAGATCCAGTTCGATGGCTGGATCGTCAGGAACCGTCTTGGCTCCCCAGCGACTGGACCACCCCCCCGATCGTAACGCGGCTGATGTCAAAGGGGTTGCCTCGTCGACGGGCGGATCTTGTGGACCGAACTGCCGATAGGCGACCACGAAATCGGCCGTTTGTCGATCGAAGACCTCCGTCAATTGCTCGTGCAAAGGCTGCAGTTCCTCTTGGTTCAGTTCGATGCGTGCTTCGCCCTGAAACGAACGATTCGCCTCGGCGCTGTACAAAGTCAGCAGCCTGGCCCATGGCGTTTGCCCGCTGGACACGTCGCCGGCGCCGGAGAGTGTCCGGGGCGAGTCGTTGTCCTGTCGAAAGTTCGCATTGGTATCCGTGCCGAACAAGCTGGTTCGGCTCACGTCGCGGACCAGCAGCAATTCCTCGAGAACGGCCGGGACGTCGTTCCTCGGTTCGTAGGGCAGGCCGCGTCCGACATAGTAATCCGCCTCGGCGCCCGAAGGGCGGGGGATATCGTCGCCGTCGATCCAATCCAGGATGGCGTCCGCGATCGCCTCGGTCATACCCGGCAGTTGCATCAAGGCAGCGCTGGCCGCCCCCGGATGATCCTGCTCCCAATCGAGCAGCACGGAAAGGTTCAAGCGAGCCGATTCATTCTGCAGCCCGAATCGCACCTCGCTGGACGCGTCGGTTTCGTCTTGTGGTGAAAGGATGCTGAACCGGGTGTCGTCGTCGGTGGGCGAATCCGGCGCGATGGACACGGCAGCGAAGACGGCCGAATTCTGATGCGTGCCGCCCGCCTGCTGGCGCTGGGCCGGCGACTGTGCCAAAAAACCGCGCATCAGTTCGACGCCGGAAGCCAGGGTCTGCTGCAGTTGCTGCTGATCGCCTTGCACGTGCACCGCCTGATTCTCCAACGACAGATTCAACACGAACGCCAGACCGGCCAGCGTGAGCATCACGATGATGACCATCACGATCAGGACGATGAATCCGGAATGTCGAGGGCGACGGCTCATGGTCGGGATGTCCTCAGCCAGTCTTCGGACCGTTGCGGAGTCGGCTTGGCGGTGGATGGCGAAGTCCAACGCGGGGGCGCGATGCGGGGAGCGGTAACGCGGGGGGCGGCTTCGGTGGCGGGCTTCGGAACCTCGCGACGTCGTCGGTATTCGGCCGATCCCGGCAGATCCACCACCATCCGTAACTGCGTCACCGGCGTCGAGACCGACGTCGAGACCGGGTCAGCCACCTCGTCCAACGGGTCTTCGACCGGTTCCGGCACGGTCTGGTCGGGCGTTCGCGGATCGGCCAGCCCGATCCGCACCTCGACCGCTACCGGCAGCGAGTTGCGTTGCAGGCTGTTCCAACTGCTCGTCCAACCGACGCCATCGAAGTAGCGGAACTGGACCGACACGACTTCGGGAACCACCGTCCAGCGATCGTCAACCGCCGCCGAGGCATTTCCATTCCCTCCATCAACCTGACGCTGCCGCTCGGCGTCTTCGAAAGGATCGTCGCCGACAAAGGAAGTACCGGATTCCGGACCGCTTCCCCATTCGTCCTGGTCGTCGATGGGCGTTTCGAAGTCGAGTTCCCGGCGGATCAAACCGGGGGGCATCGCGGCGACTTGCGATTCGGGATCATCCATGCTGGACGAAGCGGATGTGAACGAGTAGAAGATGGTTCGCAATTCGGGTACCCGCGCTGCGGGAGCATCGCTGGTTTGTCCCGCCGCACCGACCGGAATGCGACTCCCTTGTCGCGGTGTGATCTGCAAAACGTCCACGCGTAATTCGCTGGACGTTCCCGAGAATCCGAATCGGCGGCGTTGAGCGTCACCCCAAGGACGATCGGCCAGGCCGGGGATCGGGTCCTGGATCGCCGACTGCAGGTCGTCCGCGATCTGCTGCATCAGGGCTCGGCACAGTTGCGAACGTTCGACGCGGGCCTGGCCGCGGTCGAACAGATTGGCGTACGTGCTGTACAAGGTCCAGAGCCCTACCAACAAGATACTGCACAAAGCCGTGGCCACGATCATTTCCAACAACGTGTACGCGGCACGTCGTCGACGGGGCAATCTGGCCGGCAAATGGATGACCCGTTTCATTACTCGTCCCATGGGTCGTCAACCCCGAAAGATGGCTCCAAGGCCGTCGTTGGCTCGGGAAACTCCGCCGCATCGGAAAACGAAGACGATTGCGACTGCGAATCGAAATCCGGGGCGTGCATCCAGCGGAGCAGCGTCGCGCGCTTCCCGCGGCCTCGCCCCACGCCGTCGATTTCTTCCGGCGCCACCGTCACGCGCACCGCGGCCAGATCGTACTGTCCCGTGGACTGCACCTGGATTTCGTAAGTCCAGCCCGGCATTTCCGGAATCGCCGTCGGGGATCGGCTGGCCAACGGCTGAGCCCCGATCAGCACCTCGTTCAATTTGGCTTGGCACATCAGTTGGGCGATCGTCAACGATTCAGCGTCCTCGGCGTGTTGGCGGCCGACCGTCGCCATCTGGCTGAGCACTAACAGGCTGGCCAGCAGAATACTGGTCGCCAGCAGTACCTCCATCAACGAAAATCCCGGCCGTTGCGCGGGTCTCATGGCGATGACTCCCCACGTACGCCCGACGATTCGGCCAACCGCTGCACGGGCGAAAGCTGGATGGTTCCCGTCAAGCCGCGCACGGTCACTTCGATCCAGTAGCGGTCGCTGGCCAATCGAATGCGCGTGTTCAATGCACGGCCATTGGGATAGAAGATCAGGGGCTCCGACCAGTCGCCAGCGGCACCGTTGGCGGATTGACGGTTGGCGGATTGATCGCCGGCGCCCCCTCCGACCGCATTCATGTCTCGCGATACGAAGCGAATGTCGGACGGCAGCAACTGCTCGGATGAATCGCCTGCTGATCGGCCGTACTCGACGGGTTCATCCTCGACGTCATCTCCCAAAAACAGATCGCCCGATCCGTCCATCAGACTCAACGCATCGTCGGCGCCGGTCACCAGATACACACCGCTGTCCGTCTGGTAGAAGAAAAACCTGCTGGACGCGGATTCGATCGCCTGCAACCGGGCGCTCAGCAACTGGCCTCGCAGTTGCCGAGCGGCATCTTGCAAATAGCCACGTTCGGAAAACGTGCGCAACGACGGTACCGCCATGCCGATCACCGTGGATAACACGGCGATGACGATCAACAGCTCCACCAGGGTGTAACCGTGGCGGTGATGCAAAGACCTTGAGGACTTCATCGCAATGCGGTCCGCACCGAAAACCAAGCGGCGCGATCTACCGGCCTAAAACTCGGTGTCCACGCGGATATCGAGATCCTCCGCTGCTGGCCCGAGGTCGCCATTGTCGCCTTCGGCGGTCGTGCCCCAATTGGTGATGTCATCCTCGGTGTTGTCTTCGCCATCCGGCCCGAACGACCAGATGTCGGGGAAGTCCCCGGAGCCACGCTCCGGCGGATAAACGTACTGGTACTCGTTACCCCACGGATCCCGCGGGATCTCGTTGGTGCTCAGGTACGGGCCGTCCCACGAGGCGCCGGGGCCCGATTCCATTTCGCCGGGCTGGGAGATCAACGCCTGCAAGCCCTCTTCGGTGCTGGGGAAGTTGCGGGTGTCCATCGCATAGCGTTCCAGAGCGCCGCGAAGCAGCCCGATCTGCGCTTGCGCGTTCTGGCGATCCGCTCGACGTTGAGCGCCCAGGAACCCGGGCACCACCAAGGCGACCAGCATCACCAGGATCGCCAACACGATCAGCATTTCTGTCAGAGTGAACCCCTCACGTCGGGTTCGGCGAGTGTTTCTTCCCGTCATCGTTCTTTCCTCCTTCGAGTGGAAAAGTAGTCATCGATTCAAGGGCTGAATCATCAGCCCATCGTCGTCATTGTGTCGAAAACCGGCAGCAGCAGGGCTACCAGGACAAAGCCGATCATCATCCCCATCACCAGCAACATCGTCGGCTCGGCCAACCGCACCATGATGTCGATCTTTTTGGAAGTGTCCCGGTCCAGACCGTCCGCGATGCCGACCAGCACGTCATCCAGATTATTCGCCTCTTCGGCCACGCGGATCATGGCCATCACCGGCCGAGGCACCAAGCCACAGCCGGCCAAGGGCCCGGACAGCGTTTCCCCGGACGAAACGTTCTCGGCCGCGCCGCGGATCGCATCCGACAACACTCGGTTTCCCGCCGAATCACGACTGATCTCCAACGCCCGCAGCAAAGGCACCCCATTGCGCAGCAGCGTTCCCAAGATGCGGCAGAATCGCGAAACGGCGTACCCGTGAAAAATCGGTCCGAACACGGGGATCCTCAGCTTCCAACGATCGACAAACAGACGCCCCCGATCGGTCCGAATCATGTTCCTCAACCAAAAAAACAGTCCGGCCGCCGCGATGCCCAAAAATATCCCGTAGTGTGACAGCGTGTCGCTGACCCCCAGCAGAATGATCGTCGGCACCGGCAACCCGCCACCTTCCTGCTCTAAACGGGCAAACAGGTCGGCGAACTTCGGTACGAAAAAGACGATCAGCAACACGGTGATCACCCCGCTGAGCGTCGCCAAAAACGCCGGGTAGATCATCGCGCCGGTGATCCGCGCCTTGAGTTCCTGTTGCCTTTCCAAAAACTCGGCCGTTCGCTTCAAGGCATCTTCCAGAAACGAGCCTTCAACGCCCGCCCGCACCATGCTGATCGCCAAGTCGCCGAAAATGTCGTTGTGATTTCCCAACGCTTCGTCCAGCGGCGTCCCCTCGGCGACCTGGTCCCGCACGTCGGACAAGATCCCCGACAACGCCGGATGAGGGCACTGAGACGCCAAGACAGTCAGCGATTCCAGCAAGGGGACGCCATTCTGCAGCAGGTCGGCCAACTGGGTCAAATTCGAGACCAACACCGGCGTACCCACCCGCCGAGATCGCGACCAGGTGATCTGCCGTTTCTCCTGTACTCGGACCGGAAACAACGATCGTTCGGCCAGCGCTTTGAGCGTCTCCCGCTTGGTCGCTGCGGAGATCGTTCCGGCGACATCCTCGCCGGTCAGCGTTCGCGCAATGTAAGCAAATTCGGGCATGATTGGGCTCGTCAGTCGAATTTCGTTACGCGCAACACCTCGTCCACCGTCGTCTCGCCACGGCCGACCTTGCGCCACCCATCCTGCCGCAACGTCCGCATCCCGGATCGCATGGCCGCCTGCTTGATCAGATTCGTCGGCGTCCGCTCCGCAGCCAGACGACGGATCTCGTCGTTCGTCACCATCAACTCGTAGATACCGGCTCGACCGCGATACCCGGTACCTCGGCAATGCCGGCAGCCCACGGCCCGGTAGATGCCGTTGCCGCTGCCGCTGAGCACTTCGTGCGGAAAATCGTCGGGCAGGTCCGACGGGTCCGGTTCGTATTCCTCCGAGCATTCATCGCACAAGGTCCGAACCAGTCGTTGGGCCATGATCCCTTCGACCGTGCTGCACACCAGGAACGGTTCGACGCCCATGTCCGACAGACGCATGAACGCCCCGGCCGCGTCGTTCGTGTGCAGCGTGCTGAACACCAGATGCCCGGTCAGCGATGCCTGGACCGCGTTTTCGGCCGTCTCCAAGTCGCGAATCTCGCCCACCAACACCACGTCCGGATCGTGCCGCAGAATGCTTCGCAAGCTGGCCGCGAACGTCAGCCCCACCTTGGTGTGGACCTGGATCTGGTTGATGCCTTCCAGTTGATACTCGATCGGATCCTCGGTCGTGATGATCTTTGTCTTTTCGTCTTTGATCTCGGCCAACGCACTATACAGCGTCGTCGTCTTTCCCGAACCCGTGGGCCCCGTCACCAGAATGATCCCGTGCGGCAACTTGATCAGTCGATGGAATTGCCCGTAAATCTCCCGGTCCATGCCCAAACCACGCAGCGAAAAGTTCATGCGGTCTTTATCCAAAACCCGCATGACGATCCCCTCGCCGTGCAGCATGGGAATCATCGACACCCGGATATCGACCTCGCGGCCCGATACCCGCAGTTTGATCCGTCCGTCCTGAGGCACGCGTTTTTCGGCGATGTTCAAGCGGGCCATGATCTTCAAACGGCTGATGATCGCCGCCTGGAAACGATTGATCGCCGGCGGAGCCGGCTGGGTCTGCAGCACGCCATCGACCCGGTAACGGATCTTCATGCCCGCGTCCTGGGCTTCCAAGTGGATGTCACTGGCCCGAGCCTCGATTGCTTCCGTCAAGATCTCGTTCACCAATCGTACCACCGAGGCTTCCTGGGCTGCTTCCGAAGCCTCCGAGCGGTCCCACTCGACCTCTTCCAAGATCTCGACGCCATCCGCGTTCTGATCCCGAATCGCGACCAGATCGTCGACCGTCTCCGCACCGACCCCCAAGTGCGTCTTCACCAGCCGAGCCAACTCGTGCGGCGCTGCAACCAGAGGCACGACGCTGTCCTTGATCGACGCACTGAGCGCGTCGAGTGCCGCTAGGTCGAATGGGTTTGCTATCGCAACCAGTAAGGACCCGTCTCTTCGACCGAGCGGGAACATCCCAAATCTGTGGATGAATCGCAGTGGGAAGCTCTTGAGCACCGAAAGATCGACTTGGAACGAGTTCAGATCGACGAACTCCATTCCAAACATGTCTGCTACGGCACGTTGAAGATCTTCGACGGAACCAAAGCCCAACTCTAGGGACATGGTGTCGAGCTGTCCGTCCGTGACGTAAGCCTTGCGTACCATCTCCAGGTGACGCGGGCTCAAGACACTTCCTCGCATGGAAGCTTGGGCAACAATCATTGTTTTGGTACCGAATCTAGGCAGGAAGGCTGGAGGGTTGTTTACCTGTTGATCTGAAACGCAGCATCAACAGGTTTGGGGACGTCCTTGATCCGCTGAACCTCTTCGCTTGTCCTTGCAAGTCGCCGTTCAATCCATTATTCAGGCGACGTTACACGGTAGGATTCGTTGGTGGGTGGGAGGCATCGTCTTCTTCATGGCCTCCGCAACTGATTATTATAGCACACACAACAACTTTGCAACCCTTATCGTACCGCAAATTCTCGATTCGTCAATATCGGCTTCACCACCAAATTCAACTTCGAGTCTTCCGCCGTAAGCCACGCGTGCATCGAAAAAACAAGCTCTCCGAATCAATAAATCTGAAATAGCTGCGAGATTCGAATGATGAAATGTCCAAGACAAGGTCATTGATTTAGGGATGTTCACGTCCTTTGTGAGGTCTTCGTTTCGGGACATTTGGGCGCTGTGCTTTCGAATTTTGTTCAGGCTTCCAAACTTTCGAGTCTCAGGTCTTAGCAGTTAACTATTTCGGGGGGGCAGTTGCAGTGTTTTTTGTGGTGTTTTGGCTGAGAATATCGCCTTTGCTCTTTGGAATGAAGGGGGCCACCCTATAAACGTTCCACCCAACTATCGTGCCATAACTGTGCCACCCAGGTATCGATATGCCTGACGGGGACGCTCATCGGTTTGCCAGCGACCGTGGCCGGAGGTCACGAGCATATCGGCGGCCACGATCGGTAGCCCGAAACCGAGAACCAGTCCGATGGCCACCACCGCTCCGGTGCATGGCATGGATACTCATCATGGCCTCCCTGGATTGTAGCGGTTGGCGCTTCAGTCCAGAAGCACACAATTGACAGTTGGGGCCCGTTGGCACACGAGCCCCAGAATCCACCCCCCAACCCAAGG
>SKKK01000488.1 GCA_007121535.1 Planctomycetaceae bacterium | reverse complement strand
CAGATGCGCATCCATACCGAATGGAGCAACCGCCCGGCCACGTTCATCATCGACCGTCAAGGCATCCTCCGCTACGCCCGCCGGGGCGAAACCTTCGGCGACCGCCCCACACCGGACGAAATTTTGGAGCAGTTGAAAAAACTCGACGAACAAGCCAAGTAGATTGAACGCCTTCGTCGGCGTCGAGCCGTATTCAGTACCGCCGGCGTCATCGACGACCGGTGGCCGGGGTTCCAACTCTTTCACACCGTTCGAGACATTACCGACGGGAGAGCCTCATGAATCCTTCAAGAACGAATCGCCGACCAGGATGCCGACACTGGCTCGGCCTGGCGACGTTGGTCGGCGCGATAGCCCTGGTGACGCTTGGGATGCAGCAAGCAGCAGCACAGGCGACATCGCGCACCGGCGATCGCCAGTTCCAGCCGCGCCGAGTGCTGGGCGTCCAGCCAGCCATCGTCCATCCGCCGACGCTGACGGTCCACGAGGTCCGCGACCAGGTGGTCGACAACGAATTGGTGTTGGGTACCGTCGTCGCCGGCCAGGCGCGGGCCTATCCGATCAACATGCTGACGCAACGTGTGGGTATCATGTCGTTTGCCCGTGCCTGGCGTCAGTTCCATCCCGACAGCCGCCCGCTGTCAGCCGAAGCAGCGCGGCCGTGAAACGACGGATCTTCGTCGTCGTCAGTCGTGGTACACCCGGGGTACGGAGGAAAAGTTCCCTCAGGCCGATCATCGGCCAGTTCCAGTTCAAAATCCCGGACGACGCCATGCATTCGTTTGCGGCCAATCGGAATTCAACCCATTGGCTGATCGAAACGCATAGCGACATTGCCCCGTCGCCGGATGACAAAACGCTTTTCAAGTTCGAGGTGGCCGCTCGGCGCGTCGCAGCGGGAGAAGGACTTCGATGAACTCCGCCGTCTCGCCAACAGGGGTTTAAGAGTTATCTGCAAATTTGAAAAAAAGGAAGATGACGACCGGCGGCATGCCGCCCAGAATCAATGCCGAAGCCGCGATCATGCGATCCTTCCAGCCCAAATCTGACCACTTGGCAATCGTCACTGCCAAAAGGGCCATCGCGGCCGGGGCCAGAACGAGTAATACGATTGGAACAAACACAAACACCGTCAAGAGGATCAGGCCAACGCTTGCTTCATAGCTTAGATCGCCACGAGCGTCATAAACAATTCCGAGCATGATTAAGGCCATGCACGAAATTCCCAACGTCGAGTTGATAACGATGAGAACGTACAACCACCAACAGTAAGATCGTTTCCCGACTTGCGAAGATTCGTGCTCCTGAGGGGCGGACCTGTCGTCGTGCATTGCGATCCTCCTTCAAGGGTTTTGGCAGTCCAGAACATTCAACAAGCATCAAGCTGACTGGCGGAAAAAGACCGACACCTCCCCTGCAAATACGCCCACGCCCGTTTCCAGAAAGAACAGCAGCAACGACTAAAATTGGTACCCCCATAATTTGTATGCCCATGGGTTCATCTTCTCGCATGTGCTGCAAGCATTTTTTCGGACGGCCCAGTTGACAACATGATGTGTTTTCCTTAAAAATAAGTCAAGCGTGCATCAAAGCGTTAATGCATGCTTTTTGTCAACTCCGAAAGGCTGTCACCCGAGGCTGTGAAAAGATGGGACTGGCTCCGAACAGAAACCGCCAAGAAAACATGGAAAGACAGAAGTTGCCAAGGTGCCTGTCCCAATTTTTTCACAGCCTCTTTGTGCGAGGTTGCTGGTCGTCCTGAAACGGAACGAGATGCATCGCACGATATGTCGATTTGAAAGGAGCAATCTGTGACACTCAGTGGGCAAGCTACGGTCGGGGAATTGGTCAAGGCCAATCCAAACCGCTCTCGACTCTTCGAACAACTGCAGATCGATTACTGCTGCGGTGGCGGGGTGCCGCTGGGCGAAGCGTGTGTCAAGCGGGGACTGGACGTCCAGACCGTTCTGCAACAGATCGAACAAGCCGATCTGCAGGCTGTTGACGATGGGACGATTGTCGATGCCGACGCGATGTCTCTGACGGAACTGGTAGACCATATCGAGCAGACGCATCACCAGTACATGAAATCCGAGTTGCCTCGATTGGATGCCATGACGGAAAAGGTTTACGAGGTGCATGGCGATGCGGAGGCACGATTGGCGGATGTCCGCCGGGCGTTTGAGGGACTTTTCGAGGAGCTTTCCCAACACATGATGAAGGAAGAGCAGATCCTGTTTCCGATGATCCGGCAACTGGAATCCTCGACGGATCTTCCCGATTTTCATTGCGGTTCGGTAGCCAACCCGATCCGGCAGATGGAGTTCGAGCACGACAACGCCGGCAACGCGCTGGCGGTGTTGCGGCAATCGACCGACGATTACCTAGTGCCCGAGTGGGCCTGCAACACGTACCGAGCCATGTTGGACGGATTGAGGCAACTCGAAGGCGATTTGCACCAGCATATTCACAAGGAGAACAATGTGTTGTTCCCGAAAGCGGTCCGTTTGGAATCGGAGCGACAAGCGTCCACGTCGTAGCGAAGACCTTTCACTAGCGGAGAAAATGCACAAGCCAAGTTTTCAGGGGGTTGCAGTCTCGGCGGACGACGGCTACCATTCCGGCCATTTAGGCCCGTTTCGCTTCGAGGCCGTAACAAAACCGCCCACGGTTCGGCGCGGGTCTCTGACCCCGCCGAAACCGCCGACCGTAGGTCTCACGGGCCAGTTTTGTTACGGCGACTAACCAGCAGGCCACGAAAACAGAATGTTTTGAACCGCGTCACCAGAAGGCCACACAAGCGGGGTGTCGGTGAACTACGGAGCCGCTGACAATGCAGCACGACGACAACGACCGAGAAGAACATATTTGGAAAGCCGAAGAGTCGCCGGATCCCGTCATCCGCGTTGCCGATGTCGTCATCCGTCAAGTAGTCCGGGTGCTGGCGGGCCTGATGGTGTTGGTCATCATCTGGGGCGTGCTGGACGTCGGCTTTACTTTATACCGGCGGGTCATCGCTGAACCGTTTCTGCTGTTGGATTTCAACGATATGTTGGCGATCTTCGGCGCTTTCCTTGCCGTGCTGATCGCCATCGAGATCTTCGTCAATATCACGCTCTACCTTCGCGAGGACGTGATCCACGTGAAGCTGGTCGTGGCCACGGCCCTGATGGCGGTGTCGCGGAAAGTGATCGTGTTCGACTTCGGGGAACTGGATCCGGATTACCTCTGGTCGAGCGCCGCGCTGGTGCTGGCGCTCGGCTTGACCTACTGGCTCGTCAGGACGAAGCTCTCGCCGCCTTCGTGACACTCATCCGACCGGTTTCTTTCGGTAGACGTCGAGGAATCGGCGGTCGACCCTGCTTTTCAACCACATGTATCCCAGCCGCCGCGTATTGTCCTGCGCGAAGGGCATGCGGGACGTGACCGATGGCTCGTCGAACGTGCTGTTCGTCGGTGAGGTGCGACCGGACTGTCACTCGCATCCCACGTACGGATGGTGGTTCTCCAATGGGATGGGTAACGCCCATGCCTCGACCGTCACGCCGATCAACGAACGCACCACCAGCGACAAAGTGCCTGCGGCGCAGATCAGCAATCCCGCCTGCACTGAGAAAGCCAACTATAATTACTCGTGGGGCTTCAAGTCATTTCACCCAGGTGGCGTGAATTTTCTTTTCGTGGATGGAAGTGTTCACTTCCTCAGCGAAACAATCGACCACATAACCTATCAGCGGCTCGGCGGCCGAAGAACCGGAGAACCGGTCGGCCAGTTCTGATCCAGTACCAAACGCGACGGTGGTTTTTCAACCTGAAGTAGACCCGGCATTCGAAGCCACGGATCCCGCCGCATTCGAGTCATCGTTGACCGCCGCTGACCTGGCGGCAACGGCACGGCGTCGTTCGTTGATTCCCGAAAAGTACGGACATCCCCAAACCAGCGGCCTTACCGCGCAGGTAAAGTTGGGAGAAGAACATGATTTCGTTTTCGAGTTGACCGACTAGTACCGCGACTTACTATTGTCGGGCCACCAACGGGTGTTTCTTACTGTTTTGCGGCCTGGACTCACGACGCCTGAGGCGTCGGTTTCGTCGTCAATTGCGGGCCGAGCAGTGTGGGTTGTCGACGGTAGGCTGTCGCTTGCCGCCCAGATTGCCAAACTGCTCTCTCAGCAGGTCATCAAACGCAGTATCGTCAAAAACGAATCGAGGTGGCGCGCACGCAAGTCGAAGCGGCCATCACGAAACTCGGCTGCGTTGCTCTCTTTCAAAAGAACGTAGAACACCAGTGCGCAATAGCCGCCCGAAAGGATGAGAAAGATTTGTAAGCGGAATTCCAAAGCGAGTTCCAACAGGGCATCAAGTGAAATCGCAAGACTGGCCACCGCTGAACAGTGCTGCGTTGGGCGAGCGTTGCGGGCTCGGAACCGTGGTGTGCGGACTGATTGTTGCAGCGGCTGGGATGGGCCTCCTCTCAGGCTACGAGCCAGGCAGGTCCCAGGAGGCCCCGCAAGAACCGCTTGTCGAGTCCGGTGGCATAGACGCCCGATCGCGTGAGAAGGTCGAGGGCACAAGACTCGGGCTCCCGCTGGTCGAGGCGATTATTGAGAACGATCTGGATGCGCTCGATCGGTTGCTTTGGCAAGGAGCCGATCCCAACGTCGTCCTGATGCCCGAGGAAGACGCGGAAGCGAGGGACGCCGCTGGTGCGCTTGAGCCGGCTTTCCGAGAGCACCAGCCCGGCAACCTGACGCTGCTGCACCTGGCGGCTTCGCTTTCTCGGGCGGGAGCGGTGCGGTTGTTGCTGGATCATGGAGCGGACGTGCATGCGTCCGACGAGCTGGGCGCCACTCCGCTGCATAACGTGTACGATCCGCACTTCGCTGCGCTGATGACCGGGCTGACCAAGGAAATCGAAGACGCTCAACGGCGGGCGACCGTGAAAGCGCTGCTGGAGCACGGAGCTGATCCGTTGGCCCCGGGAGGGATGAGCGGCACCGGTTCGATGTTCCTGGCCAAGGTGGCGTTGAGACATCCCGGTGATCTCGATCTGTTGCGTCCCCGCGCCGGCCAGCCGCAGGACCTTGTGCATGCTGCCTTGACGGGTGATGTTCAGCAAGTGCAGTATTGGCTCCGGCAGGAGAGCGATCACGCCGAAATGCAGCGCGTGTGGGCGACCTATTTGGCGGCTGGTTTAGGACACCTGGATGTTCTGCGCGTGCTGGTCGCGTCCGGTGCCGACGCCGATGGGCAGATCCCGCAGAATCTGAGGCTTTGGATCATGAGCCCGGGGCACCGGCGCCCATTCGAGGCCGCAGCAGCCGCGGGACACGTGGCCGTCGTCCGCTACTTACTGGGTCAGGGCGTCGAGGCGTCGGAGCAGCGTTTTGCGGGGCGGCTGAATTGGCGGTTAGCAGGGGTCACCGGGAGCTGCTGCAAGTCCTGGCCGACGAGGCCGCCCTGCACGTGGCGGCCCAGCAGGGACACGATGAGTTCGTCAAGCTGTTGCTGGAACAGGGGGCAGCGGCAAATCGCGTGGATGGGGCGGGACGGCTACCGGAGGAGTTGGCGGGCGACGCCGGCCATCACGAGCTGGCCGGGCTGTTGGAGGCCGCACGTGGGGACGGCCCCCGACATGATTCTCAGGAATTGTTCGACGCCATCCAACGGCGGGATCATACGGCCGTGAGGGCATGGTTCGAGCAGGGCGGCCCGGTGGACGTGCGGGGCCTGCCTGCCGGTCGGCAGAGCCAGCCGGCGAGCGGGCGGGACGAGCGCGGATTCCGTCTCGATCTTGAAACGCCGTTGTACGCGGCGGTGCGGGCCGACGACGCCACACTTGTGCGCCTGCTGCTGGAGCAGGGAGCCGACGCGGAGGCCCGCGTCCATGGACGGTTGGCGTTGGAACACGCGGTCTCGCCCCACATCAACCTGCCGGTGATGCAGATGCTGCTGGAGCGGACGAATCCCGTGCATCTTCCGAAGCTTGTCAGCCGACCGCTCCGGTCCCGGAAGAATCTGGATGCGGGCCTTGCGGCGGCCCTATTGCTTCACTACGCCGACGGGCACGTCAACGACCAGCAGTCCCGAGAGTGGATCGTCGAAGCGATTGCGGCCAACGAGGACCGGGCCGACGTGTTGGAGGTGTTGTTGCTGTACCTTCAGCCAGAACCCCAGACGCTTGGTGAGCTGCAACGGAGAGCGCCCGGGGGCCGCTGGCAGTGTGGGCGGCTGCTGGAAACGTACGCCGACACCGAGCCGGCGACGTGGCAGCGTAGAGCGGCGTACTTCTTCGCCTTGGTAGGGGGCGACGAAAAAGCCGTCGCGGAATTACTCGCCGAAGGGGCCGACCCCAACCAGCGGTTTCTCGCCATGCCCGGACAACGGATGCGTTCGGATCTGAAGCTGCGCCGGGAAGCGTCGGCGCCGGACGTGCGGCCGGCGCTGCATATCGCCGCGGTGCTGGGGCACGTGGGCCTGATCGAGATCCTGATGGACAAGGGCGCTCAGATCAACGCCACGGACCCGCTCGGGGCGACGGCCCTGCAAGCGGCGGCGCATCACGGCCAGACCGAATCGTTGCAGGCCCTGATCGCTGCCGGGGCCGATCTCGAACAACGCACCGACGTCGGGCTGATCATCGGGCCCTTTCCCGATCTTATCGGCACCCGTAGCCCCAGCAGCGCCGCCCGCTTCATCTGGCGGCAGCCGCCGGGGCGGTCGAGACAGTCCGGTTGCTCTTGCAGCACGGCGCTCAGCCGGAACCTCGGGATGACGCCGGCAAGGTGCCGCAGCAACACGCCACGCAAGCCGGACACGACGACGTAGTAGCGCTGTTGCTGAAGGCGGCTCGCCAACGGGCGGTAGACGAGCCGGTTGATCCGGCGCGGTTCCTTTCCGCGGCAGCGCTCGGTGATGATCTGGCGGTGCGCGATCTGCTGGATCGAGGGGCCGATCCGGACGTGCGCGATTCCTTCGGTCGCACGGCCCTGCACCGCGCGGCTTTCTACGGGCACCGCACCACATGCGCATTGCTGCTGGAGGCCGGCACGGGATTGGACCGGAAGGACCGCTGGGGACGGACGCCAATGCACTGGGCGGCCGCGGCGGCCCACATGGAAATCGTCGATCTGCTGCTCGACGCGGGCGCCTCGGCGGACGTGCCCGATGCGATGGACCGAACGGCGCCGGCGATCGCAGCCGAGCGCGGCTTCGTCGACATCGCCGCGAGGCTTTCCGACGAAGCCCCAGACCGGTTCAAACCGAGCGGTTTGTATCAGCGGGTGAAACGGGCAGTGGATGCGGGGCAGGTGTACTACTTTTGGTCTTGTCAACGCCTTCTGGAGCACACGGACAAGGTCCGTTTCCCACAGCGCCGCGATTCCGGTGGCCGATTGCAAAGCCCGATCCCGGACTACAGCGTATTGCACCGGGCGGCGCTGGAGAACGATCCGGCCGCCGCCCGCCTGGTGCTGGACAATGGCGGCGAGGTCGATCGCACCTGCCGCCGGACTCGTGAGGATCCACCGGGACGATCGTCCCATCTCCCCAGTCGATCGTGGCGGTGTGAGGAGCCGGAACGTTCGAGTTGAAGAGCACGACAATGGTAAGTGCTGAGCCCTGGTCGGCCGTCCGGTCTTCGGCGGCCAGCAGCTTTACGGTGGGAACGTCGTTGTCCCGATTCACGACCGACACGCCGGGCAGTTCCCAACCGTCGTAGCGAGGGTCTTCGCTGTTGGCCGGACCCAGCAGGATCTGGTAAGCTACGTCTCCGTCCAGCACGTCGTCGTCCACTCCGGTGACCACCACCGTCTGCGGCAGATTCCAGTTCTCGGGGGTGAAGACCAGCAACCCGGTCGAGACGGTGCCTTCGCTGAGGTCGCTCGAGGCGACCCGTGTCCGCAGGCAAACCGCGCGCGGGCACGTCCAACTCGATCAGCACCGACAGGCTCTCGGCCAGATAGCGCGGCAGGAGCGTGACGAGCCGGTCGTCGCTGCCCCGCAACTCGTACGTACTGGGCGACCGGGCATCGACGGGATTGACCGGCTGGTCGAAGGTGACTTCGATCTGGTGGACGGCCCTGCCGGTGCCCGATTGCTCGTGGATCGCGGCCGGTTCGGTGCCGACCACGATCGGGGGCGTCGCGTCGAGCGTCGATCCTTGGAACTCATGAGCCCCCAGATCGACGAGCCCCGGGGCGAGAGCGAAGCCCAGCGAGGGCGCGCCGCCGAGGTCGCCGGCGCCGGTGTAGGGCGCCACGAGGCGGTTCCGCCCGTCCCCCCGCGAAATGCCGACGGTGGGCTCCAAGCCCGCGTTGCCCGTCGCTCAGAAGGGTGACGGCGACGTTCACTTCGCCGCCGTCGCTGGCCGCGGTGGACTGCCAGCGGACGGTGACCTGGCCCGGCAGGGTGTCGTCGATGAAAATGTCGTCGCCGGGGCCGTCCGTGCGGAGGTTGGCCCACAGCGGCGCGATGCGAACGTTGGGGGCGAGTTTCTCGGTCGAGTTCGCCCCGTCAGAGGCTGACTAGGGGCCCTCGAAATGGAGGAAACCGTTCGATGAAACGAGCACCGTCGAGTAGTTCTTGTCGTAAAGCGGAAACGAAAACGGCAGCGTCAATAGCCAGAAGTTGTTGTTGCCGCGCCACCCGCGCGGTTCGCCGGCCGGCGCAAACAGGCTGGCGCCGAGATCTTCGACGAAGTAGTCGGGGCTTCCCTGGTTGGGCACCGCGGGGTCGTCGCGGCGGGGACATCCGTCGCGGTCCGTCGCCGGGCCGGCCCAGGAATCGCCGCGATCGATCGCTGGCGAACCGGCGCGGAGGTCAGGACTCCTGAGGCTGAAGAAGAACGAATTTAGAGACATCGACCACAATGTCGCCTGCGACATCACCCCAGTCGTCGACACGGTATCCCATCATGGCCAACGCGCCGTCCGTGGAATTGCTGCCGCGTAGCGTCAACGAAGCACCGGAGATCTGGGTCATTCCGTCCCGGCTTGCGACGGCGATCTCCTCCTTCTGCGAACCATCGCCGATAAACACGCCCTCGGTCTCGCCGTGCAGCGCGATGTCGTGATCGGACTCGTTCAGGATCGAAGCGTTGACGTCAATGCGGCCGGCGATGGCTTCAAAGTCCCGCTCGGCCGTTACGGGGCCGTCGATAGTGATCTTCGGCCCCAGCGGAGCGCGAAGCAGCGTCGAAGCGGGAAAATCACTTCGGTCACCGTGATCTCGTGCTGCCCCGCCGCCTGCCCGTTCACCAATTGCGCGGCCGTCACGTTGGTGATCGACGCTTGGCTGATCTGGAGCCCACCCGCCGCGCCGGCAATCCCGATGCTCGTGTCCGGCAGCAGCGGCTGCAGGATCACTTGGCCCTGAGTCGACACTTCACCGCCGATCCGGATCGCATCGGCCGCGAAGACCAGGTCGCCTGACCCTTCGTTGATCACCGGCGCGCTGACGAAGATCGTTCCGGCGGGATCGGCGATGAACGTCAAGTGATTGTCGTGGTTGTAAGGTCCGCTGCGGCCCTGAGCGTTGGGGCTGTCCATCACACGGATGTAGGATGGACATTGCTGTCCGTCTTATGCCGCATGACGGACAAGGATGTCCATCCTACATTGTGCCAGGAAACTCGTGTGCGGGTGCTTATCCTCCCACTTCGTTAGTGGAAATGCCCCGTCATCGCGCGCCCGGAGGTTGCAACTTCCAGGTGCCGTGCATTGTCCCGACATGGACATAGCCGTCGTGCGGATTGACGGAAATGGCCCCGACGTTGATGGGAGCCCGATTATGGGTTATCCCATGCCAGCTAATCCCCTTGTCGGTTGACCGGAAAATCGCTTCGTCGACGTGTCCCCATGCGCCTGTCCAGCTTGCCGCATAGACGATATTGGCGTCATTCGGATCCACGGCCACCCAGTCGGTCTTATAAACGCCGAAATAGGGCAAGTCGATCCCATGATCCCTGTTTCTGAGCATAGCTTGGTCTCTTGTTACGACATACACGCCCTTTCCCGGGACGCCCGCATACAATCTGTCTTCATCGTCCGGGTCCACGGCAATTTGTTGAATTCCTCCCCTAGCTACATCCAAGGACGGATAGGGGGTCGACCAGTGCCTGCCCCGATCCCTGGACTTGTAGATCGCTGCTCCGCTGGTCGCCTAAATCACATCTCCGTTTCCGGGAAACAACGCCTTGACGTAGACGGGGCCACCGTCCCGGGTGACCCGTGACCAGGTGTGTCCTTTGTCGGTGCTCAGGAACTTATCTCTCGATACTTGAAGAATCTACCCGTCGTGATTATGCCCGCAAGCTGCAACGATCACCTTGGACCCGGGCGTCGGGTCCAAGGACACAGCATGACACGCCGCCTGGCCGTTATATCGGGCATTGAAATTCCTGAAGGTGCGCCCGCCATCGTGAGTATAATAGAACTCCTCGTTCTTTCCGTATGACTTCGGCCCATAACTCACGAACATATAGTTGGAATCCACGGGGCTGATCGCCAGTCTCCTTGTCCTCTTGCCCGTATGATTGCTGAATACAAGGCTGAAACGATTGCCCCCCATCGGTCGAGCGATAGATCCTGTCATCGTCGCCGTTAATGGCATGAATGATGCCGGGGTTGTCCTTGCTGATGACGGAAACCTGAGGGCTGGCCAGGCCCTTGCCGATAGGACTCACTGCGACGCCTCCGGCCTTGTCCTCTACTTTCGAATAGCCGTTGGCGCTGGATACAAAAAGAATCGCCCCATCGTCCGGATGAAGCTTGATGTCGTGAACCATTCCAGTCGTCGCGAAAGGAACCATCGTGCTCCACGATTCGCCGTTGTCGGTCGATTTCAGGATACCGGCATCGAAGGTTCCCGCATAAACGACGTCTTTCGAGGGAAATTGGAATAATTCGCCGGTATCATAACGGCTGAAGTGATGCCCTGCCTTGACCAACTGCCAGCTTTCGCCTCCGTCAAGAGTTCTGTATATCCCGTCGCGATTGGGAGTAAGCTGTTTCCAGCCCCCCATCTGTCCCCCTGCAACAAAGACGATGTCTGGAACGGTGGGATGAACCCCGAGCGAAGCTCCCCCGTTTGCGTAGAATCCCTTCTGCTTCCGCTGCCAACTGGCGCCCCCGTCGGTGCTCTTCCATACCTGCGATGTGTCGACCACCATGTACACGATGTCGGGATTGGAAGGAGCATACTGGATGCCCCAGATCATTTGAAACCCCTCGCCGCCACCATATCCTGCCGTTTGTTGCGCCCGGGTGCTAATCGGCACCGGTTGCCACACATCAGCGTTCTCGTTTGCCTTCCGGCTGGCGAGCGTCGTGCCGTCGAAAAGCGAGGTCCGATCGGCCTCGTCGTCGGCGCCGGTCGTAGGGTCCGGGGAGATCTGCAAGGAAAAGGCGGCGCCGCACCAAGCGCCGGCCAGGACGAAAATCCACCGTTTGCGTTTCATAAGTCTAGCTCCTGCTTTCCTAGCCGTTTCCAGAGATGTCGGGTTCACCTTACAGGACGTCGAATCACGGGCGCGGCGGACACGCGGCAACAGCTCGTTTCGGCCAACGGGTCGTCAAGTAATCCATTGGACCGTTTTCCCCGGAGGCTTACAATAGACAGAATCGCGCAGAAGTTGGAGAATGGGGTCGAGAATGGGGTCATGGCAAGAAAGGGGGCACGCCTTGAAAAAGCCCGGCGAAATGCGAAGTGGTGCGGTGCGCGGAGGTATTTCGTGGCCAATCGCTGGAGACGGGATGCTGGGGAGATTGGTTGGCCAACCAGCGCCGCTGGCTAGTTCGGTGCGGTTCCACCACACTTCAGCCACTACCCAAATGCCAAGGCACTTTTCGAGCGCCAGTAACAGATCGAAGTGACGGATGCTGTGCATCCATGTGTATCGCGAGGACTCGGTGATCCATGCTGCGCAAATGCAAGCCGATCCGCAACGGACTCGGGATCTGATGCACAAGGCAGCGGGCGATGAGCGAGGGGATCGTCAACAATCTGATGAATCACCAAGTCGTACAGCATGCCTGTTGGAAAGGCTTGGCTGTGACACGTCTCCACGCGGGTTTGGCGGTCCTCCTGCTGCACACCCTGAAATGGCACAAGATCCGTCATGACCAGCCTCAGCGGATAACGCTGAGGTCGGCCGCGTGATTTGAAAAAAGCACGAAGTCATCTGAGCGCCACCGCACACCGAGGCTCAATTTCGCCCGACTTCCTCAAGATTTGACCCCAAACACAAACTCCGCACCCAAACACTGAGGGTGATTCAATGGGCTGAGTCGGCGCACCTGTCAAGACCGGCTGGACGACGCGAGGGACGCGGTCACGCCTAGGGAAGCTGACTGGCCCAGGCGCGTGTCGCGCTGGTTACCTGCTGGATGCCTTTCCGGTCCGGAGCGAGTGGGTTGTATGCCGGGAACGATTGGCCGGTCAGTCGGGACAGGGTCGCGACCGCCAGTTCGCGGACGAACAGTTGCTCGGACGGCCGCAGGCCGACAAGCATGTTTTCCGTCATAGTCTTGGAGGGCGGCACTTCGCCTCGCGCCACCATAATCCAGCGAGCAGCAGCAGAATTCGACGGCTGCACAATCCTTTGGATCTCGACTAAGACTCGCCGAAGTTCTCCCGGGTCGCGGGCTGGGTCGACGAGCCATTGGAAGGCAGCCTCACGGTAAACGGCCTCAGCAGAAACCAGTGCCAAGGGCACCGCTCTCACCGGATCGATGGTCAAGCACCATTGGACGGCGACCTCCATCTGGGTTTCGTCCAGATCGGCGCGATCGACGATCAGCCCCTCGACGACGTCCTGCTCCCGGTGAAGGATGCCGGCAAGCGTCTGCTCGACGGGCGACAGATCCGGTGGTCCCGCGAGCCAAGGAAGCCGTTGGACGAGTTGTCGGGCGTCCCAACCTTGCCGGTCGAACGAAAGTCTCGCGGGACCGCGGAACGCTTGACCGTTATTCTGGATGGCCCCTTGTACCAGCATCAATTCGCCAGTAGGGTCATCAGAATCCAGAGCCAATGACGTTTGATGCTCGCTGACCCACCAGACAGTCTCGGCGTATCGATCGGAGAAGACGATCTCGGCCAGCACGGGCAGGTCGCTCAAACCGATTTTCCCACGTCGAACCGCCAGTTCGATTCTCACCGACTCGGTTCTCACGATCTCGATACGCACGGAGGCGTTGGCACCCACAACGACGCGAATTCCCGTCGCGGTACGAGCCTCGGCCCAACTGTTTCCCAATGTGCGGAACTCTTCGAAGTCGTCGCCGGGGCTCAAGTGTTCGGACGTCGCCGCCAGCACCGGCCTCCAAGATTCCGTTCCTCTCGGCAAGCCCACCAACACACCGCTGATCCGCTCCCAACGCAACGGATCCACAGCGGCAGTTGTTGCCCAAGGAAGCGTCTTATCAGGCTGCCGAATCGCTTCGGGATCGCCCAGCCCATCGCGTGCGTCGGGTGTCCGCGGCCGAGGGTCGGTCTGAACTCCGAAGGGAACGGAAACCGGCCCGGGCGAACGCGACTGACGATACTTCCAAGTCCCCCACGTCACGCCGACAAACGACGCAACGGCAACCGCGACCGCGACGGTCCAACGCTGCCAAGGCAATCCGGCCAGCCGACTTGATGACCGGCGGCGCCGTGATCCGCGACCCCGTTGCTGGACGACCAGCGGCGCTGGTGGGGGAACAGACGCCGGGGTTATGGTCTGACGCAGCGCGAACCGCAGGCCACGGGTTGCGGCTGCCGCCCATAATTCCGCCGTTTGACCGGTCCGACCATTTGTCTCGAAATCCGAGCCGTCGTCCTGTGCCGGCCATAGGGATGACGCCAGTCCTCGCTCGTCGAGCAACGCGGCCACCGCCTCGGCGTCCACCCACGGGCCGTCGTCGTCCGCCGTCGTCTGCTGGTCCATCGCTACTTCCGCCAATGCGCGATGCAGGCGCTCGGCTTGCACCTGCAACTCAGGCTCGTTCGTCAAGCGCCGACGCAAGACTTCGTCGTCGATATCGGCCAAGGATCGGTCGAGCAACCGGAGCAGTTCCAACACCCTCTTGCTATAGGGAGCCATGTTCGTCCCTCCTCATCAAGGCTGTGGGGGTGGCCGGGCCGGTTGTCGCGGCCTGTCGCTGCAGGACCATCAACCGACGCAGCCGTTGCCGAGCGCGTGTGAGTTTCGGTCCCACGGCGTTCCTCGTGATGCCCAGCGCGTCCGCGATCGTCTGATAAGAAAGTCCCTTCAGAAAGCAAAGTTCCAGAATGACTTGATCCGAGGCCGACAGCTTGGAGAAACAGGCCTGCATCAACCGAAGATCTCCTGTCCGTTCCTCAGCCGGATCCTCGGAAGTATGGCGGGCGGGCAACGCCTGCCAGTCTACATCCCACATGTGGATGGCTCGCGCGGAACCGATCCGCTCGTGCTTCAACTGGGTGGCTATGCAGACTCGACGGCTGATCACGGCAAGCCACGTCGAAAGGGTGCTGCGCCCCTGAAAGCTCCGGAGCGCCGCACAATCATTCCGGAACAGCGCAAACACGACATCGGCACATACTTCCTCGATGCGGGCCTCTGTCGGAGTCACGCGAAGCTCGGTCAGTCCGCGGATCGCGCCGCGCAGAACGGCGCCGCGATAGCTGTCGATCAGTTCTTGCCATGCCGCCTCGTCCCGCGCAATCAGCCTGCTCACCAGTTCTAGCTCCGCCCGGCGTTGCGGACCAGTGACCGCTTCCGCAGTCCGCGCAGCGGCACACCGGACCGCGTCTGACGACAGCGCGCCCGGTGTGGAACGATTTGCTTCGTTGGCGGACATTCGAAATCAGGCGCCGTTAATGTAATGCGTCGTGAATCGCATTGCGCTGGCGCTGCAAGAGCGAGCGCAGCGTGGCAATCGCTTCGCTGCAAAGACGGTCGATGCGCCGCGCCAACTCCGGTTCGTCGTGCGCCAGCAACGCCGCGATGCAGCGATTGCAGATCTGCGTCACATACTCCACCGCTTTTTCGGTCCGATTGGTGGCCCTCTGCATGCATTCCCGTGCCAGCCGGAGGGCCTCGTCGTGTTGGCCTTGCTCCTTCAGCGCGACGATTCTGCGAACACATTCCCGAGTCTCTTCCGTCGCTGCCAGCGTCGCCCGCTGTACCGTTTGTTCGACGTGTTGGGCGCAGAGCTGGGCCATTCGTTCCGATGCACCCGCGCCGTTGAGAAGACAAAGTCCAGCGAACATTCCGATGCAAAGAAATCGTAACATGGGATACTCCTTGGTTGAAATACGGCCAAAGTCAATGTCGAGACGAAATCCAACGCGTTTCGAAGCATGCATGCGAGAGCCGGTCGGACGATTTCCTAGTGGGACGATATTCGGATTTCGTGCAGGAAAAACGCAAAACTTTCCTCGATTTCCCCGGACAGCCTGCCAGTCGGCTTCCAGAATGCCAGATGCAGAGTCTTCGGTCACAAGAAAGATGATAGCCATAGGACGTGAAACCTTAACGGATAAAACTGATAGGGATTTTGAACCCTCTCGGACGAGAAGGCAACGGTCTCGTCCGTTCTTTCTCGAAATCCTTCAGAGTTCTTTGCTTGTAGTCACCCCGATGGCGGAAATACTGCCCCTCTGTGCAGGGTACTCGACGCTGTTCGGAATGTTTTGTTTGGGATTCCTGGCTCTGTTTTGTACTTTCCCATAAAAACGATGTGTAAAACGAGGGGTTTCTTGCAACCGACGCGGGAGAGAAAGGCAACAATGCTGTGATCTGGGCA
Source organism: Planctomycetaceae bacterium (assembly GCA_007121535.1). Classification (GTDB taxonomy): domain Bacteria; phylum Planctomycetota; class Planctomycetia; order Pirellulales; family Pirellulaceae; genus SKKK01. Next base: position 25,954 of record SKKK01000488.1, on the reverse strand, counting down.
CGCACCGTCAGTGCTCCGCTTGGTTGGCGGCGGAAAAGAACGCTCAAAAGAAATCCCGCCGGTCGGGTCCGCCAGTTAGCCTTAGAGGAACTCGCTCTTCGAGTAAGCACCCGGCCAGATATTTTTTAGAGGCGGTAACAAAACCGCCCATGTAGGATGGCTCTCCGAGCCGTCAGGCGGTTTTGTTACCGCCACTTAGTGGAATCGGGCGAAAGGGGGCGGGAGTCGTTTTCGGAGAACCTGCTTTCCTTGTGGTGAATCGTTGCCCGAAAACGACTCCCGAGCCCGTTGCGGCCCCAATGCAAGGCTACCTTAATTGACAAGAAACTCCTTGCCGGGTGCTTACGCCGCCCGAATATCGCGCCCCCCCCAGCCAAAGATCTTTCGCCGCAAGTCCTTGACGCCACACCCGTTAACTGATCTAATTCACCCCGGGCGCTCGCGCGATATCCGGCACGCGACCCGTAGAATAACGCCACCCGGCGCGCAGGCCAAATGAATAGTTCACCGCAGCGCCACAAGAGCGGAAGAGAGGGCATACGCAAACTTTCCGGATTCCGAATCCGTAAACCGCGCACTCCGACGATTGGTCGCTCGACGTTGAATTATCGAAGGGGCGAACAAAGCGGTGAACCGGAGCCACCGATGACGTCCGTCTCGAAGTCAATGCATTTTAGCGGCGGCCCGGTTGCCGCCGTCGTTCTGCCGTCGAAGTGATTGCTGAACGTTCTCTTGTGGTATTAGAGTGCGAGACGCCATTCCGGCCATTCACCGTTGTGACGGTCAGCGGAAGTGGTCATGAGATCGACCATTCGGAAGCGATATTGGAGCGGGACGGGGTGACCCTGTTCGCCGCCCCCGGGGCGTTCCGGTTTTCTCCTGAGATCAAGATCACTCGCGCCCTTTCCGCCCGCTGATCGCCCGCGTTCGCGCGGTTGTTTCGCAGCCCGCCGATAGGTGACGTCTCGGCATGGGGGACCAGTGGCCGATTGCCTCGGTGGGCGCAAGCGAGTATCCTGTCGACCGTTTGAGGCGAGACGGGATTGAGCTGGCCAAGATCACACAACACCCAAAGACGCTAATGATGAAAAGCGGCGTTCAGTGCGCTCAGGTACAAGGTCGATGGTTCGCGGGGCGGAGTGATCTTCATCAAGCTGTGGGTGGCCGACAGCACGTCGCGACGACTGACCTGGCCGACCAGCTTGCCGTCACGAAGCACGGGAAACCGCCGGTACGGAGTATGGAGGAAATCCTTCGCGATGGCCAACAGATCCCGATCCTCGGTGATCGTTTCCGCTTCGACATCCAAAAAATGCCGCACGCGGTCGAAGCCGACGGGAGCGGAAGTCGGGTCCGAAGGAAGATGGTCTTCCATCGCCTTCAAGGCGACCCTGCCCTCGGTAATCATCGAGGCCAGATTGTCGGCATTCCGCAACACATCACGGCGGCTGATCAATCCGACCAACGTACCATCTCGCAACACCGGCAGACGTCGGTACGGTGTCTCGCGGAATCTTTTGGCACAATCCAGAAAACTGACGTCTTCCAGAATCGTCCGATCCAGGTCCGTATCCATGAACGCTACGACTTTGGGCGATGGCAGTTGCTCATACGCCGCTTGCACCAGCACGCTCATGCTGGTCTTCTCGGAAAAGACGCCCAGGAACCGCCCGTCGGCATCGACCACCGGAGCGCCCGAGATGCGGTGATTCAGCAAATCACCGATCGCCTGGACCACGTCCGTGTCGGGCCTGAGCGTCACCAGCTTGGTCGACATGATTTGCCGAGCATCCGGCAGAGTGGGTAAAGCCACCTGTTGCTGTCGAGCACATCGAGCGATCGCATCGAACAGCTTCATACAGCACTTTTCGGAAAATACGCCCAGGTAGTTGCCGTCTCGGTCGGTGACAGGGGCGCCGCTGATGCCGTGCTTGACCAACAGACGAATCGCCTCGGCAACTTCGGTGTCGGGTAGCATTGTTACCAACTTGGTGACCATAATGTCTTGGGCAAGGGGTGGATTCATGGCGTCACTTTCCTGAAAATACGTGTGTGGTATTGTCGTGAACAAGTTCATCGAAACCACGTTCGATCGTCAATCCGCCAGCGTCCCGGGGGAAGTCAGCCGAAGAATTCTAACAACGGCGCTCGACAAATGCAAAAGCAAATCGAGGAATGTCCGACTTTGGAAACGGTCTTAATTCGATGTGGTATTAGGAGGGAACGAGCGAGATGTCTCAATATCTTTTGGGGATTGACAACGGCAGCACGGTCGTCAAAGCGGCCGTTTTCACGACGGATGGAACGGACGTTGCCGTCGCGGGCAAGAAGATCCCGCTCAGTTCGCCGCAATCTGGCTACAGTGAAGTGGACATGAATATCCTTTGGGGACTGACAGTGGAAGCCATACGCCAAGCGATGCAGCAAGCGGGCGTTACGGGGAAGGATATCCTGGGGGTTGCTTGTACGGGGCACGGCAATGGACTGTACTTGGTGGATCAAGATTTTCGACCTGTTCGACCGGCGATTCGCGGCGCCGACACGCGGGCACGCGAATATATCGATCGCTGGCTGGCTGATGGCGTGGATGTTGCCGTTCGGCCCAAGACCATGCAAGCCATCTGGCCAGCGCAGCCCAACGCTTTGTTGGCGTGGATGCGCGACCATGAAGCGGATTCGTTGCGGAAAGCGGTTGCGAACCTAACCGTCACCGACTTTATCCGCCTGCGATTGACCGGGCGATTGTCCGCCGAAGTGACCAACCAGTCCGGGACCAGCCTGATGAACGTTGGCACGGGCCAATACGATCCTGAAGTCCTCCAAGCCTTCGGCATTGCGGAGTTACAGCATTTATTGCCGCCTCTGTGCCGCTCGGAAGAAATCTGCGGGACCGTAACGAAGGCAGCCGCCGAGGCCACGGGTTTGGCCGTGGGTACCCCGGTCGCCGGTGGTCTGTTCGATATCGACGCGTGCGGTCTGGCCTCGGGATTGGTCGACGAGAGCCTGCTGTGCATGATCGCCGGCACTTGGGGGAACAACCAATACATTTCCCGACGACCGGTGGTTCACCCCAACGTTTTCATGACCACCCGCTACGCCATCGATGGCTATTTCTTGATGCTCGAAGGCAGCGCGACTTCGGCCAGTAACCTGGAATGGTTTGTGACCGAATTCTTCCAAGCCGAGCGTCAGCAGGCGGAATCCAAAGGGGAATCCATTTACGAATGGTGCAACCATCTGGTGTCCCAAACCGAACCCGATGAATCGGGAACCATCTTCCTTCCGTTTCTGCACGGGTCCAATGTCAGCCTGGATGGAAAAGGAGCCTTTTTCGGACTCGACGCTTGGCAGTCGCGTGAACACGTGTTGCGGGCGATTTACGAGGGAATTGTGTTTTCGCATCACTGGCACCTGGACCGTCTGCTGGCGTTCCGTTCGCCGCCCAGTCGGATTCGGCTTTCGGGCGGTGCCGCCCGCAGCGAAGTTTGGCTGCAGATTTTCGCGGATATTTTGCAAGTGCCCATCGAGGTCCCGGCGGGCAACGAGCTGGGGGCGTTGGGAGCCGCGATCGCCGCAAGCGTCGCCGCAGGATGTTTCGACGACCTGGAAGCGGCATGCCAAGCGATGGTCCGCATCGAACGCGTCTGTCAGCCCAACCTGAAGTGGGCAGACCTGTACCGGCAAAAATACGCTCGTTACTTGCGGCTGTTACAGGTCATGGCTCCTGTCTGGTCGGAACTGGCCTGGCGGACGCGTTAGCCTTATCGATTTTTCGGCATTTTTTTGGCTCGCCCCATTGACATGACCCGCCGGCCGGTCTATCTTGATGAGATTGAGAATGCTTCTCATTATCGGAAGCGGTTGCACGGATGACTGCCTCCACGATTGAGACCTTAACCCCACTTTTTCGCGATGCCGAGACACTCGGAGGGAGAACCTAACCATGTATCGTGCCCCGTCACACGCCTCAAAAACTTCCCGCCCCGCCTTTACCCTGGTCGAATTGTTGGTCGTGATCGCGATCATCGGTGTGTTGGTGGCTCTGCTGCTACCGGCCGTCCAGGCGGCTCGAGAAGCCGCGCGTCGCATGAGCTGTCAAAACAATCTCAAGCAATTGGGCTTGGCCCTGCACAATTACCAGTCGACTGTGGGGGCATTTCCCCCTTCCTCGATTGTTTTCGGCGGCTCGACGAATCAGCCGTGGTCCGGACAGGCGCTATTGTTACCGTTCATCGAGCAATCCTCGGTCCAAAGCTTGATCAATTACTCGGTCGGCTATCACCACCCCGACAACACCAGCAATTCTCCGCCTCACGGTGTTGCGGCGTTGCGAGTTCCGACCTTTATGTGCCCCAGCGACATCGGCGACCGACCTCGAGTCAACTCGGAAGGGGTTCCGTACCATTACCCGTTGAGTTACACGCTGAGCGTCGGACTGTACCAGATCTTCAACCCGGTGAACGGGCAGGATGGTGGCGCCGCGTTTGCTCCCAACAGCCGATTGACTCCAGCGTCTTTCGTCGATGGCTTGAGCAACACCATGGCGATGGCGGAGGTCAAGGCATTCACGCCACGTTATCACGACGCGACCGACGTGCCCACCGTACCGCCGGAGACGCCCGAAGAAGTGTCCGGTCAATACACAGGCGGCGCGTGGTCGCCCACCAACGGGCACAGCGAGTGGGTTTGCGGACGCTCGATTCATACGGGATTTACGACGACGTTCGTTCCCAATACGGTGGTGCCGCACGTTGTTGATGGCAGAGAATACGACATCAATGTTAGCAGCAGTCGCGAGGGCCGAAACGCCACGGACGTTACCTACGGCATCATCACGTCGCGAAGCTACCATTCCGGAATCGTCAATGTGCTGATGATGGACGGTTCTGTCCGTTCGGTGAGTGACAACATCCGGCGGAGCACGTGGCGAGCGCTGGGCACACGCGCCGGCAACGAAGTGATCGGTGAATTCTAGACGGACTCGGCCGTAGTCCATGTTGTGGTCAGCGATGATGCGGCTGTCTATCGTCATTTCAGCCGTTCCCAGAAATGTTGGGCGCATCTGCTTCGGAAGGCCATTCGCTTGACGCTCCTTTGTCCGGACCATGCCGAGTCGGCCTTCATCGGCACTTCGATAGGTGCCACCCACGTTTTGTTACCCTGATGGATAACGAGACGCATAAACAACCTAATGGAGGCTACTTTGCTTGACCCACATGTGGTTGTCGATCAGGGCCGTCAGCTCGCCCTAACAAGTGTGCAGCTCTATGGGGGGCATCCATCGTCGGCTAATCGTTGGGTGGCACATATCGCAATCCTCAATAGATGGGTGGCACCTATCGCAGTCCAATAGATGGGTGGCACCTATCGCAGTCCTCGTGCGGTGGCTTGACAATACGTTCGTCTTGCGTCAGCTTTGAATTTTGCAGGATCGCTGTTGGAAGCAGCGGAGGGGAAAAAAAGGCACAACCAAAGCGGCGTCAAGCCACCGCATCAGGAAGCAAAGCGATGGGCATCGAAGCGAAGTTGGAAACCTTGGGTTGGCAACTGCCACCGGCTCCCCAACCGGCCGGGTTGTACAAACCGATCCTGATCACCGAGGGTTGGGCTTACGTTTCCGGACATGGCCCCCTATTACCCGACGGATCGCTGATCACCGGAAGGGTCGGAGAGAGCTTGGATCGTCAAGCCGGTTACGACGCGGCGCGTCAAGTCGGTTTGGCGGTCCTGTCAACTTTGCGCGAAAGCCTCGGCAGCCTGGATCGCGTTCGACAATTGGTCAAGACCTTGGGGTTCGTCAACTGTACCGCTGATTTCGCCGAGCAATCCGCCGTGATCAATGGATTCAGCGAATTGTTTGCCGAATTGTTCGGCGCCGAACGAGGCGTCGGAGCGCGAAGTGCCGTCGGCGCGCTGGTCTTGCCGGGCAATATGGCGGTCGAGGTCGAAGCGGTTTTCGAAATCGAACACAACTGAACTCACAAGCCGACGGCAACCGGTTCACGCTTTCGACAGCCTCCCGCAGGGCGCAAACCGGTCGATTGAAAGAAAGGTTCCACCATGCGACAGTCGACAGCCACCGATCTGACCTGTTTGTCCGGACGACGTCATGGCCATCGAGCCTTCCCGTTGTGGCGAGGATCGATCGGTACCTTGCCCCGGACAATCGCCATCGTCGCCTTGGGCTGCATGCTGCTTGTGGGGATGGTTACCAAGAGCCAAGCCCGAACGCTTGGTCACGTGGTTCGTGCCGATGCGGGGATGGTGGTTTCGGCCAGCGCTCCGGCCGGCCAGGTGGGCGCTGATGTGCTCCGCGACGGTGGCAATGCGGTCGACGCCGCCGTCGCGGTCGCTTTGGCTCTGGCAGTTACGTGGCCCGAAGCGGGAAATGTGGGCGGTGGCGGCTTCATGCTGGTGTGTCCGCCGGATGGGCGACCGCCGATCTGCGTCGACTATCGCGAAACGGCGCCCGCCGCAGCGACTGTCGATATGTACGCTCCGGACGAGAGCACGCGGACGCATCGTGCCGTCGGCGTTCCGGGCACGGTCCGTGGACTGGCCCTCGCCCATGCCCAGTACGGGCGACTCTCCTGGGCCCGCCTGGTTCAGCCCGCCGAGCAATTGGCTCGGCATGGATTCATCGTCGATCACCACTTGGCGGCGTCGATCAATCGAGTGCTGGCAAGTAAGGAAACGCAGTCGGACCAGCGATTTGCGGAATTGCGACGCGTCTTCGCGCCGCCGGACGGACATCGCTGGGCGGAAGGCCAGCGGTTGGTTCAGCCCGATTTGGCGGAGACACTCCAACGTCTGGCTGACGGCGGTCCCGGCGCGTTCTACGGCGGTCTGACGGCCGAATTGATCGAAGCCGAAATGATTCGCGGCGAAGGCCTGATCACCCGAGCGGATTTGGCCAGCTACGAAGCCAGATTGCGGGACGTCATCCGAGGTCAGTATCGCCAATACGAGATCCTCGGCCCCCCACCGCCCAGCTCGGGCGGCATCGCGGTGGTCCAAGCGTTGAATATCCTGGAAACCTTTGATCTGGGCCGTCGATCCCGCTTCTCTGTTCGCAACTTGCATCTGATCGCCGAAGCACAGCGACGGGTGTTCCGCGATCGAGCGTTACATCTGGGCGACCCCGACTTCGTGACGATCCCCGCGCACCTGACCGATAAACAGTATGCCCGCGAAATGGCGGCTTCGATCCCCATGGACCGCGCGACGCCCAGCCTGGAATTGGCCGAAGCGTTTGAAATGGCGGATGAATCGCCCGAAACAACCCATTTCTCCGTCATCGACGCCGATGGCCTGGCGGTAGCCAACACGTACACGCTGGAAGCCAGTTGGGGATCGCGAATCGTCGTCCGAGGTGCGGGGTTCGTCCTGAACAACGAGATGGGTGACTTCAACTGGGTGCCGGGCCGCACGGATCAGCACGGCCGAATCGGCACGCCGCCGAACGTGATCGCGCCCCGAAAACGCATGCTCAGCTCGATGACCCCCATGATTGTCAGACGCGATGATCGCGTCCTCCTGATCACCGGCAGTCCCGGAGGGCGGACGATCATCAGCACGGTATTGCAAATCGTGCTGAATGTCGTCGAATTCCAGATGGACCTGCCCACCGCGGTTGCCGCGCCGCGACAGCACCATGCCTGGTTCCCCGATCGATTCGATCTGGAACGTGGCCAAGATGCCGTCTATGGTGACGCCATCGCCGGTCTGGAAGAGAAGGGGCACTCCGTTCGCATCGCACGCCAGCAAGGCTCGGCGCATTCCATCTGGGTCGACCCGCAAAGTGGCATCTATCTGGGAGTCGCCGACGAACGCCGAGGCGGCGCGGCCATCGGAGTCCGCGCAGCGGAAGACTGAGGACGAGGTCAACAATAACGTGACACGAGGTGAATGTTGCAGCCTTTCAGTGCAATGTAAAAGGTGCCATCCATCTACCGTGTTTGCTTTCGATCAATTAGATGCAATCAGATGGGTGGCGCCGATCAAATCGATGGGCAGCACCTTTCGCGCCGGCACCCTCAATCATCCAGGTCGTCCCCGATGATCCTGCCACCTTGTCTCACGATCGCGGGTGCTGAATGATCCAGGATGCGGCAACCGCTGACCTGGACCACGCAATGGTCTTCGGTGCGAAGCTGGGCGGCGCCGTTGTCGGCGATCAGACTTCGCTGGATTATCACTCGAGAAGCGCCCCCGACGGAAATCCCGCTGCGCGCATTGCCCTGAAGCACCAAGCGCCGCAATGTGGCCCCGAACACATTGTCGTGAGCGTTGATTCCATCCAATTGAAAACCTTGCACGGTCAACTCGCTGATCGTGACGCGATTCACGTCCACCAACGTGATGCCGACCGGCAACGCGGTGAGACTCAACGAGTAATCTCCGGGCGCCTTGTCCTCTTCCGCACGGAAGTAAATCTGCCGCTCGAACAAGCACCATTGCAGCGGTTGCAGATCCGGCAAAGCCAGCTCGCCTCGCGCGACGACCACCCGTTCAGCCGGTTCGTCATCCAGGTACAGCAATTGGTAGCTCATGCGTCTCGGTGAAAAGCGCCAGATGCCGTCCCCGAGCGGTTCCCAGGCATCTCGCGGGATCGGAGCCGTTCCGTCCAGGACGGCTCCGTTGCCAGTGATTCGGAAATCCTGGTAGGATAAACCGCTGTGCGCCGCGCCCTGCAACGTGATGCTCTCGCGGTAAGGCTGGCCCGTATCGGCCAAGGTGATTTGGTCCCCTTGCGTGGCGGCGCGTAAAGCTCGGGAAATCGACCTGAACGGCCCGGCGTTTGCGCCTCGCACTTCGGCATCTTGGCCATCGAACCGGTCGTCACCGATCTGATTGTTCACGAACCAATCCGTCGCCCTGGTTTCAAACGCCAGGATGGGAAAGGCGAGCCAAACGAGACAAGCGATCGTTGGTATCTTCACAAGCAGCGTTCTCTTTGACGGTGAATCAAGCGCCGAGGATCGTCTGAGCACCACGTGCCAAAACCGCCGACCCGACCACTTTACTCTAATCGGTCGAGCATCGCGAATCAACGGTGCAGCATCGATTCGATGTTCCTGGCCTCTTCGGCCTGCCAGCGTTGGCGTTTCTCTAGGAAATGCAGATAGCGGGGCACCACTTCGGGGTTCATGGCCTCGATGTAGTCCCCTGCGTACGGGACCAGCAGATCGATCCACAAGGCCAATTTGTCCAGTTCTTCGCGGCTGAGGACAACGCCAAAGTGCTTACCGCTGTCGAACATGGCGATCAGCGGACTCTGCGAGGCGCCGGCCGAATAAGGCGCCTGGATCGACGGAGACGATTGCGGGCTGACCCAATCGGCGACTCGTCGATGGGCGAGCGCCACGTACGAATCGCTCCACAATCGTTGGGCCGTCGCATCCAGTGTCTGGCGACCTCGGAGACTGAACGAAGGGACGATCTTTTCGTCGTCATCCCGCTGCCAATCACCTCGCGGCGCCTCCGGGTCGTTCAGGTGATCGGGGGCTTCGTTCTGATGGTGGCAGACCACACAGCGGCGATCCAGGATCGGCTGGATCTCCTGAATAAAGCTGAACCCTCGCGGCGGCCCGTAGAATTCGTCCAACGGACGCGCCGGATGGGACGCTGCCTGAGCCAGTCCGATCGGCGGCGGAACCGAGTTCTTATGATCGTGGCACCCGACACACGACTGGACCTCGCCGGGCATCAAGGTCGTCCAACTCCGCATCGTCTGGACCGCGTGTCCCTGCGCGTCGATCGCTTGGAAGTACAGCGGGGTACGAGCCGGTACCTGGAAGAAGGCAGAGCCATCCGGTTGGACGGGCGTGGTGCCCAGGATGCGTTTCACGTCCCAGGCGCCCTCGATCGAGATGGGCGTGCTGATCAACGCACTTCCGGCCGGTCCCCGGTTCCGGTTTTCACCGATCCCGGCCGCTCGATATTCCAACGCAATCACTCGCAACGCGGTGACGGTTCCTTTGGGAATCCCCGGCAGCCCCAGACCCTGATACACGTCCTGCATCAAGACCTGCCCGGTCGTCTGGCGGTAATCCAACAGACTGGGCCGAGGCGTTGGACGAGGACGAACTCGGACGGGGATCGGCTGGTTGCAGTGGATCGCCGGGTCGTTGGCCAGCAGTTCCCGGCGTCCGTCCCGGTCGATGTAATAGATGCCGAATTGCCCTTGACCATCGGGTTGAAAGCTGACAAGAAATTCCCGCTCGTTCAGCGGATACGGATAAAGAAACTGATCGCCTGATTGCCCGTACCGATCGATCCGATCGGCGGGCGTTTCACGAACGGGCGCGATCAATTGAGCCCCCAGATTCTCTTCGCGGCCCAGCGCGGGATCGATGATTCCCAACCAACCCTTCTGCGTCGTGTGGTGCCCGGTGAAGATCGCCACGTATTTGCGAGTTCCCGGTATCGAACGGGCATGGATCAAAGTGGTGGGAAAATACGAATTATTGCCGTACAAAGCTCGTTGACCGGTCCCGTCGGGATTCATCTGGAACAGGCCCTGCGGATAGATCTGGCCGCGATCGTTGTAGTCCCACCGGGTATAGATCACTCGACCATCCCATGTGACCGTCGGAAAATTCGTATGCACCTGGTCGAACCCCACCTGCCGCATGAACCGGCCATCGCCGTCGCACAAGAACAGATTGCTGACCTCGGTCCACCAGCAATCGACCGTCTGCACGCTACGGGTCGAGTTGAAAACGATGTTCCCGTCAGGCAGGTAGGCAGCTTCGTAATCGGCAAAGCCCAACCCATCGGTCAACTTGCGACGTTGGCCGGTGTTCAGATTCCATTCATGCAAGTGATAATCGTCCTCGCGATCGGACTTCTTCCAGGCGAACAGGATCCGATCGCCGTCATAATGGACATCGGGATCGCGGATCACGCCGTGAGGGTCATCGATCAAGTATTCGATCGAGGCGAACACGCCATCCAAATTCAGCAGGCACAGGGCGCTGCCGGGATGAAAGTGCCGTTCGTGCTGAGCGTCCGACTGACCCTCGGTATAGGCGTAGTGGGACCCGCCCATCAGGAAATGCTTGGCAAACACCACTCGCTGCAACACGTCGCGGTGCGGACCCAGACGCGCCGCCCGACGCATCACGGCAGCGTCCAGATACAGTTCGGCCCACCAACGATCGCTTGATGGGATCTTTCGATTCGATGCATGCTCGACGCGTCCTCGCAGGTGATGGCTTGCTGGCGCATCCTCGCCAAGTTCGGCGATGATCCTTCGGATGCCCGTCAACAAGCGGTGATCCATTGCCGCATCCGCCGTGCCGTCGGCGGGTGGGGGCACATTCGGGATGGACGGATCGGCCGATGCGAAATCGACGCGGATCCAGTCGACGATCGCCTCCAACACCAAACGATCGCCTGCATGCTTCGTCGCCAAGTGCCTGGCGGTGCGATGGGCCGAAGATGCGTCCGCCGTCAACGCGGCGGTCAACTCGGCAAGCCAAGGTCGTTCCGCAAAGTAGTTCGAAACCGCAGCGTCAGGCCACGGCGCGTGCCGATCATCTTGACCAACGGCGGAAGCAGCCGTTTCTACGACCAGCAGCACAATCAGGGCCAACCACCGCACGTGGACGGCTACGAAACGTCTGGGCATGATCACACTCTTCCAAAACAGCGGGTATCTTTAGGGGGGGGCTTACCGGGCACGCAACGGCACCACGAGCACTAGTGGGTTACACGGGTTTACAGGCCTCGGGCTGTCGTTTCTTTCGCAAGTCGAGTAACATCGATCTTGATTCTCTGGGACATGATTACTTCCGGATGATTATAACAGAAGAACCCGGCGATGACATTCGAGCACCGAGATTTCCTCAGAACGTTGTTTCAACAGTTGATCGATCAACCGCTGGAGCCTGACGACCTCGATCGCAGGACGGACGAATCCTTAGGCGGAGGCGCCGAAGGCGATTGGCAGCGATTGCGTCGCCAAGTGGAATTGGGTTCGGGATTCTGGCTGGGTTTCTTGTTCTCTCGGTCCCCACGTATCGCGCAAGCGTTTGCGGCCAGATTGGAGGGTATCTATCGCAGTCAGGCTCGCCGATTTCAGCTCTTTCGTGCGAAAAAGCCAGACGAGTTGTTGAAGATAAGTCATTCCATTACAGATTCGGTGATGCATCAGGTTTCCGAGGAAAGCTGTCCAGAGATCAAGAGTCCAAGCAGACACGGCGCGATCTGTCAGCAAGCCTGATTTCCTTGGGCGATGTGTGTCGCGAATCGAGCGACACTTCTGGCGCGGCGGCGGCCTTCGCGGAGAAATTGGAGATCCGGCGGAAGCTCGCAGAGCAATTCGGAGGGACCGGGGCTAATACAAAGGAATTGCAAGAGGCTTTCGATAAGCTGCAAAAGACCCTGCCATCCAGCGTTGCTGAACCGAGTTAGCACCGTTCGAGAAATAACTGTCCGATGTTCCCTCGCCCCTCGTGGGAGAGGGCAGGGTGAGGGGGCAAAAAGTGCGTCAGTTATTTCTCGAACGGTGCTTAGCTGCCCATTTGTCCCAGATGCCCTATTCTGTTCTTCCGGAAAAATCGATTCAAGCCGTACGGTTGAAGTACCGATATTGGACGTGATACCGTGTATTTGCTTGCTTTGTCTCCGGAATGGTTATCGGCGATGTTAGATCTCTCCAACTCAGCCTCCATCGAAGCGAACCGGTCCGGTCGGCTCCGTGATTCCCTGAGAACGTTCATCGATGCCCTGCCTCCATGGGGCTACTTATCGGTCATCTTGCCCGGATCCGCAGTTCCCTTGTCCAGGTCCCATGCCTTGACCAGCCCCCATATCTCGACCGTTACCTGGATCTTGGCCGCGTCCCATGCCTCGACCCGCTCCCATACCTTGACCACGTCCCATGCCTTGACCGGATCCCATGCCTTGACCGGATCCCATGCCTTGACCGGATCCCATGCCTTGACCGGATCCCATGCCTTGGCCGGATCCCATGCCTTGGCCGGATCCCATGCCTTGGCCGGATCCCATGCCTTGGCCGGATCCCATGCCTTGACCGGCACCGCCCCCGGGGCAGGCAGCCTGGGCGTCTGACCCGCAATCGGGATCGGCGCATGCTCCTGGCTTGCTGACAGCGGTCGAGGTACAGCCAGCTTTTTCGCAAGAACCGTGGCTCGCATGCCCGTCCGAACAGCCTCCGGCATGTCCCGAATGGCGGCCTGCGCCCTGGCCCCGTCCTTGGCCGCTTGCTTGTCCGCCGCCTCGCCCCATTGCCTGCCCGGCTCCCTGGCCAACGTGTGTGAACTGCGCCAGTTGTGGGTAAGTACGCGAGACAAGGTTGAACAATTGACCGGGCGCCATGCCATTGTGCTCAGCGACCTCGCCCCATTTCGCCGCGGTATCGACAACCGTCACGCCTTCGTTTTTCAAGGCAGTGACCATATCGTTCAGATCGATTCCCACATTGCTGGCCAATTGCGAGACGGTCAGTTCCTCGGCGTGCGGCGCCGGACCGCGCTGGCTTTCCCACGAGTCCTTGATGGCTTCGTTCCAAGCAGCCAACGTCGTCAGCGGCGGCACTTCGTAGACCGTGCCGGCGACCAGTCCCATCGTCACCAGCAGAGCGACGGCCATCTCCAGCTTCAGATTCAAACCGGCACTGCGGCGTTTGATGTAGCTCCAAAAAACCCGCCAATTCATCACCAGATGCCAAGCGGCGATCACCAGCACCAGGGCACATGCGTTGATGTGCAGCTCGGACCATTCATGCTTTCCCAACCCCAACATGGTCCAACCGCTCCAGTTGGCCACGCGGCCTCGAGGCGTCATGTACAGAATGACACCGGAAAAGGCGGCGACGGTAAAACAACCTGCCAACAGCAACGAGATAAAGCCTTTTGTCTTGAATTTCATGATCGATCGTCCTTTCATTTGCAGCATGTGTAAAAACTTTGCACAACATTCCAGATGCACCCCGTCAAAATCTGCACAAGATCGGATGATCCGCCAGTGAATGGATGCCGACCGATCTGTGGATGCAAAATAAGTGCCAATTCGACCAATGGGGCGTGAAGAGGCGGCGGGGCTTTCGTCCGGAACGGCTCGAACATCGGAATGGCGGATCTGCCGTTGCCCCCCATCGAAGACGTCTGGGATCAGTACAACGCCACGCCCTTGGACTGGGACGAGACGCTTCAGCGATTACTACAAGAGTGCCCCCCGAGTGGCTTCAGGCATCTGTGGAAGTCGAATTGTCGCTACGCGACAAGAGGACTTGTCGAATCGCTCAAGGGACGTTACGATCAGGTGATGTTACGAACTTGTCGAGCCTTGATCATGCTGCCCATCCTGAAGCACCTGCTGCTGATTTTCACTTGTCTGCCTATGATCGTTGGCTGTTGCTGGCATGTCCGTTCGGGCCTCCCGGGCTGTGACGAAACATCTCCCCGTATTGGCTGGCGGCTGAACATCGTGGACGTCTGGTTGGGACGATTTGCATCCCGGGACGGCTCGCAAGATCAGGACGTCGAGCATTGTTGTTTGGAGGGGGTAGCTTCCCGATCCGGTGGTCCCATCGCGGACAGGTTGGGCGGTGTGCAAATGGGTAACATCTCTTCGGTCGTTCCCTGTTCGCGAACGACACGTCCCGTAGCCTGCGACATGCCCGAATTATCGCGGTTTCGCTCGCTTCGGTCCCACTTGGCCAAGCAGGTCCTGCTGATCTGATCCTGCGTCTTGGGTACGGCGTTTTGGCACGCGATTCGCTTCCTTTCCGTGGGGGCGCGTTATCGAAGCGTTTGCACGTCCGATCTTTCTTTGTCACAGGTCTCGGAATCATGCGGGTATCGAATCCCAAGTTACGTTTGATGTTGGTCCTGTTGATCGTCCTGTTCATCGTGACGGTCGCAGGCGGTCTTTTGGCACGGTCCCAGAATCGGTGGCTGGGAGCGTCGTGGTACGCTTGGATCGGCGTAGCGCCCGAAAAGCTGGAGGACCCTTCCGCCGCGCACGATCACGATCACGATCACGATCACGATCACGATCACGATCACCACGATCACGCCGAATGGGTGATTGAATTGAGCGAACAGGCTCGCAAGAACATCGGGTTGAGCCTGGTGAGCGTCAAGCCCCGGGATTTCTCCCGCACGATCACGATACCGGGCGTTGTCGCCGAACGACCCGGTCGAACCCTGATCACGGTCTCGGCGCCGTTGCGGGGCATTGTCACTGCGTTGACGCCTCTGGCGGGCGAAGCGGTGTCGCCGGGCGGCCACTTGGCAGAGTTGCGCATCATGCACAACGAATTGGCGGACTTGCAGCGGAGCCTGTTGTCGGCCATCGAGCGACGCGACGTCGTCCAACGCGAGATGGAGCGGCTGGAAAAGGTGGCGGCCAGTGGTGTGGTCGCTGGCAAGACGGTCCTCGAGCGGCAGTATGAATTGCAGACGCTGGACGCATTGATCCGCACCGATCGGCAAGCGCTGGTGCTACACGGCTTGACACCAGAACAGGTGGATCAGATCGTCGCCCAGCGGGAATTGCTGTCGACCGTCCAGCTCCATGCACCGGAACTGGCGCCGGGCGAACACTATCTGGGCGATTACCACGTGGTGGAACTGCTGGTGCGGCCGGGCGAATACGTCGAGGCGGGATCGCCGTTGCTGCTGCTGGCAGACCACTGCGAGCTGTACGTTCAGGGCAGGGCATTCGAACACGACGCGGTCGCCCTGCATCGGGCCGCCGAGAAGGAGTTGGGGGTCCGCGTGCTGATCCAGGAAGGCGGAGGCGAGCGCTCTGAGATCTCGCCGCTGACGATCTTATACGTGGAAAACCTGATCGATCAAGATTCACGCGCTCTGCGGTTCTACATCCTCTTGCCGAACGAAGTAGTCCGCGATCATCAGACGGACGACGGACGCCGCTTTCATGCCTGGCGCTTCAAACCGGGGCAGCGCGTCGAGATCGAGATCCCGGTCGAGCGGTGGGAGAACCGCTGGGTGCTGCCGGTGGACGCCGTGATTCAGGAGGGCGTGTATTCGTTCGTCTATCAGCAGGTGGACGATCGCTTCGAGCGGAAGGAGGTCCACGTGGAACATCGCGATCACCGCTGGGCGGTCATCGCAGCCGACGGAGCGTTGGCTGCGGGAGACTTAGTAGCGGCCAAGGGGGCGTACCAGATTCATCTGGCCTTGAGGCAGCAATCGGGCGCCGGGGCCGATCACGATCATCACCACCATCACTAGTACGTTGTCCAGGCCAAATCTTGGGCTCGTGATGAGTGAGCGGCACGGCGTTAGCTGCCGGTAGCGTCCGGAACCGGCGGTAGCGTCCAGAACCGGCGGCTAGCGCCGTGCCGCTCACAATCCGTATTTTTCGCCTAGTCAACGCACTAGGCGCTGTCGATCCGCACATGTTAGCTGCCATGCAGTTTTAAGGAGACCCCGTCATGCTGAACGCCGTCTTGAACGGACTGCTCCGTTTTTCGCTGCACCAACGGGTGCTGGTTATTGCAGCAGCGATCGCCTTGATGCTGTACGGCGGTTGGCAGATGACTCAGTTGCCTATCGATGTCTTCCCCAGTTTGGACCGCCCGCGAGTCGTCGTGATGACCGAATCGCCGGGAATGGCGCCCGAGGAAGTCGAAGCACTCATCACGTTTCCCTTGGAATCGGTACTCAACGGAGCGACGGGGGTCCAGGCCGTCCGCAGTTCGTCGGACGTCGGCTTGTCCGTCATCTACGTGGAATTCGATTGGGGAGCCGACGTGTTTGCCGCTCGCCAGATCGTTGCCGAGCGACTGGCGTTGGCAGCCGAACGTTTGCCGCCGGGCATCACGCCTCAACTGGCGCCCATCTCGTCGATCATGGGTCAGATCATGATCGTGGGCATGTGGAGTGAAACCGGTGACACTTCGCCCATGGAACTCCGCACCTTGGCGGATTGGGTTGTCCGCCAGCGTCTGCTGACGATCCCCGGCGTCTCGCAGGTCTTCGCCATGGGCGGTCAACGGATGCAGTTCCAGGTGCTGGTCGATCCGTCCGAGTTGGTCCGCTACGGCGTCACGTTAAACGAGGTGACCGAAGCGTTGGCCGAGAGCAACGAGAATGCCACCGGCGGCTACCTGGACCAGCAGGGTCCCGACGAACTGTTGGTCCGATCGCTCGGCCGGCTGCAGACGATCGAACAGGCGGGCGAGGTGGTCGTCGCCATGCGCGGGGGCCGACCGGTGCTGGTGCGTGACGTGGCGCACGTGGTTTCCGGGGCACACGTCAAACGCGGGGACAGCGCGGCATTCGTCCGGGATCAGGCCGGATTCGCGGGCGGTGCGGCGGTCATCCTGACGGTGACCAAGCAGCCCGAGGCGGACACGCGCCGCGTCACGGAACAGATCGGGCAAGCCTTGACCGAGCTGCAAGCGTCTCTTCCCCCGGATCTGCGCATCGAGCCGGCGCTGTACCAGCAAAAGGACTTCATCGACGTGGCGATCGGCAACGTGGTCCAGGCGTTGCGAGATGCCAGTCTGTTGGTCGTGGTGGTGCTGTTTGTTTTCTTGTTGAGCTTCCGCACCACGTTCATCACCTTGACGGCCATTCCGCTTTCCATCGTCGTTACGGCCGTGGTCTTCGCGATCTTCGACCTGTCGATCAACACGATGACGGTGGGCGGCTTGGCCGTCGCGATCGGCAGCTTGGTGGATGACGCCACGGTCAGCGTCGAGAACGTCTTCCGGCGTTTGAGGCTGAACCGGCAGAGTCCATCGCCCCGATCCTCGCTGCAGGTGGTCTTCCAGGCCAGTGAGGAGGTCCGTAATCCACGTGTCTTCGGCACCTTGATCGTCATCTTGGTCTTCGCCCCGGTTTTCGCCCTGGGAGGCATGGAGGGACGGTTGTTCACCCCGCTGGGAACGGCCTTCCTTGTCTCGGTCGTCTCGTCGCTGCTAGTGTCGTTGACCGTCACGCCCGTGCTGGCCTACTGGCTGCTCGCCTGCCGGAACGTCTGGCGAGTGCTGGCGGCCCTAGTGGCGCCGCTGGGAACAATCACCTTGTCTCTGCTGGCAATTCCCGCCGCGTTGACTGCCGTCGGGATGCCGCTGGCGGCCCGGTGGTGGTCCGATCTGTCTCTGCCCGCTCACGCAGGGATGGCTTTGTTGACCGCACCCGTTGTCTGGCTGGGCATGGTGCTGGCCGAACGATTCTCTGAATCGGACCGGGACAGTCCCATCGTGCAGAGCCTGCGCTGGGCGGCCGATCGGGTGATCGTCTTCAGCTTGCGGTACCCGCGTGGCGTCTTGGGGATCGCGTTGATCCTGGTGCTGATCAGCGGTCTTGGCTTGGTTGGACTGGAAAGCGACTTCCTGCCACCCTTTGACGAGGGCGCCGTGCAGATCAACGTCATGCTGCCGCCGGGCACGTCCTTGAACACTTCGCAAGACGTGGCCGGGATGGTCGAGCGACGTCTGCAGCAGATCGACGACATCGTGGCGATGGTCCGCGTCACGGGCCGTGCCGAATTGGACGAACACGCCGATCCGGTCAGCGTTTCGGAGATCATCGCGACGCTCGACCCCAACGGCTTCCGCAGCCGCACCGAAGTCCTGGCCGAAATCAGACATGCTTTGAGCGAAGTGCCGGGGATCGTCAGCAGCGTCGAACAACCATTGACGCATCTGATCTCGCACATGCTGGCTGGCGTCCAGGCGCAAGTCGCCATCAAATTGTTCGGCGACGATTTGGAGATCCTCCGACGCAACGTCCAACGGATCCAAACCGCGATTGCCGACGTTCCGGGCGTCACGGATTTGCAGGTCGAGCCTCAAGTCGAGATTCCGCAACTGCGGATCGAGATCGACGGGTACGCCCTGCAGCAATACGGGCTGCGCCGCGCGGCCGTAAACGACTTGATCCATACCGCGATGAACGGGGTCGTCGTCTCCGAAGTGCTGGTCGGACAACGCTCGTTCGATCTGTTGGTGCGATTCAAGGATGCCGCGCGCGAAGACGTGCAGGCGCTGGAGCGGCTGCCGCTGAGCCTTCCCGATGGCGGGACGACCAACTTGGCCTCCGTGGCCAGAATCTATCGGGCCTCGGGACCCAATACGATCCACCGCGAGCAGGTCCGGCGGCGGATCGTCGTCCAATGCAATACCATCGGCCGCGGATTGGTCGACGTGGTCCAGGACATTCAATCGCGGTTGACCGAAATCGAGCGGGATCTGCCGCCCGGCTATTTTCTGGAATACGGCGGCCAATTCGCAAGCCAGCAATCAGCGGCACAACGGATCGGGATCTACTCGGCCGGCGCCTTGGCTGGCATGTTCCTGGTCTTGTACGGGATGTTTCGTTCCGCAAATCTGGCCCTGCAGGTCATGATCGCCCTTCCCGCGGCCCTGATCGGCGCGGTCCTGGCCTTGTACGTCACCAACCAGACTTTGACGGTCGCCGCGATGGTCGGTTTCATCTCGCTGTGCGGCATCGCCGTCCGCAACGGGTTGCTGCTGTTCGAGCATTATCTGCATCTGGTGCGATTCGAAGGCCAGTCGTGGACCAAGGACATGATCCGCCGTGCCGGCCGCGAACGGGTGGCGCCCGTCATGATGACCGCACTCACCTCAGGCATCGGCCTGCTGCCCTTGGCGTTGGCGGCCGGTCAACCCGGCAAAGAGATCCTGTACCCCCTGGCGACGGTGATCATCGGCGGGCTGGTCACCAGTACCGCCATGGAGTTCCTGGTACGCCCCGCCCTGTTCTGGAAATTCGGCCTGGCTAGTGCCCAGCGCCTGGTCGACGCCAGCAGCGATCCGAACGACGGTTCTCTCGAACCAGAACGAAGCCACGGCCCGACAAGGCAGCGATCATCCGCATGAAACGCTTGATTTCGGCGGTCCGCCAATGTACTTTGTAGGGCATAAGCACCCGGCCGGATGTTTTTTGCTGGAATCGGGCGAAAGGGGTCGGGAGTCGTTTTCGGGTAACCCGCTTCCCATGTGGTAGATCGTTGGCCGAAAACGACTCCCGACCCCGTTGCGTCGCCGTGCAAGGCTACCTCAATTGGCAAGAAACTTTTGGCCGGGTGCACTGTGAACCAAGGTTGAAGGCGAAAGGCTGACCGTTGTACGAGAATATTCTTGACCTGCTCAAACAGATCTCGCTGGGTGAAGACTCGGTCCTTGAATTGAAGATGGTCGAATTCAGCGGCAACAAAGTCATCGGTACCCACAAGGATGGCATGGCTGACGAGCTGGCGGCCATGGCCAATACGGCCTCCGGCATCCTTGTGTTGGGGGTCGATGACAAGACCAAAGAAATTCGAGGGATTCCGCTGGAAATGCTGGACGTGGTGGAAGATTGGCTTCGTTCGATCTGCAATGATTCGATCGATCCTCCCTTGGATTGTATCATCCGCAAACTCATCGTGCCCGATCGACAAAGTGAGAAGATCATTCTGCGCATCGATGTGCCGCGCAGTCTGTTTGTCCACAAGAGCCCCAATGGCTATTTTCGTCGGATCGGCAGTTCGAAACGCGAGATGAAGCCCGATGTATTGGCACGGTTATTCCAACAGCGCAGTCAGGCGCGACTCATCCGCTTCGATGAACAGACGGTTCCGGGCACATCGGTCAACGATCTGAATCCCGGGCTTTGGAACCGGTTCAGGACGTTGATTTCGCCCAAGGTGGATCGGGAATTCCTCGAAAAGATGAAGCTGATTGATGAGGACGAAGATGGCGCGATGCGGGCAACGGTCAGCGGTATTCTGATGGCTTCGGACGCACCGGAGTCTTTTTTGTCCAGCGCTTTCATTCAGGCCGTTTGTTATCGCGGAACCGAGCGCAATGCGGCCCATCAACTGGACGCCAAAGACATCACGGGCCCGCTTGACGTTCAGATTCGGGACGCCTGCAAGTTTGTGGAACGCAACATGCGGGTCTTCGCCATCAAAGCGCCCCATCGGATTGAAACCCCGCAGTTTTCGATGAATGCGGTATTCGAGGCGGTGGTCAACGCGGTCGCCCATCGAGATTACTCGATATACGGCTCGAAGGTTCGCTTGCACCTCTTTTCGAATCGGCTGGAAATCTTTTCACCAGGGTCGATCCCCAACACCATGACCATCGAGAGCCTTTCGGAACGGCAGTCGGCGCGGAACGAATTGATCAGTTCCTTGCTGGCTCGTTGCCCGATGAACGTGAATGCGATCGGCAGTCAGCGGAACTACATCATGGATAAGCGTGGCGAGGGGGTACCGATCATCATCACCGAAAGCCAGAAGCTCTCTGGAAGAAGGCCGGAGTACAGGTTGCTTGATGACGCCGAGTTGATGTTGACCATTTTCGCCGCACAACCACCCCACAGCGAGGACTGATCCATGTCCGGCCGCGGCAGCGGCATGGCGCCATCGGAAAGGTCAGAATAATCGCCGCTGCGGTTTGTTAGCTGCTGCGCCGCCGGGCTGGATCTGCAAATGTTCGTAGGTTTTGGCGGTGACGACTCGACCGCGGGGGGTGCGAACGACCATCTCGGTTCTCAGCAAAAACGGCTCGACTTCGTCCTCCAAAGTATCGGGGGCCAGGTTCATGGTATGCGCGATGGCTTCGATTCCTGCCGGACCGCCGCCGAATACCCGGATGATGGTCGACAAATAGTTGCGATCCTGTTGCCCCAGTCCCAGATCGTCGACGCCGGCCATCTTCAGGGCATCGCGGGCGACCTGCAGGGTGATCTGGCCATCGGCGCGGCTTTCGGCGTAATCGCGCACCCATCGCAGTTGGTTGTTGGCGATGCGAGGCGTGCTGCGGCTGCGGCTGGCGATTTCCCGAGCGGCGCGGGCTTCGGTCTTGACGCCCAGCTTGCGGGCGTTGCGGCGGACGATCTCCGTCAACTCGTCCACGCTGTAGAACGTCAGATGTTCGCGGATCGGGAACCGATCGCGGAGCGGACCGGACAGCATCCCGGCGCGGGTCGTGGCGCCGATCAGCGTGAAAGGTTTGAGCCATAAGTTGTGAGTCCGGGCGTTGATGCCTTCCCCCAGCACCAGATCGATCCGGAAATCCTCCATGGCCGTGTACAGATATTCCTCGACCGCACGCGGTATCCGGTGGATTTCGTCGATGAACAGGACGGATCGCTCGATCGCGTTGGTCAGGTACGGGACCAGATCCTTGGGGGCCTTCAGGCCGGGGCCACTGGCCAACTGGACCTCCACGCCCAGTTCGCGGGGAATGCACAAGGCAAAGGTGGTCTTTCCCAAGCCGGGAGGCCCATCGAACAGGATGTGGCCCAAGGATTCGTTGCGTTTGCGGGCCGCGTCCACCACGATCATCAGTCGCTCGTACACCTCCTGCTGGCCGACCATTTCGGCCATGCGTTGAGGTCGCAGCGCGCGATCTTCTTCTTTTTCGTTGGTCGAACTCATCAGGATGGCTTCCCGAGTCATAGGGGCCTCCGTGCCTTTCTACAATGCGGCCGCGAACAAGATGGCCAAGAATAACAGCACCGCCGCCAATCCGGCAATCCCCGCTGCGACGACCACTTTCTTCCACGAGATCGGCGCCTGGCCGGTGGCTCGGCCTGTCTGCCCGTTGATCAGGAAACGGAACAGGCGGTCGCGGTAGCGGTAGGCCATGATCCAGACGGGCAGCAGCACCGGTTCGCTGGACATGCCTTGCATCAGCACGTTGACCCGCACGTTGCGAGCCCTGCCGGGAACCCGAACCGTACAGGCTTCGCGGTCCAGATTCTCGACGGCCTTGCGTGCCAAGGGGCGAGCATACTTGCGATGCACGTTGAATTGCTCGACGATCATGTTGTCCGTGTCCACAGCATCGGCCGGCTCAGCGGCCGCCAGATCGAACGGACAAAGTGCGGACGTTTCATCAGGCGTCAAGACGCCGCTGGCGCCGATCAACAGCCCTTCGTACGTTCCCTGGTGTTCACCGAACAGCGGGAGCCAATCGCCCCGAGCGCCCAGCGGAACGCGGTTCGTATCCGCGGTCCAGTAGGTGTGCGTGCGGGCGCGGAAGACCCAATAGGGTACATAGACGGCCGCGACCTTGGTCAACTCGGCCGTACTGGCCAAATCTCCGGGCCGCCAGAATCCGCGCCGCAACCAAGCGCGCAGGATCTTGCTGGCCCGCGAGTGATCGATGGTGAAACGGACGATCCGCTGCGCGGCGATCGATCGGCCATCCTGGTGCTTGGTCAAACCGGTGCTGCCGCAGAACGGACAACGCAATGTGCGAGCCGACGCGTCGTAGCTCATCGACGCACCGCACCCGTCGCACACAAAATTGTGCTTGGAGATCTGCGAGGCCAACATGGCCCGACCGTCCTCTGACTCAGGTGCACGGGTACCGCAATTCGAGCAGAAAAGATCCTCTTCGTCGATCAGACCGTGACACACCGTGCATTTTTCGAGACCCAGCGACATCGTTCCACCCGATTTCCTTACAACCAAAGAATCAGCAGCACCACCACCAACACCAACAGCAACACCAAGCCCACAGCCAAGGCGACTCTCGTCGCCGACACGGGCTTGTCGCCAGCACACTTGCCCGTCTGCCCATTGACCAGAAAACGATACAGCTTATTCCGATACCGGTAGCTCAGCAAATAGACCGGCAGCAAACAAAGATCCGAATTGATCCGCGAATAATCCGTGCGAATCTGCAAGTCACGATGCGTGTCGCCCGGCATGAACGCGGTGATTCGCGACTGCTCGCGTCGTTGGAACTCGCCTTGGCAGGCTGCCAGCGCCGCCTGCTCGTCGATCGAAACCTCCTCGTTCAACCAGCCTGCCAAGAAGTGCGGCTGGTAGCGTTTCAAGGCCGGCAATTGGAACGGTTCGATCCGCTGAGCGTCCGCCTGAGGCAACCCGCGGCTGCCCGAGACCAAATAGCCGCTGTAATACCGGTGATGCTGCCCCGACAATGGCCACCACTCCGTTTCCCGGACCCTGCGCGTCTTGGTGACCGTGTTGCCCTTCGCGTCCCGCGTGGTATAGGTCTCGGTGCGGTACCAATACTGGCCGATCCTGGCGGACCAATCGCTTCGAGCCAACATGGAGAACACCCAGAACGGCAGGTAGATGCCTTTCATCTTTTCCGCCACCTGGGCCTGGCTCAAGTCGCCGGGTCGGAACCAGCCGTTATCGCGAAGCCACTCGGAGAATTTCCGTTGAGCCTGTTCGGGCGAGACGGCGAATCCGATCACAAAGTCGGGTGCGCGCCGTCCGCTCGTCTCCGGACAGAACTCGATGACATAAGTCGAAGCACAGAAAGGGCATACGTAACTGCGTTGGTCAGGATCCGTCGCGACTTCCGCCCCACACCCCTCGCACCGGAAATGGGATTGTTCCGCCTCGGTTGACGTTTCCGCCGTTGCGTCGGAAGGCAACTCGGTCCCGTGGGGATTCCCGCAAGCCGGACAGAAGCGATCCTCCGCCTCGACCGGACAACCGCACGCCGAACAGGGATCGCCATGCGGAGCCGCGTAGTGCGGATCGACCAACGCGAACTCGTCCTCGGAAGACGGGCCGATCGCCACGTCGTCAACCTGTGTCTGCATCGTCGGTCATCCCCTGCTAGTGCGTTGTCCGGACTAAATCTTGGGGTCGCGATGAGAGCGGCACGGCGCTAGCCGCCGTTGGCCTCCAGAACCGGCAGGTAGCCGCCGTTGGCGTCCAGAACCGGCAGGTAGCGCCGTTGGCGTCCAGAACCGGCGGCTAGCGCCGTGCCGCTCACAATCCACTAATGCTGATTCTAACGAGCCGTTGGCCAGCTTCCAAACCCTCAATCAAAGCAGCATTCGAACACTCGATAACAGGCTTTCCCATGATTTTCCCACAAAAATCCTGATAAATCCGAAAATTTTACTCATTTGGGGTGGTAATCAAACCGGTCACCGATTGCCAGTACGAAAGCTCTACGCTATCATGGGAAGCAGGCCTCACTGAGGTAGTGGGTCTTATGTTTCCCTCACACCGTATTTTGACGAGTTGAAGCCATGACAATTCGAGTGTTAGTAGCAGATGATCACGAGGTGGTACGATCGGGGCTGCGAAGTATGTTTGCCGACACGGAGATCCAGGTGACCGCCGAGGTGGCAACGGGCAAAGCAGCATTGGAATCGGTCGCGGAGAACGAGCCGCAAGTCGTCCTGTTGGACGTCCGCATGCCGGACGTCGATGGCCTGAATGTACTGGGGCGACTGAAATTGGACTACCCGGAACTGCCCGTTTTGTTGCTCAGCACCTACGACAACCCCACCTACATCGCTCGCGCGGTGGCCTTGGGAGCGGCAGGCTATGTGTTGAAGGACTCGCCGCGCGATGTCTTGTTGGAAGCGGTGCGACGCGCGGCAACGGGTGAAACCACTTGGACTCGCGAGGAACTGCGCCGCGTGACTGGCGCTTTGGCAACCCCGCGCCTGGCGGCGAACGTCGAGGTCCCGTTGACTCAACGGGAAAGCGAGGTGCTCCGGCAACTGGCCTTGGGATTGACGAACAAAGAGATCGCTCAGGCTTTGTCGATCAGCTACGAGACCGTCAAGGAACACGTGCAACACATTTTGCGCAAAGTGGGCGTCACCGATCGGACCCAGGCCGCCGTGTGGGCGGTGCGCAAAGGGCTGGTCTAATACGGCCTTTTGTCCGGCGAAAGGGGTCGGGAGTCGTTTTCGGGTGACCTGCTTCCCATGTGGTAGGTCGTTGCCCGAAAACGACTCCCGACCCCGTTGCGTCACTCCGACCAGGCAAGATCTTGGGCTCGCGATGAGTCAGCGGCACGGCGCTAGCCGCCGGTCGCACCCAGAACCGGCGGCTAGTGAGCGGAACGGCGCTAGCCGCCGGTCGCGTCCAGAACCGGTGGCTAGTGAGCGGCACGGCGCTAGCCGCCGGTCGCACCCAGAACCGGCGGCTAGTGAGCGGAACGGCGCTAGCCGCCGGTCGCGTCCAGAACCGGTGGCTAGTG
>SKKK01000300.1 GCA_007121535.1 Planctomycetaceae bacterium | reverse complement strand
CCATCCCGGCTCTTGACCGGCGGCCGATCGCTGTTGTTCAAGGTCCCCTCGACCAGATCGCTGGCCGGCAGCAGATCCTTCAAACCTTGCTGGTACTGGATGCCGATCAGATCGCATCCGAAATCGTCGGCGATGCGGACGGCGGCGATGTACATCTTGCATTGCGTCAGGATCTGCTGGTCGGTCAGATGCTGGTCATGATCGGGGCCGGTGACGAACTTCATCCCCTTGCGTTCCATCCATCGCCGCACCGCGACGGCTTGGTCGTCCGCGACTTGAGTCGTTTCGTAGTACAGCGCCGATTGACTCAACCGCTCCTTGTAAACACCGACGGGGTTCAACAGCCCGTCCGGGATGATGGCGTTGAACATGCCCATGCAGCCTTCGTCGAACACTCCCATGATCGCCTTTTCCCGGCGTAGCTGCTGGGCCAACGCCTCAGCCAGCTTGCGTTCCTCCGCACCGACTTTGACGGCCGACAGCTTCGTCACGTGATCCGTCTTGTGCCGTACGCGGCCTTTTTCCAGCCAGCTCTTCAATTTCTTCTGAAACGCATCGTCGCTAAAGTCCTCGCTCCACAACGTCGAATAGGTGACATCGGCTTTGGTCAGCGAACCATTCAAATTCAACATGCCCACCAAGCCGGGCCAAGTCCCCGACCAGTTGGCGACGGTCAAGATCGGACCCTGGTGCGAAATCAACCCGTGCAGCACGTGGTGCGAGTACTGCCAGACCGCTTCGGCGACGATCAAGCGGCACGTCGGATCGATGTTGGCGAAGACCTCCATTCCCTCTCGCTGGGAACCGATGAAGCCGTGCTGCTGGTGCTTTTTGAAGGGATGAGCGCGAACCAAACGGCATCCGCACGCCTCGACCGCCCGAGCCAAAGCCGCCTCCATCTGCTGCTGAGCCGGCCAGCACTTTTGATTGGCCGATAGACGCAGGTCTCCGTTGGCGACCAGTACAACGTCGTTCGGTTCCGCCGCCGGCGGATTGACAATCTGCGGAATCTGATAAGCAGCCATCCGTCATGTCCTCCAAGATCAAGGCGATAGAAAGCACCGAGACTATTTCGATCGCCGAGTATCTTAACCGTTCGCCCCGCGCAACGATAGTCCCAGAACCGTCTGCCGAAGTCGCCCCTCGTAGACGAAGTCTCATGACTTCGTTTGTTCAGGATACAGAAACCGAGTCTGGAAGACTCGGCTACGGTTGGCATACACTCCCACGGCAGCAATATCGTCGTTGCGGGCATTTGGGTTTAACTGTCGGCTTCACCGGCAATCGAACGGCCGATTTGTTGGAACCGGCGGAGCGCGGGTCATTGTCAGACGGGGCGTTTTGCGATATCCTGTTGACAACGATGGTTTGGCAAACATGCCGGCCGATAAGAATGGGTTGAATCCAAGTGAAGAAGGAGACAATGATGGCTTACACACTTCCCGCTTTGCCGTATGCTTATGACGCATTGGAACCGCACATCGATGCCCAAACGATGGAAATCCACCACACCAAGCATCATCAGACGTACGTCAACAATGTGAACGCCGCGCTGGAAGGCAGCGACTTGGCCAGCAAGTCGGTGGAAGATCTGATTGCGGACCTGGGCGCGGTTCCCGAAGACAAGCGGACGGCGGTGCGAAACAACGGTGGTGGCCATGCCAACCATTCGCTGTTCTGGACCATCATGGCGAAAGATGCGGGCGGATCGCCCACCGGCGACCTGGCTGCCGCGATCGAGAGTGAACTGGGCGGGTTCGAAGCTTTCAAGGAATCGTTCAACAAAGCCGCCGCGACTCGGTTCGGCAGCGGTTGGGCCTGGTTGCTGGTCGACGCCAGTGGCAAGCTGGCGGTGGGATCGACGGCGAATCAGGACAGCCCCTTGATGGGTCAGGCGATCGCCGGGATCGCCGGGACTCCGATCTTGGGCCTGGATGTCTGGGAACACGCCTATTACCTGAAGTACCAGAACCGCCGACCCGATTACATTTCGGCCTTCTGGAACGTGATCGACTGGAACGCCGTCGCCGCTCGCTACGCTGCCGGCAAGGCGTAAAGGTTGTGCGTAAGGGTCGTGGGGCGTCGTTCACATCGGCGGTCTGCGTTCTCGTACCGACGGCGCCGTACCAGCGAACCGTTCGCCCCGCAGTGATGCGGATCTGCGGGTACCAGGTTCGGCGCGGGTCGCGTTTACGCGTCGTTGTCCATCGGCGTGGCGTCGGATCGAGTGCCGCCTTTCCAGATGAAACTCGGACCGAAGTTGTCCGGGTATGAAACTGCATCTGTCCCATTTTTCTTCCATCAATTTTTCTGCCCTGCCAGAATCATCCGCGTGTGGCGGTGCGTTTGCGGGGCGATTTTTTCCTGGTGGGCTTTGGGTCTTGTTCCGCGGGGCGGCGGAAATTGCTTGCGGTTTGGGCTTGGAATCGGCGTTTCGCTTGCCGGTCGATGAAGCGGGTGAGCGGCGCCGTTTCGTAAACGTCGCCCATCCAACTGTTGCCGTAGCCGGAAGGTTGCCGACGTGGGTGGCAGACGTACAGCCAGTCGGCGGCTCGGGTCATCGCGACGTACAGCATCCGGCGTTCTTCCTCCAGTTGCTCGGGGTCCAGGAAACTGCGCTCGTGCGGAATCTTGCCGTCGCTGGCGTTCAATACGTAGACGACGGGCCATTCCAGGCCTTTGGCCGAGTGCATGGTGCTGAGGATCAGGTATTCGCCGCTGCTCGGACGGTCGTCGTCCTCCGGGGGATCCAGGGCCAGTTCCGATAACAGTTCGCCGCGATCGTCGTAACGCTGGGCGACTTGCTGCAGTTCTTCCAGATCCTTCATGCGGAGCGAGGCGTTGTCGTAGACGCCTTCCATGATGGGTTGGTAGAAGGCCAGAACGCTTTGGATCTGCCGGGCCGGATCCTGCGCGCCGACCTTGACCAGGTGCTCCAGCAGGCTGACCAGTTGAGGCCAATCGTCGGCTGCGGCCTTGGGCGGCTTGGCTTTCGCCCAACACGCGAAGCTGCCGTCGGCGGCTAGGACCATCTGCTGCAACTGTTCGGCCTTTTTCGGGCCGATGCCGGGCAACAGATTCAACACTCGCTGACCGGAGACTCGGTCGCGCGGGTTTTCGGCCAAACGCAGGAAGGACAGCAGGTCCTTGACGTGCGCGGATTCGACGAATTTCAACCCGCCGTACTTGACGAAGTCCAAGTTCCTGCGGGCCAATTCGGCTTCCAATCGGATGCTGTGGTGGGCCGAGCGGAATAGGACGGCTTGCTGGTTCAAACCGATGCCTTCGCGCCGGTGTTCCAGAATGCGGTCCGCGATAAAGTCGACCTGCTCGTACTCGTCCTCGCAAGTGATCAATTGCGGTGGTGGGCCGGACGCCCGGTCCGACCACAGGTCTTTGGTGAAACGTTCCTTGGCCTCGGCGATCACCCGGTTGGAAACGTCCAGGATCGGGCAAGTGCTGCGGTAGTTTTGTTCGAGTGTGATCGTGTGCGCGCCGGGGAACGTCTTCGGGAAGTCCAAGATGTTGCGGACGGTCGCGGCGCGAAAGGCGTAGATCGACTGAGCGTCGTCGCCGACGACCGACAGACCGCGCCCGTCGGGACACAGGCCTTTTAACAGCCGGGATTGCAAGGGGTTGGTATCTTGAAACTCGTCGACCAACACGTAATCGAAGCGGTCGCGCACTTTCGGCCCGGTGCAATGGTCTTCCAGTAACTCGCACCACTTCAACAACAGGTCGTCGTAGTCGAAAACGTTCAATTGCGCTTTCTGTTCGGCGTAGGCGGCGAATAGTTGCTCCAGGGCCTCGGTGTACTGTTTGAGGCTGGGGAATTGCCTTTCGAGCGTTTCTTCCAGGGACAGGCAAGCGTTGACCATGTAGCTGTGGACGGACATGCAGGTTCCTTTCTTGGGGAACTTCTTGTCGCCCTTGCTCAGGTTCAAGTCGCGGCAGATGGTGGCCATCAGCGATTCGGCGTCGCCTCGGTCGTGGATGCTGAACCGACCGTCGATGCCGATCTCCGGGCCGTGGATTCGCAACAGCCGAGCGCCGACTCCATGGAACGTGCCGCCCCAGACGTTCCGCCCCACGTCTTGTTGCCGCAGCACATCGGCGACCCGGTCCAGCATCTGGCTGGCGGCGCGGCGAGTGAACGTCAGCAGCAGCATCCGGTGCGGCGCGGCGCCTTGCGAGATCAGGTAGGCGACGCGATGGACCAGCGTCGTGGTCTTGCCGGTCCCGGCGCCGGCGATGATCAGCAGCGGTTGTTCTCCGTGGATCGCCGCAGCCCGCTGCTGTTCGTTCAGCCGATCGAACCCCGCGGGAACAGCGGCGCCGTTGGCGGTGGTTTGGTCGGGGGGAGTGCTCTCCTTTCGCCGTTTTCGAGTCGGTTTGGTGGCTCGCGGCTTCTTGGATGTGGCGAGGGGTTGCGGGTGCTGGGTGGTCGAGTAGTCGACGCCGGTTTCGGCGGCGAGGGTGGTCGAGGGGTCGAGGGGTGGGGTGGGAGAGGTGGGAGAGGTGGGGCGGGGTACGCTGCTGGAAGCAGCTTCTACAGGGGCGGATTTGGGTACGCTGCTGGAAGCAGCGTCTACGGGGGTGTCGTCGATCAATTCGCGTTGGCGGGCATCGTCTTCGAATTCGCTGGTGTTGGACTGGCCGGCGGCTTGGAAACAGCGGTTGGCGTGATACACGACAGCCTGGGCTCCATCGTCCAAGGGGAAAACCGACGACGTGTCGCAACGGGCGACGGCATCGACCAGATCGCGCATGTAGGCCAAGCCGCGTACGGCCTGGGGTTGATCGAGGATCTGGGGCGAGGCGTCCAGCAGCGTCCGAGGCAGGAAGACGACGCACTTGGAACGGGCGCGGGTGACCGCGACGTTCAGACGGTTCAAGCCGTAGATGAATTCGGCTTCCTGGGCCGCGAATTCCGGGTCGGAGACTCCGTAGCTGACGATCACCACGTCCGCTTCCTGGCCCTGCATCTTGTCGACGGT
>SKKK01000362.1 GCA_007121535.1 Planctomycetaceae bacterium | reverse complement strand
TTCCATAGATTGGTATATTGGCCAAATAGGCAATGGGGGAGCGTGGTGTGGATCGGGGTAGCGGCGGGGGGTAGATGTTTTCGAACGCAACCCGCGAGGCCCTAATCTTTCACTTAATCTTTCAAATAACCCGGTTTTCATCGATTATATCCAGACAAGCCTCTACGTTCGAATCTTGCAGTTAGGAAGACTTCCCGCGTGAGCGGAGTATACCGCAGCCTCGAGATCAGCAAGAAGAGCAAACCGCCGCGAAGTCTCGCACAGCTCTGACGCTGGCGTTCCTCGACCAGCCCGATGGTAGGCTACGCCGAAAGTTTTTTCAAAACTTTTTCGAACTCTCTTGCTCCACGCCCAGTGCGTAACTCCTTTCATCACAACGCCTTGTGCTGCCCCCCAGCCTTCGCCTGGCCCGGTCAGAAACCCGGAACCTAGGAAGGTTGGAGAAAATTGGTATTGCAAGGCTGTTGCGCAACTTGGTAGTTCTTGGAAGTCAAAGCAACCCAAGAGCGAAGGTGCGCCACAGTGGTTACGTCATGGTACGCAAAGGTCAAGGAATTCAAGTCCCCAATCCGCGTTGTCGCCGCGGTTCTGCTGAGGAGTCGAGAGACGCAGACCGCAAGAGTCTGTGATCTCAACCGACAGATCGCCGAACTCCAGTCCCAATTGGATCGGCAACAAGAGCAACTCCAACACCAACAAGAAGGAATTGCTGGCCTCAAACAGCGGGCTGTCGAAGCCGATCGGCAACGTGATCAGGCCAGACAATGCATCAACCTCCCGGAAGATCTTCCTCTGGGCACCCATGGGTACGGAGCGCCCATGATTTCGTTGTCCCTGAATCTGACTCGCGTGGTTGGTATTCGAGGGGCTGCCCGAACACTGCAAGTGTTTTTTCAGTGGTTGGGCGTCGCCCAAGACCTGCCGAGCCGGACGAGCATTCGCAACTGGCTTCAACGGTTGGGAATTGATGAACTGAAACAGCCAGCCGATTCCAATGAGTCGCTGGTCATCATGGTCGACCACTCCAATCAAATCGGGTCCGAGAAGGTGATGCTGGCACTGGGCGTGAATGCCGCGGCGATGCCCGAGCCGGGAAAGGCTCTGAGGCATGAAGATGTTCGCGTGCTGGAAATCAAGCCGGGCGATTCCTGGAAAACGACGGATATGGAACGGGAATACGAAGCACTTGCTGATCGCCACGGAACGCCTCGAGCGGTGCTGGTCGATGGTGCAGTGGAATTGCGTGACGGGGCAAAATGCCTGGAAAACCGGGGTGAGGACACGATTGTGATCCGCGAGTTCAAGCATTACGCGACCAATGTTGTGAAGTCGCTGATCGGCAAGGACGAACGATTCAAAGAGGTGGGCGCGAAGATCGGTTCCACGCGTTCGTCGATCCAGCAAACCGAACTGGCCCACCTGACTCCGCCGAGTCCCAAGCAGAAAGCACGCTTCATGAATCTGTCGAGCACGTTGCTATGGCTAAGCATAATCCTGTGGCTGTTGAGGAATCCCCGGGCGAAAGGACGCGCGGGGATTCGCGACGAGCGGATGGAAGAGAAGCTGGGTTGGGTCGAGGACTACGCGGATGAGATTGCGGTCGGGCAAGAGTGCCAGGAGGTGGTTTGGGCGTCGGTGACCTTCATCAATGAGCAGGGTCTTTTCAAAGGCGCCTCGCTCGAATTGCGGGCGGCGATCGGTAAAGAACTCAAACACGGCACAAGCAAAGAATTGGCCCAGCGATTGATCGACTTCGTGGCGGAGTCGGAGAAGCCTCTCCGGGAGGCCGAGCGTTTACCGATGAGTACGGAGATTCTGGAATCGGTTTTTGGGTTGTACAAACAACTCGAACGTCAGCAATCGAAGAGCGGGTTCACAAGTCTGTTAGCATGCTTACCGGCATTGTTAAAACCGACAACACCAGAGCGCGTGATGCAAGGCTTTACTCGCACCTTAGCAAAGGACGTCGCTGCATGGACGCAGGAACACTTTCCTTCGACAGTAACCTCACGCCGCCACGCCGTCTACGCCGAATACCGATCCGCACTCAAACGCGCAACTGCCGAAATGGTAGCACTTTAGGAAATTGACCAGGCCAGCCTTCGCCCGAGATATCCCGTGTAGAACGTTGGTGGGGTATTTAGTTAGTTGACAGGGTCTTCGGCACAAGTACAATCCATGGTAACGAGCAACGGTTGCTCGCACGCTGGCTGGTCAGGCCGGCGGAACCGAGGCGACGAAATTCGCCTAAAGTGAAGCTGTTTTGCAAAGGGGGTTTCATCATGGAATCTTCCGTAACACGTCGAACGTTTGTTCAAGCCATGGGTGTCGGCACGGCGGCCAGCCTCGGCCCCCTGGCGGCCGGTGCAGAGGACGCACCACCGAAGACCATCAAGATTATCGCGGTTGCTTGCAGCCCACGGGCCGGGAAGACGACCGTTCAGGCCCTGGGCTTCTGTCTCGAGGCGGCCAAGGCGGTCGATCCGGAGCGGATCGAAACGGAACTGATCGACCTGGCCGACATGGAGATTCCCGGCTACATGGCCGCCGGCGTCCCGCTGAAACCGGGCCATCGCGACGATTTCCCCGACGTGGCGGCGAAACTCGTCGACCGGCGGGTCGCGGGCATCATTATCGGCTCGCCTGTCTACTACCGCAATGTGACCGCGCTGTGCAAGGCGTTGATCGACCGCTGTTTCGCCCTGCGGGCTCGGCGGTTCGCACTGGCCGACAAGATCGGCGGGGCGGTAGCTGTCGGCGGTGCGCGCAATGGAGGCCAGGAGTTGACCCTCCAGGCCATTCACTCGGCGCTGCTGTGCCAGGAGATGATCATCGTGGGCGACGGGCGTCCGACAGCCCACGCCGGCGGCGCCGTGTGGAATCCCGGCACGGACGACATCTCGGATGACGAAGTCGGGCTCGCCACCGTGCGGAACCTAGGCCGCCGCGTCGCCGAAGTGGCCTTGAAGCGGGCTCCGGCTGAATAATCTGGAAGCGCGGGCGGACGGCATGACCGGCATCGAGAACCGATCCGTCGCATGGGCCGGCACGGGCTGGACCCTGCGTGCGGAACAACATAGCCGGAAGGAAACTGAGAACACGGTCGCCGTCGGCGGCAACCTGCTGATTGCCGGTTTCGCCGGTCTCATCTTCGAGTCCTGGCTGATCTTGCTGATCGTCGGCGGCCTGCTGATGGTCGGCTCGTTGCACGACGGCAATATCCGCCCCACCCCGCGTCGGCGATAAACGGGCTTGCTGGCCCGCGCTCCGCCTTCCGCTCCGGCATGAACCGCCCTCGGCTCCGCTCCGCACGATGCCGGTTCAGCCTACGCTACAGGCTACGCTTGCGGGACTGGGACCCGGCCGCCGGACTAATCCACCGAACTGAAGGCGACGCGCAAGCCCAGGAAGTCGAACCGGTGCCCGGGCGGGAGCCCGTGCCGGAACGCCGAGCGGCAGGCCCTGGCCGTGCTGGACCAGCCGCCGCCGCGGAACACGCGATTCGAGCCCCCTTCAGGACCCGTCGGATCCTCCAGCGGGGAGTTCGCGTAATAATCCGCAGAATACCAATCAAAACACAATTCCCACACGTTGCCGTGCATGTCGTACAACCCCCAGGCATTTGGACGCTTCTGACCGACTGGATGAGGCCGACTCCCCGAATTAACTCTAAACCAGGCATATTCACCCAGTTCCGCTTCGTCAACACCAAAATAGTAACGAGTCGTCGTACCCGCGCGACAGGCATGCTCCCACTCCGCCTCCGTAGGCAAACGATGAACCCAACCCGTTTCCTCGGAACGTTCGTTCAATTCCCCAATGAACTCCTGTGCATCCTCCCAACTGACCATCTCGACAGGAAAATCATCTGGCGACAGGCCTGAAACACGATCGCTATTTCGGCCGTCTGAAGAGAAAGCACTCGGGTTGTTCCCCATCACCGACGCCCACTCCGATTGCGTCACAGGATATACGCCCAGGTAAAACGGTCGCGTGATACGAACACGGTGCTGGGGACTCTCGTCGTCCCGCCGTCCCTCCTCCGACTCCGGCGAGCCCATCATGAATTCGCCAGGGGGGATTAACCGAAGCTGCATCCCGATTGGATTCTCGATTTCCACCTCCACTCCCAAATGTTCCGCCCAGGACTCCTGATGAACACGTGCCTCCTCGGCATCGAACGGGGCGATGGTCAGCCCAGGCGGCTTTGCAGCAACCGACGCAACATTCCCGGGCCCAGTCTCGGTATTTTCCCCTAATAGATCTGGAGTGGGCGACTGGTCTCCAGCTCCAGAACAACCGAATGCCAACAGCAGACCACCCATCGGCCCCAAACACCAGAACACTGATAGCTTGACGATCATTTTCATGCCTCTCACTCGCTCACTTCGACCCCTCGTCGGATGGCCGCCAGCCCCGATTGCCCAATCCCCATCCCCCAGCCTACCAAACCCCAAGACCGCTTGCCACAGGGCATGGGGAGCTATCGGCGATTGCCAGTGTTCCGCTCCCTGCCGCAGTGATCTGCTGCCAACGATTCGTCTGCCGCTCGCGACTCGATATCGACCCGGTTGCCGCGGGAGTAGACCAGAAAACCCGGAACGAAGGGGCCGGTTCGTCACGCGGCTGCGAACCAGCGTTGGGTCCGCGTGCAGAAGCGGACGAGCATCAGCATGACGGGGACCTCGATCAGGACGCCGACCACGGTCGCCAGAGCGGCGCCCGAGGCGAGTCCGAACAGCATCGTGGCGGTGGCGATCGCAACCTCGAAGTGATTCGACGCCCCGATCATGGCCGCGGGCGCGGCGTCCTGATACGACAGCCTCAACGCCCTGGCCAACGCATAGCCCAACGCGAAGATCAGCACGGTCTGCAGGAACAACGGGATGGCGATCCAAACGATCGTCAACGGATTCGACAGGATCACGTCGCCTTTGAAGGAGAACAGCAGGACCAGCGTGGTCAGCAGCGCCGCGATGGTCACCGGCGTCAGCAGATGCA